>CAIMTB010000109.1 GCA_903844265.1 uncultured Verrucomicrobiota bacterium
AGGAAGGCGGCGGCGGCGACAACCTGTCGGTTTCCATCGATGCGTCGCTGCCGATTCCCGGTTCGATGCTTTCGCCGTTCGGGCTCGCGTCCGCGCCGACCATCCTCGCGCAACCGCAGGAAGCCTTTGTGTTCGCGAGTGGCACCGCCAGTTTCTCGGTGGGTTTCGACGTGCCACCGCCGGCCACGCTCACGAGCATCAAGTGGCAGAAGAACGGCACGGATATTCCGGACAGCAACTCCGCCTCGATCAGCCTGGTGGCGGCCGCGGGTGACAACGGCGCGAAGATCAAGGCCGTGATCTCCACATCGGCGGGCACTCTGACCAGCAGTGAGGCGGTCCTGACGGTGGCTTCGTTCACGACCGACTTCGCCGCGGGCGTTGTGAAGGCCGAGTATTATCACGGCATCTCGGGAACCGCGGTCAACCTGCTCGTGGATGATCCCAAGTTCCCCAACTCGCCTGACAACGTGCAGTTGCTCGGCGCGCTCGAGACCCCCAACGGCTACGGAGACAATTACGGTGCCCGGGTGACCGGTTTCATCGTCGCCCAGGCGACCGGGAGCTATAATTTCTTCATCCGCAGCGATGATGCGTCGGCGTTCTACCTAAGTTCCAGCGAGACGGCGCCCGACATCAGCGGCACTCCCGCATGCGAAGAAACCGGCTGCTGCAACGCCTTCCGGGAACCTGTCGACGGGGAGCCTCGGACCTCCGCGGCGATCTCCCTGGTTCAGGGCAAGAAGTACGCGTTTGTCGCCATGGTGAAGGAAGGTGGTGGTGGTGATTTCCTGCAGGTGGCGATGCGCAAAGTCGGTGACACGACCGCGGCCGCGGCTCTCACGCCGATCTCCGGCGCGTGGATTGGCGCGAACGCGAAGCCCAGCCTGGGCGCCCCCCAGATCACCAAGCAGCCCCAGGGAATTCCGCAGCTGCTCCAGGGTCGCAGCGCCGAACTCAGCATCCAGGCGAGCGTGATCCCGGTGGCCTATGGGTTTCCTGTTCAGGTGCAGTGGCGCAAGAACGGCGCCGCCATCCCCGGCGCCACGGGTCTGACCTATGCGATCGCCTCGGCTTCCGCCGCTGACACCGGCACCTATTCCGCGGTTGCCACCGCTCCGAGCGGCCAAAGCGTGACCAGCTCCGATGCTGTCGTGACGTATGCCGCCGACACCTTCGCGCCGAAGGTGTCCAAGGTTCAGGCCTCCTCGCTGAATTCCTTGATTGTCGTGTTCGATGAATCCCTGGATGCCGCCACGGCTGGCAACAAGGCGAACTACTCCCTCTCGGCCGGCGCCACGGTTTCGACCGCCACCGCCTCAAGCAGTTCCGTCCTCCTCACCACGAGCAGCCTGACGGCGGGCGCTTCCTACACCCTGACTCTGGGTGGCGTGAAGGATCTGTTCGGGAACACGGTTTCGGCGGGCACGACGATCACCTTCAAGGTCAACGTCGTCACCTATGCCGACGTGATCCTCGCCGACGGCCCGGTGATGTTCTACCGGTTCGAGGAATCCACCGGTCAGAAGACCAAGAACCTCGGCACCGCGGGTGCCGCGGCGGACGGGCTCTGGATGACGGGCGCAGGACCCGATGACTCGACTCCCGCGAACGCGAGTTCCGGCGATGGCCCGCGTCCCGGCGATTTCCTGGGTTTCGCCACCGACAATCGCTCCGGCAAGTTCACCGGTCCGACCGATCTCCTCTGGGTGGATGCCCAGCAGCAGCTCCTGAACAACCTCCCCTCGTTCTCGCTGGAGTACTGGGTGAAGCCGGCCAACCGCGTTGCGGATCCGGGAACCTTCGGCAACCGCATCGGCATCGTGGGGCAGAACGACGCGGTCGAGTACGGGTTCATCAATCCGAACACGATCCAGATCTGGACACCCGGCGGCGGATCCCTGGATACACCCTATTCCTTCCCCGACGGCACGTGGCACCACGTCGCCACCATCGGTGATGGCAAGAGCGTTAAGAATTACTTCGACGGCAAGTTCGTCAACCAGGCGACTGCGACGGCTTCCAATTACGGCAGCTCGACCTACAACGTCCATGTCGGTGGCGGTGGCGCCTTCGACGCCACAGGCAACCACTTCACGGGTGAGATCGACGAAGTCGCGATCTTTGCGAAGGCCATCCCGGCAGAGCGCATCGCAGCGCACTTCAAGGCGGGCAAGGAAGGCGGCTCGTTCGCATCCGATCCTGCCACGCTCAAGGTCGCCCGCACGGCGGCAGGCCTGTCGATCGAATGGCAGGGCGGTGGCGTCCTCGAATCCGCGGCCGCCGTCACGGGGCCATGGGTCGCTGTCAGCGGCGCTGCCAGTCCGTATTCCGCAGCGGCGAGCGGCTCGGCCCAGTATTACCGCGTCTCGCAGTAATCCGGGTCCACGATGGCTCCCTCGGATGCGGCTTCATCCGCCTGAAGGAGCCTGAAGAATGGCGATTGATCCACGGCCGGGCCTTCGGGCCCGGCCTTCTTTTGCCCATGACCCAGGATCGTCCGGTCGCCTCCATGAGGCATGCCTCGCCGGAGGGTGCCGGTTCCTCGACCCCGCCCGTGGGTGGCTCCCCCGGTGGTCGCGGACGGCGCCCATCCACGCAGGGCTTGGGGTCCCGATGGGTGAAGGTCGGGTTGGCGTCCAGCCTCCTTGTCCTGACGGGCTTGAATGCGGCCTGCGCGGACGCCGAGGCCGGCGGAGGATTTGCCTGGCATGAGGAGCCAGGGGTTCGCTGGCGCGCGCTCCCGGTCGAGCGGACCGCAGGTGGGGCGCGAGTCGGGTTCAGCAAGATGGCCGCCCAGTTCATGGGCGCGGTGTTCACCAATTCCCTCGATGACCTCTCCGCGGCATCCAACCGCGTCTTGGAGAACGGCAGCGGGGTGGCAGTCGGTGACTTTGACGGGGACGGGAAGCCGGATGTTTTGTTCTGCGGCCTGGCGGGGAACTCGGCGCTGTTTCGGAATCTCGGCCAGTGGGGGTTCACCAACGTCACCGAATCGGTCGGGTTGCGGATCTCCGGCGAGGTCTGTCGCGGGGCGGTCTTCGTGGATCTGAACGGGGATCGTCGACCCGACCTCCTGATTTCGACCCTGTCGCACGGGGTTCTCTGCTACCTGAACGAAGGTGGGCAATTCCGGGATGCGACTGCCGAGGCGGGTCTGGGAGGGCGCCCTGGCAGCACGACGTTGGCTCTGGCGGACGTCGACGACAACGGCACCCTGGATCTCTACGTCACGCGGTATCGTGCCGAGGACATTCGTGACAACAGCAACGTCGAGGCGCGGCGGGTTGGGGGCCGCACCGAACTGCATCCGAAGTACGCCGGCCGATTGGTGGTCGGGCCGACGGGGCTCATCGAGTCGGGGGAACCCGACGTGCTTTATCTCAACGATGGCCGCGCTCATTTCACCGAGGTCTCGTGGACCGGCGGGGCGTTCGAGGATGAGCATGGAAACAGGCTCGGGTCAGCGCCGCGGGACTGGGGGTTGAGCGCGTCGTTCCGCGATGTGAACGGGGATGGGCGGCCCGACCTGTATGTGTGCAACGACTATGCGACCCCCGACCGGTTGTGGATGGGTGTTGGTCCGGGCCGTTTCCGTCTCGCTCCGAGTCGTGCCCTCCGTCACACGAGTGAGAATTCCATGGGCGTGGACTTCGCGGATCTCGACCGCGATGGGCACCTCGACTTCCTGGTGGTCGACATGGTGGATCCGGATCCGCGTGTGCGGCGTCGTCAGGCCGTCGCCCAGACGCGTCTGCCGGTCGGGATCGACTTCCCGCAGGATCGGCCGCAGGTGATGCGGAACAGCTGTTACCGGGGTCGAGGCGATGGGACCTTCGCGGAGATTTCGGAATTCGCGGGGCTTGCGAGCTCGGGTTGGTCGTGGCAGCCGATATTTCTCGACGTCGACCTGGATGGTTATGAGGACCTGCTTATTCCGACGGGTCATCGGCGGGACATCCAGGACCTGGACGCAACCGAGCGCATTCGCGGTCTGCAGCATGCGTGGACCGCGCACACGGATCCTGCGAGCCGGCAGCGGGCTTTCACCCGTGAGATGATGGAGCATGGGCGGCTGTATCCGCCGTTGGCTTCGCCGATCGTCGCCTTCCGGAACCTGGGTGGTTTCCGTTTCGCTGAGACAACCGGGTCCTGGGGGGTGAAGGAACCTGGGGTTCACCAGGGGATGGCGCTGGCCGATTTCGACGGGGACGGCGATCTCGACGTGGTGGTGAACAATCTCAATGCCGCGGCCGGCTGGTATCGCAACGAGGCCACGGGCCATCGTGTCGCCGTGCGTCTTCGGGGTGCGGGGCCCAACACGGACGGCGTCGGCGCGCGTGTCCGGTTGCGCGGCGGGGCCGTGCCGCTGCAGGAGCAGGAGATGATCGCCGGAGGCCGGTACCTTTCGGGGAGCGAAATGAGGATCGTGTTTGCCTCAGGTTCGTCCACGAACGGGATGACTCTCGAGGTGCTCTGGCGCGGCGGCGGTGTCAGTACCCTGACGGCGGTCTTTCCGGACAGGGAATACGAGATTGACGAAGCGGGCGCCTCCGGCCCGAAGCCGATCGACGCTGCGCCAGGCGCACCGGTCCGACCGTTGTTCGAGGACATCCCGGGTCGATTGGGGCACCTGCATCGTCGCGCAGATTTCGACGACTTCGCCCGGCAGCCGTTTCTTCCGAGACGACTTTCCCAGGGCGGTCCTGGAATTGCGGTTGCCGACTGGGATGGGGATGGTTGGCCGGATCTTCTGATCAGCAGCGGTGAAGCCCAGACCGTCTCTGTTTATACCAATGATACCCGCGGTGGTTTTGCCATCGCGCCGGCGCTGCCGATCCCGTTTTTCCACAACGGCGATGTCTCGGGCCTCGTCACCCTGCGTTCAGCGGGTGGGGATGGCACCCCGCACGCGTTCGTCGGCCTCGCGATGAACGAGGTTTCTGGCGGGGCGAGTCCGGTCGTCGAACTGACTCCGCGGAGCGGGGGGATTCCCGGCGCCCAGCCCTTGACGGGATTTGGAATCGTTCCGGGCCCGCTCGCCCTGGGTGATCTCGACGGAGACGGGATGTTGGAGCTGTTCGTGGGCGGTGCCGCAATTCCGGGTCGGTACCCCGAGGCTGCGCCGTCGCAAATCTTCCGGCGTGAGCAGGGACGGTGGATGCCCGATGAGGCGGGTTGCGCGGTCTTGCGGGATGTCGGCGTGGTGAACGGGGCGGTGTGGGGGGACCTGGATGGCGATGGAGACGAAGACCTCGTGCTGGCGTGTGAATGGGCCCCGATCCGAGTCTTCCGCAATGACTCCGGGCGATTGCGGGAAGTCACGAAGGAGTGGGGTTTGAGCGGGTCCGCGGGACTCTGGCTGGGGGTTACCCTGGGAGATGTGGACGGGGATGGGCGACTCGACATCGTGGCTGGGAACTGGGGGTTGAACAGCGCGCTCACGGCGTCACCGGCGCATCCGGCCGTGCTGCTGTATGGCGATCTGTCGGGCCGCGATGGGGTGGATCTTCTCGAAACCGAGTGGGATCCTTTGCGCGGGGTTCTCGCGCTGCGCCGATCGCTCGATGAACTTCAGTCCGTGTTGCCGGTGCTTCGGGAACGGTTTCCCACGCACCGGGGCTTTGCGGAGGCGACCCTGCCCGAGGTGCTGCGCTCGTTTTCCCGGGAACCGCGCCGAGCGGAGGCCGTCACGCTGGCTTCCACGGTTTTCTTGAATCGTGCAGGGCGCTTTGAGGCGGTCGCGCTGCCGGACGAGGCCCAGTATTCACCTGCGTTTGGAGTTCTGGTGGCGGATTTCGATGGCGATGGGCTGGAGGATGTTTTCCTCGCGCAAAACTGCTTTGGGCTGGCCTGGCCAGACCCGCAGCTGGACGCGGGGCAGGGATTGTTGATGCGGGGACTTGGCGGCGGGCGCTTGGAACCGGTCGACGCGGCTGCTTCCGGCCTGCGCCTGGACGGGGAACAGCGGGGTGCGGCAATGGGTGATTTTGATGGGGACGGGCGTCTGGACCTGGTGGTTGGGCAGCATGGGGGCGAGACGAAGTATTTCCGGAATCAACGCGCTGTGCCGGGGGTGAGGGTGCGCCTGCGTGGACGGCCCGGGAATCCGGATGGCATCGGCGCGATGGTCCGGATGCGAGGGGTTGCGGGTCTTGGACCGGCGCGCCCCGTCCTGGCGGGATCTGGGTGGCGATCGCAGAGCAGTTCGGTGGTGGTCCTGGCAAGGCCTGTCGGGGCGGATGCGGTGTGGGTTCGTTGGCCTGATGGACGGGTGACGATCACGGATCTTGCGGTTGGGGCCACGGAGGTGGTGGTGGATGTGCCGTTGTGACGGCGGTGAGGGGAACGAGGCATTTTGTCGGTTGAGCCCTGGGGCTTCCGGCTGTTAACTCCCGTCCCTTCGATGCGATCGAAACCTCGAACCCCCTGGCGCCCATGGCGTAGCCTCCTCGGCGGAGTCGCGGCGGCGGGGTGTGTTGTCGGGTTCCCGGAGGCGATGGCGGGTGATCCGGCGCCGGGGTTGGCGTCGGGTGTGAGGTCCGGGTATTCGGCGGGGCCGTTGATCCACACCTTTCCGCTGACCCTTGAGCCCGGGTTCCGATGCGAGGCGGCGGGGCCGTTTTATTACGACGCAGAACGGGATGGTGAAACCGTCTGGGCTTTTCCGCCGTTCGTGTCGGAGGTCCGGTCGGCGGATGGAGAGCGGGACATGGTGCGGGTGTTGCCGCCGTTGTTCAGCTACAGGAAGTACGGGCGCGACATGCGCTGGGAAGTTGGCCAGTGGCTGAATGGCAGCCGGGTTGACACCATCGATGACAAGGAACTCAAGCGCTTCAGCGTCTTTCCGTTCTTCTTCTACCAGGACGCCCCGGATCCGGCGCGCCGCTATTGGGGGGTGCTCCCGCTGTACGGGACGTTGAAGAACCGGCTGGGTCTGGACGAGGTTCGCTTCGCGGCCTTCCCGCTCTGGGTGGAGACGAAGCGTGGGTTGGCGACGACCGAGAACATCCTGTTTCCGTTCGGGCAGATCCGGAGCGGCCCGGGTTTGGACGGCTGGAAGGTGTGGCCGCTGGTTGGGCACGAGCATTTGGAGCCGACGACGCGGACGAACTCGATGGACGAGGCTGAGGTTGTGGGGGGGCACGACATGCGCTTCGCGTTGTGGCCGGTGTGGTTTCACGACCGGTTGGGGATTGGCACCTCGAATCCGCAACAGGTCGACGCGGTGATGCCGTTGTATCACATTCTTCGGTCGCCGGAGCGGGACCAGACTTCGGTCCTTTGGCCGTTTGTATCGTGGTCGGATGACCGGGAGGGGAAGTTCCACCAGTGGAGTGCTCCGTGGCCGTTCGTCAGCTTTGCGAGGGGCGAGGGGCGGACGCTGGATCGGGTGTTGCCCTTGTTCAACGTGGGTCATTCGCCGACGATGGACATCGAGAGTTACGCCTGGCCGGTCTACCGGCGCCA
>CAIMTB010000110.1 GCA_903844265.1 uncultured Verrucomicrobiota bacterium
CACCCCAACCCTAAACCCTTCATCCAGCACCCTACCACGCCCGCCACAACCGCCGCCGCCGCGACCGCCGCCGCCGCCATCACCACCACCACCGCCACCGCCACCGCCACCGCCACCGCCACCACCACCACCACCACCGCCCCCAAAGCCGCGGCCACCACCACCGCCGCCGCCGCCACCGCCGCCACCACCGAATCCACGACCACCGCCGCCACCGCCGCCGGGAGCTCGCTCTTCACGCGGACGGGCGATGTTGACAGTCAGCGCGCGACCATCGAGCGAAGCGCCGTTCATTCCCTCGATGGCCTTCTCGGCCTCCTCGGGAGTGCTCATGGTGACGAAGCCGAAACCGCGCGGGCGGCCGGTTTCACGATCGACCATCAGGTTGGCCTCAAGCACGGTGCCGTGCGCCGAGAATGCATCGTGCATGTCGTTCTCGGTGGTGTTGTAGGAAATGTTTCCCACGTACAGTTTGTTGTTCATGATGACTAAAGCCGTCCCAGTTTGACTCTCATCCTTCCAGACTGTTCCCGACCACCGGGTTTCGAATCATCACTGAACAACGTTCACCTGAAGATCTACCAGACCGTGGGAGCGACAAGCTGCCGGACAGGCGCGCGGAGGGTGACAGGAACCAGCGTTTTGACAATCCTTAACTGAGCAGCGCAAAAGAGTTTGCCGGGCACGTTAACGACCGGAAGTATCGTCCGATCATGTTTCGACAACTTGGCCTGCCAGCGTGGGTGGCCCTCTACATGGTCGCGATACCCATCGCGGTCATTGTAGGGGTCAGCGTCGCCGACCCCACCGCCCCGACCAGCCTGCTCACGCTCGCCATGATCGTCGGGCTCGGCCTCGCCCCGGTCATCCTCCGCTTCTACCACGAGTCCCTCATCGCCGCCTGGAACTCCGCACTCGTCGTGTTCTTCCTTCCGGGCCGCCCCACCCTGGCGATGGCGCTCGTGGCCCTCACGGTGCTCATGGCCGTCGTGAACCGCGCGATGGTCCGTCGGCCCATCATGCTGCCGGCCAAGTCCGTGACGGCCCCGCTGCTCGTGCTGGCGGCGATCATGCTCATCACCGCCGCGCTGACTGGCGGCATCGCGGGACGAGCCTTCGGTGGCGAGATGTGGGGCGCCCGTCGATACGCCGGTGCCTTCTTCGGCGTCATCGGTTTCTTCGCCCTGATCTCCCGGCAAATCCCCGTGGAGCGTGTCAACCTCATCGGGGGTTTGTTTCTTCTCTCCGCCGTCACTTCGGCCATCGGCGATCTGGCCTACGCAATGGGTTGGGAATGGCCGTTCCTCATCCTCTCCACCGACGTCGCCCTCCTCCAGGCCATCTCGGAATACATCGGCTCGTTCGTGCGCCTCACCGGCGTGTGCTGGGCGGCGTGGGCCGTGCTGAACTTCCTCATGCTCCGCTACGGCATCTCCGGGATCCTGGACCTCTCACGGCCCTGGCGCATGCTCTTCGCCATCGCGGCCTTCGGCGGCACGATGCTCGGCGGCTATCGATCGTACATCGTCCTCACCGCCCTCCTGTTCACGCTCCTCTTCTTCCTCGAGGGCCTTCACCGCACCAAGGTCCTCGCGATCACCCTGGGGCTGTCCGGGCTGTTCATCGCCGCGCTGCTTCCGAACATCCGTTCAATGCCGCTCGCGGTTCAACGATCCCTCAGCATCCTGCCCCTCGTCGACGTGGATCCCGTCGCACGCCACGACGCCACCGGCACGCTGGACTGGCGCTTCGAGATGTGGAGGGCGGTCTTCCCGGAAGTGCCGCGCTACCTCTGGTTGGGGAAGGGTTTCGGCTACTCCGGCACCGACTATTACCTCACCCAGGAGGCCCATCGCCGAGGACTCCTCCGGGCCTCGTACGAGGATACCATCATCAGCGGCAATTATCACAACGGCTTCCTCACCCTCATCATCCCCTTCGGTGTCTGGGGCCTGGGCGCCTTCCTCTGGTTCAGCGTGGCGAGCATCCGGGCGCTCAGCCGCAACTACCGCTACGGCGACCCGCGCCTCCGCATCTTCAACCGCTTCCTGCTCGCCTCGTTCCTCACCCGATTCATCTTCTACTGGAGCGTCTACGGGCAGTTCGACCTCGACATGGCGTCGTTCACCGGCCTCGTCGGCCTCAGCATCTCACTCAACGGAGGCATCCTCTCGGCCCGCGCCTCCGCACGCGAGGCAGCCGCTCCGGAATCAGAAACCCCACCCCCGGCACTCGCCCCCGAATTGAAGCCCGCGTGATCCCAGTCGACCCACCGTTCACCTGCCCCCATCGTCCACGCTCCACGTTCCAAGGAATGAGCAACGACCTCACCAAACTCCGGCAAGTCTGGGAAACGCTCGGCGCCGAGGACCCCCTCTGGGCTGTCGTGAGTCATCCGGACAAGCGCGGCGGACGCTGGAATCTCCAGGAGTTCCTTGCCACGGGCGAAGCCGATGTCGCCCGGGCCCGCGCCCTCCTTGCGGGCTGCCCCGATGGGCCGGGACGATTCCCAGGCGTCCTCGATTTCGGCTGCGGCGTCGGCCGCCTCAGCCATGCCTGGAAGCCCCACGCCGACCACGTCACGGGTGTCGACATTTCCGAGCCGATGATCCGCCAGGCGCAACGCATCGCCGCAGGCCGCGACGGGTTCAGGTTCATCGTCAACACCGCCCCCGATCTCGCGCTGCTGCCCTCGGAGTCGTTCGATCTCTGCTACTCGCACATCTGCCTCCAGCACATGCCGTGGCCGCTCGCCCGCGGCTACCTTCTCGAGTTCGCCCGCCTGTGTCGCCCCGGTGGCTGGGTCGTCTTCCAGCTCTGTTCACGCCCCCAGCCCGGCACTGGCGCGGCGTCGCTCCGGCAGCGACTCGTCGACGCCCTGCCCTTCGGCCTCGCAAAGGCCTACCGCAAATGGCGACACGGCAGCTCCGTGGTCTTCGAGGTCTTCTTCACCCCGGCCGATGAAGTCCTCGCCACGCTCCGGTCCGCGGGCCTCGTCCCGGTCCATCAGGAACCCGACGACGCAGGCGGCCCCGGCACCGAGGGTTTCATCTATCTCGCGCGCAAGCCGGCCGTGCGCGCCTGATGCCGTGCGCACACTTGTAATCCACGGCGAGTCGGTGTTCTGCGCCGGCGCCCAGAAAATGCTCGGCTACTTCGCCGAAGGCTCCGCGGCCGCCGGCATCCACCTCGCCATCGCCCGCGCCGACAATCCCAGGCTCGACCCTCTCCTCCCGCCCGGCACCCGCACTTTCCGGATCCCGTCGAACCAGCAATTCACGCTGCCCGGGCTGCTCCGGCAGGCCGTCGCCGTACGCCGGATCGCGCGGCAGGGAAACTTCGCCGTGCTTCACGGCTGGACGGCGCGCGACTGGGAAACCACCGCGCTCTCGGGTCTGATTTCACGACGACCGACCCTCGGCCTGCTGCACGATCATCCGCTCGCGCCGCATATCTCCAGCGGCCGCCGTCGCGTGATGAAGCTCTGCGCGCGGCGCGGACTCGACCGCGTCTTGTGTGTTTCCGGCGCCGTCGCCTCGGCGTGCTCCCTGGCCGGTTATCCGTCGAACCGGTTGCTCGTCATCCGCAACGGGATCCCCCATCCGCCGGCGCCGGCGCCGCCGGAACCCGGCCCGACGATCCGCCTCGGCTACCTCGGGGTCTTTTCCGAGCGCAAGGGACTCCGGGTCCTGTTCCAGATGCTCGACCGCCTCGGCGAGGCACGGCCCGATGGGTGGGAGCTTCACCTGGCCGGAGGCGCCCAGGATCCCGACGGCAACCGGTTGGTCGACGAACTCCGCGCCCGTTACTCGGGCCGTGCCTGGTGGCCACGCCTGCACTGGATCGGCTGGGTCGACACACCCGCCACATTCCTTGCCACCGTCGATCTCCTGATCGTGCCGTCCTCGGAATTCGACCCGTTTCCCACGGTGCTCCTGGAGGCGGGTTCGGCGACACGTCCGGTGATCGCCGCACGCGTCGGCGGCGTGCCGGAAATCGTCATCGACGGCGGCACCGGCTGGATCTTCGACCCGAGCCGAGCGGTGGAAGCCGGCGATCAACTCGCCGCGTTGGTCCGCGAACCCGGCCGTCTCCGCGAGGCGGGCCAGGCCGCCGCGATCCGCGTCCGCGCCGAATTTGGCGTGGCGCGAATGGCCGACGACTACCTCCGGGCCTACCGTGAACTCACTTCACGCGGCATCTCGCCAGCCTTGTGACAGGCTCCTGTTTTTGAACATGAACGTCGCCGTCGACACCAACGCCCTCTACACGACCCGCGCCGGGGTGGCCCGATACGTGCGCGGACTGCTCGGCGGACTGCGGCGTGTCGGCGGGCGCGAGGACTGGCGCTTCAGCGAATTCGCCTGGCCCGTGGAGAACTTCGCGTTTCGCCAACCGCGTCGTGCATGGCGGACGTTCTACCGGGAATTCATCTGGACCGGCTTTCCCGCCCGCGCAGCCCTGCGTCGCGCGGCAGGCGGACTCCTCCACTCGACCGGCACGCCGCTCCTCCATCCGCCCGGCGGAATCCGCCACGTGGTCACCGTGCACGACATCGGTTTCCTGCGTTTTCCCGAGCGCTTTCGCGGCTGGCACCGACGCATGGCCCTCGCCGGACTCGAGCGAACCCGCAGGGCGCAGCGCGTCCTTTGCATCAGCCGGCACACCGCCGATGAGATGGTGCGACTCGCGGGCTTCGACCCGGCGATGCTCGAGGTCGTCCACAATGGCTGCGACTTCGACGAATCGAGCCTCGAGGAGACGCCCCAGTTCTCGGGGCTTCCCGTGGATTTCTTCCTGTTCGTGGGATCGCTTGAACCAGGGAAGAACCTCGGCCTGCTGCGTGCCATGTACGAGGAAGCTCAGGCGCGCGGCAGGACGCTCCCCGACCTCGTGATCGCCGGGGCAAGATTCCATGGCCTCGAGGGCGAGGGCGCACCGCCGCGTGGCTGGCATTACCTCGGGCACATCGCCGACCCGGAGTTGGTCTGGCTCTACCGCCGCGCCCGCGCGCTGCTCTTCCCGAGCAAGTACGAGGGTTTCGGGCTGCCGGTGGCGGAGGCCATGCGGCTCGGTTGCCCGGTGGTCTGCTCTCCGGTCTCAAGCCTTCCCGAGGTCGCCGGCGATGCCACGCTCCTCGCCACGCAGGATCCGCAGGCCTATCTCGACGCCGTGACGCGCCTGCTCGACGAACCCGGCTTGCGCGAGGAACTCACGACCCGCGGACTCAAGCAGGGCCGGAAGTTCAACTGGGACCGCTGCGCGCAGGAAACGCTCGAGGTCTATCGTCAGGCCACACGCTGACGACCCTCACTTCATCCCAAGAAACTCGCGGCACGCCTTCACGATCCGCTCGGAGGCTCGCCCGTCACCGTACGGATTCTTGCGTCCCGCCATCGCGCGATAAGCCGTCGGGTTCCGCAACACCCGCCCAACCTCGCGCACAATCACGTCGCGGCGCGTCCCCACCAACTTCACGGTCCCGGCCGCAACGCCTTCCGGCCGCTCCGTGGTGTCGCGCATCACGAACACCGGCTTCCCCAGGCTCGGCGCCTCTTCCTGGATCCCGCCGGAATCGGTGAGCACCACATGGCTTCGCGCCATGAGACGCACAAACGGAAGGTACGACAGCGGCTCAAGAAGATGGACATTCGGCAGGCGCCCGCCGTCCGCGCCGAGGATCCGGCTCACAGGCGCCCGCACATTCGGATTCAGGTGGACCGGATAGACAAAGTGGACCGCCGGAAACGCCCGGGCCAAGGTGGCGATGGCCTCGCAGATGTTCTCGAATCCATCGCCAAAACTCTCCCGTCGGTGCCCGGTGACGAGGACGATTTCGGGTCCGGCCCCGCGGCGCTTCCCGGCGAACCATTCCGGCGGCAATCCCCCCACCCCGCCCTCCAGCGCCTCAGCCCGCTCCCGCGCAAGGAACAGCGCATCGATGACCGAGTTGCCGGTGACCTTGATCGCCTTCGCCGGCACGCCCTCGCGACGCAGGTTGTCCCGGCTCCAACGCGTCGGCGCAAAATGCAGTGCCGCCAACCGCGTCGTCAGAACACGATTCGCCTCCTCCGGCCACGGCGCACCCATGTCACCGGTCCGGAGACCCGCCTCGACGTGGCCCACCGGGATCCGCCGGTAGAAGCACGCCAGCGCCGCGCAAAAAACGGTCGTGGTGTCGCCCTGCACCAGCACCAACTCCGGCTCATCCTCGGCGAGATAACGATCGATCGCACTCACCGCGCGCGCCGTGAAATCAGCCAGCGTCTGGTCCGAGCGCATCAGGTCCAGGTCCGCATCGGGCCTCAGGTCGAACACCTCGAGAACCTGATCCAGCATCTGCCGATGCTGGGCGGTCACGCACACCCGGCAGTCGATGCCGCGTTCGCGCTGAAGCGCGAGCACCACCGGCGCCATCTTGATCGCCTCGGGGCGTGTTCCAAATATGGCCGCAATCCTACGCTTGTTCCTCTTCATGCCTTGTCTCCACGCCGCGGAGTCTCGCGATAGAAACGTTCCACGCGAGTCACGATCGATTCCCAGGAATACTCCCGCTCCACCTTCGCGCGCCCCGCCTCGCCCATCTTCCGCGCCAGTTCGGGTTGCTCCAGGAACAGCCGGATGCGCCCCGCGATCTCCGACGCATCCTGCCCCACCATGAATCCATCCACGCCATCCTCGACCGTGAGAAACGGAATGCGGCAGCAGATCACCGGCTTCCGCATCGCCCACGCCTCGATGTACACGCCGCCAATTCCCTCCTGACGCGAGGGCAGCGCAAAGACGTCCGCCGCCGCGAGAGCCGACGCCTTGACCGGATCCATCGCGTCGACGCGCGGAATGTCGACGACCCGAGGATCCTTGAGCGACGCGAGCACACGTTCGCTGTCGTTGTAATGGGGCCCGATGAACACGAAGCTTGTCTCCGGGTGGGTCTCCCAGACCTTCGGCGCCGCGGCGAGCAGCACGTCAAACCCCTTGTACGGAAGCTTCTGACCAAGGAACAAAACCATGTTCCGGCGGATCCCGTACCGCTCCTTGAACCCCGCCACATCCCACGTTTCCGAGAGGAGCGGTCCGACGCCAATCTGGCACACGCGTTCGCGCGCGACGCCAAGCCGCACCATCTCCTCCGCCTCGGCAGGCGTGAAGACGAACACGCCGTCGGATCTCCGCAGCAGCCGGAAGAAATTCCGCATCACGAAGCGGCCCAGCCCCGACTGCATGCGCGGGCTGTAGTTCGGCGTGTTGAAATACTTCGCGCCACGCCGTTGTGCGAGTTGCCACGAAGCCCAGGAGAGATGCTCGCGCCCGATCCTGATGTTGTGCACCACATCAAGTTCCCCCGTGACCGCCGCGAACCGTTTCGCAAACCACCTGCTCATCGGTGCATAGCCGATTTCCGGAAACGGAAAACACAGCGGGATCAACGGCGCCATCCAGCACCGTGCCAGCGCCGTCGGCTGCACCCGATGCACCGGAATCCCGCCCACCTCGTAACGGTCATCGCCCCACGGCGCAAACAGCGTCGAGTCCAGGAGATACCGGTTCCGCTGATCCTTCCACTGGCTGATCGCTGAAACCTCGTGGCCCCGCTCCCGCAACATGCGGCCGATCGTGAACCAGTGAAGCTGCGCGCCGCCAACGCTCGGGTAGTACGCCGTGGCTGTGTGCAGGATGCGCATCCGTATCCTCTCGCGGTATCCCCAGCGGAATCTTCCCCTGATCTCGCCAGGACAGCTCAGGCAACGCCTGCGGCCACTGTAGGATTCGCCCCGGGCCGCACGATGGCGAGCACGTGGAGCGCCGGCTCCAGATAACGCCGCGCCGCGTCACGCGCCGTCTCAAGCGTCACCGCCTCGATCAACTGGTCCTCCACGTCGCCATGCGCAAAGCCAAGCCCGTACAACTCGTCGAGGGCACACGACATCGCGTAGCTGCCCAGGTCCTGCCGCGCAATCTTCCGCTGCCCGACAACCTTCGCCTTCGACCGCTTCAGTTCCTCCGCCGTCAACCCCTCCGCCCGCAACGCCTCCACTTCCTTGAGGAATTCCGCCACCACCTGCTCGGCCTTGCTCGGCTCCGTCCCCGCATAAAAGCTGAAGCAACCGGGGATCAACCCCACGAAATTCTGCGCCCCGACGTAGTACGCGAGCCCGAGTTCATCGCGGATCCGCATGAACAGCCGCGACCCAAGGTCACTGCACGACTCCTGCACGAGCTCAAGCGCATGCCGGTCCGGCGACTTCATGTCCGCCCCCCGGAACCCCAGCACCACGACGGCCTGCTTCTTGTCCCGGTACTCCTCACGCCTCACCGACGCCGTCAGCGGCTCGGACGCCCGCATCCCCGTCATGCCAGCGTCTCCCGGCATCCAGTCGCCCAACAGTCGCTCCGCAGCCGCACGCACAGCCTCGGCGTCGACATGACCAAACACCGCGAGCACGCAGTTGTTCGGCACGGTCAGCCGGCCATGGAACTTCCGAACGGCGTCGAGGGTCAACGTCCCCACCGACTCCTCCGTGCCGCTCGCATCAAGACCGTAGCCGCGGTCGCCAAACATCCCCCGCCGCATCGCCCGAGCGGCACTCTGCAGGAGGTGATCCTTCTGATCCCGGATCCCCGCCAACTGGAACTCCCGCTCGCGCTCCAACTCCGACGCCGGAAACGATGGCCGCCTGACGACATCCGCAAGAAGTTCGAAGCCAAGGCCGAAGTCCGTGTGGAGGACCTCGACTGAAAGGCCAAAACTGTTGTTGCCCGCATACGAGTCGATGGCGCCGCCGACCGACTCGATCTCGCTCGCGATCTGCTCCGCGCTCCGGCTCGCGGTACCCTTCAGGAGCATCTTCGTCATCAAACCCGTCACACCGCTGTCCTCCGCCGACTCCGCAAGAACGCCTCCCAGAAACACGGCGCGAAACTCGACGAACGGCAACCTCTTGTCCTCCTTCACCAACAGGCGCAACCCGTTCGACAAGGTGACCTCGGTCACCGCCGTCTTGTCGGCCTTGGTCTCCTCCACACTCACCACGGGCCGCGAACCCTCCGGCAACAACGCAACCACCGTCCGGTTCTCGCACGTCAGATAAAGCCGCGCCACCCGCTGAAGATCCTCGCACGTCACCCCCCTCACAGCCTCGAGATAACGCACCGAGAAACCAAGATCCCGGATCAGCATCCAGCTCGCCCCAAGGTCCTGGGCCTGGCTTTGCATCGTCTTCCGCGCCGCCAGCGTCCCCGACATCACCTGCTTCACCGTCCGCGACAACTCCGCCAGGGTCGGAGGCGACTCACGCAGACGCTCCACCTCCCGGAGGATCGCCTCCTTCGCCTCGGAATACTTGTCGCCGTCCACGACAGCGCTGACCCCGAACATCCCCGAATTGCCGGGCGTGTACGTCCAACTCTCCACGGAATGCACCAGCCCGGCCTTCTCACGCACCTCGCGGTGAAGCCTCGAACTGCGACCCGCCCCAAGGACGAAACTCAACACGTCGAGCGCCGGCGCGTCAGGATGCCGGGAGTCCGGGATATGCCACGAGATGTGCGTCTGCCCCAGTTCGAACGGAGCCTCCTCCACCACCTCCCGCGGCGCCGTCTGCCTCGGCTCGTCCGGCAGTGGCACCATCGGCAGCGCACGCGCCTTCGCCCCGGCGAACAACTCACGCACCTGCGCCACCACCGCCCCGGCGTCCACATCCCCGGCCACCACGAAGAACAGATTGTTCGGCGCGTACTTCTCACGGTAGTACGCCACGAGATCCTCCCTCGTGATGGTGTCGAAAATATCCGGGATCCCAATCACCGGGTACCGGTGAGGACTACGCATGTAGGCCGACTCAAACAGGCGCCGACTCGAGCGCCGACCCGGATCGTCATGGCACATGTCCATCTCGCGCCGGATGACCTCCAGTTCCTTCACCAACTCGTCCGCGGGCAGCGTCGCGTGCTGCATGATGTCGCAGAGGATGTCCACCGCCACCCGGGCCCCCGTGCTCGGCACGCTGATCCAATACACGGTCCGGTCGAACGACGTGTACGCGTTCATGTGACCACCCGCATCCTGGACCTCCTGGTCGATCCGCCCCGCGCCCCGCGTGCTGGTGCCCTTGAACAGCATGTGCTCAAGCACATGGGAAAGCCCCGCACCAAGCCAACGCCCCTCGTCCACGCTTCCGGCGCGACACCACGCCTGCGCCGAAACCACGGGCGCACTGTGATCCTCGGCCACGATCAGGACCAACCCGTTGTCAAGCGTGGTAACCTGCCCGTTCGGCGGGGGAATTCGGATGGATTCTGTCTCGGACATCGAGCGGTCAGTCTGACCTTCCCGATGCAGGCGCGGGAAGCCGAAACAAGGACCCATTTCCAGAACGACCCACGGACCCTACGGAGCCGGCGCTGGCATGAACTTCACCTGGCCCGTCCCAGGATTATAGGCGAGCACCATCCCCCTGGGCGGCGTCGGCAACTTCGGCAGGTAACCCTCCGTCACGATCTCCTGAAGATTCGATGGCATGCGGTCCTCCCCAGCCTGAAACGCCCGCACCGCCAACTGCACCGGCGTCAGGTCCGCAACACGCGCCGCCTGCTTCTGCGCCGCTCCCACAGCCCCAAGGTAATCCACCGGCGCGGTGAGCGGATTGCCCGATGACACGCCCGGGGACGTCTTCCCGGCAGGCTCCGTTCCTGCGGCCTTCTCCCCGGCCGCCGCATCCTTTTTGGACCCGCAGCCAACGACCCCAAGGGAACAACCCATCATCAGGACCAGGATCCACGCAGACTTCATGAGTCCACCGTACGATCCCCCGCGGTTTTGCCAACCACGGACCCGGGACTCGCGGAAGGGTGCGCCGCCACACTCGTCCGAGCGAACTCCAGCAACTCCCGATCCCTCCCCAGATCCGCGAACCGGAACGGGGGCAGGCCACTCTGTGCCCGACCCAGCATTTCCCCAGCCCCGCGCAACCGCAGGTCCGCCTCCGCAATCTCGAAACCGTCCACGCTGTCCTCAAGCACCTTCAGCCGCGCCAGGATCTCCGGGCTCTCCTTCGCCGCAACCAGCACGCAATACGATTCGTGGCCGCCCCGCCCGATGCGACCCCGCAACTGGTGCAACTGCGCCAACCCGAATTGCTCCGCATTCTCGATCACCATCACGCTCGCGTTCGGCACGTCCACGCCCACCTCGATCACCGAGGTCGCGAGCAGCACCTGGATCCGACCCGCACCAAACGCCGTCATCACCGCCTCCTTCTCCTCCCCGGACATCCGCCCATGGAGCATCCCCACCGCATGGGGCGCCAGGGCCTTCTGCAACTCCCCAAACTCCCGCACCACCGCCTTCACCGCACCCCCATCATCCTCGTCCACCCTGGAACAGACCACGTACGCCTGGCGCCCCGCCGCAATCTGCTCCCCCACAAACTCCAGGACCCTCGGCAACCGCTCGGGTCCGCGAACAAATGTCCGCACCCGACCCCGACCCGGCGGAAGCTCGCGAAGGGTCGACACCTCGAGATCGCCGTAAAGCGTCAGCGCCAGGGTCCGAGGAATCGGCGTCGCCGTCATCACCAGCAGGTGGGGATAGCGTCCCTTGCGGACCAGCTGCTCCCGCTGCCCCACCCCGAACTTGTGCTGCTCGTCGATGATCACCAACCCAAGCCGCTCCGGGTCATACCCCGATTCAAGCAGGGCGTGCGTCCCAATCGTCATCCGAACACCCACCCCATCGACCCCACTTGTGGTCTTCGTCGATCCCGTGCGGAGTTCCACGGGAAGCCCCAGAGAAGAAAACCAACCCCTGAAGCGCCGCTCATGCTGAAGAGCCAGGATTTCCGTCGGCGCCATCAACGCCACCTCGAACCCGCTCTCCAACACCATCAGCGCCGCCGCCGCCGCAACGACCGTCTTGCCAGACCCCACATCGCCTTGCACCAGACGCCGCATCGGAACACCCAACGCCAGGTCCTGCCGGATCTCACGCAGCACCGACGTCTGCCCCGATGTCAGCATGAACCCGAGCCCCGCAAGGAACGGGCGCATCCACCGGTTGTCACCGGAACACGGAATCCCCGAGGCCCGCGCCTCAAGACGACGCCGGCGCCCCTGGATCTCGATCTGCAATTCCACGAATTCGTCGAACGTAAGACGGCGACGCGCCAGTTCCACGTCCTCCATCTCCCCCGGAAAATGCAGCATCTGCAGCGCCTCCGAACGCGTCGGCAATCCCCCCGTGGCCAGGCCCGGATGGGGTTCGGGAACCCGCGACGCCACGTGCTCGACCACGTCCCACACCCGCGACCTCAACCAACGCGGATACAATCCCTCGGTCAACGGATGAATCGGCACGATGCGGTCCATGTGGATCGACGCCTCGTCGCCAGCCTCAAGCACCTCGGTCTCGGGGTGATCGATCGTGCGCGGCTTCAACTCCACGACCCGGCCATGAACCATGACGTCCATCCCCACCGCGAACTGCTCCTCGAGAAACGGAAGGTTCCACCACCGGCAGTGCAGCCGCGCCGTTCCATCATCCACAATCAATTCGAAGACCGAACGCGTCCCCTTCCGGAACTTCTTCACGCCCATCGCCATAACCCGGCCACGCACCGTCACGGCCCCTTTCCCAGTCACTTCACGGATGCTCAGGAAATGCCGTCGATCCTCGTGCCGTCGCGGACGATGCAGGAGCAGGTCCCCCACGGTGCGGATGCCCAGGCGCGCCAACTGGAGCGAACGCTCGTGCCCGACGCCGCGCAACGCCGTCACCGGCGCGTCGAGTGGCAGCTTGTCGGTCGGCGTCATGGGAGCGCTCGGACGATGATCACCGCCCGGGTGCGCCCCCGTGTCCAACCTGATCCAGCGTCCAAACACCAGCCCGAAGTACCGGAGCCGCGGCTGCCCACGCAGAACCGGGCTCCGTCGGACCGCCACGCGGGCCCCCTTCCGCCCTGCGGACCGTTCCGCGGGGTCGAGGGACCTGCGCCCGCCATTTCTACAAGCTCCAACCCGCGCGATACGGCGGATGCACCCATGCATGCGCCTCGCTTGAGTTCGTGATCTTCATCCCCGCGGTGTCCCAATCGAGCTTCTTGCCCGGGAACTTCAACGAGATGACCCCGAGCATCGCGAGTTCGGTCAACGGACCGCCATACTTCGCGAAATCCGAACCCGCCTTGCGCCCCTCCTTGATCGCATTCAGCCAATCCCGGTGATGCTCCAGCCCGCGCGCCAACGTCTTCGCCGGCTTCTTGAAATCCGCCATCCGCGCATTCGGTATCAGCCGCACCCCACCCGCGCCGTGCGACCCATACACGATGGTGCCCTTGTCCCCGATCACCACCGCCCCGGTCTCGATGGCCTTGTCGTCGGCATCCATCTCCGGCGGCCGCGGGATCTTCCGGTTGCCGCTGTACCAGTGCATCGTCACCGCCTTCCGCTTGCCCTTCGCCGGAAACTGGTAGGTGATGATCTCGCCCTTCGGGAACGCATCCCCCTGCGTCTGCGGATCATAATCCTGCACGTCGGATACGACGCTGGTCGGCGAGCCAAGATCGAGCGCCCAGAACACCGGGTCCACCACGTGGCAGGTCCAGTCACCCACGGTCCCATTGCCAAACGGAACCCACCCACGCCAGGACCCCGGCATGTACGCCGGGTTGTACGGACGCTCCGCCGCCGGCCCCAGCCACATGTCCCAATCCACCTCCGCCGGCACGGGATACGTCTTCTTCAAATCCGCCAGCTGGTCGATCCCTGAGTTCACCGCCGCGCAGCCCGCATGGATGGTGTGCACGTCACCGATCGCGTCAGCCCAGATCCACTCGCAGAAATCGCGGATCGAATCGAACGAATGCCCCTGGTTCCCCAGCTGGGTCACCACCTTGTACTCCTCCGCCGCCTTCATCAGGGAGCGCACCTCAAAAACCGAATGCGCCAACGGCTTCTCACAATAGACGTGCTTCCCCCGCTTGATCGCCGCCATCGCCGCCACCGCGTGGAAATGATCGGGCGTCGCCACCACCACCGCGTCGATCTCCTTTTCCATCGCGTCGAACATCTGCCGGAAATCCCGGAATTGCTTCGCCCCAGGGAATTTCTTCCGGGTCTCCGCCGAGCGCCGCGCGTCCACGTCGCACAACGCCACGATGTTGTTCCCCGGCGCCACCGCCCCGATATCCCCAGCCCCCATGCCACCCACCCCGATGCCCGCAATGTTCAACCGCCCGCTCGGCGGCGTCTCCGCTCCGCGCGCCACGACATGGCTGGGAACAATCATGACCGTCGCCGCCGCCGCGACGCTCCGACTCAGGAATTGGCGACGCGAAGTCGCCGAAGGCATGGTTTTCATAGGGTGTCCCGGATGCCTACCAAGTCCGACTCCGACAGGCGAACAAAATGCTGCCCAACCCATGGGATGCGCACCCGGGTTCTCGGCGGTAGGGCGGCCTCTCCGAGGGCGCCGCGCCTTGCTGCGTCCGCAAGGACGGCGCGCAGCGGAGTGCGCGCCCCACCGTCAGCCTAGGGATGCACAACCACCGGACCCTCCGGCGACGGTTGCCCTCGACTCCTTTCGCCTCCACTATGGCCTTTCTTCGAGCATGCAACCGACTGTCGACAACACCCGCACCACGACGGAATCCCAGGCCGCCGCACCCACCGCAGCGCCCACCGATCGCGCCGCCCTCGAACCCGTGCGACCACCGCGGAAGGGCTTCCTGCGCCTGGCGGGTGAAGTCCTCAACCACGGCGGACCCGGCTACCTGCAGTTCGCCATCACCAACATCTGCAACGCAGACTGCGATTTCTGCGGCTTCGCACGCTCGAAGTTCGAGCCCAAGGCCCGTCGCTCCGTCACCCTCAAGGAAGCCAGGGACGTCATCGACATCTGTGTGCGCCAGCACATTGGGTACCTCCTGTTCGTCGGGGGCGAACCCATGGTCCACCGCGACATCCGCCCCATGGTCCGGTACGCCGCCGAGCGCGGCATCCGGCCGATGATCTGCAGCAACGGCGCGCTGTGGACCGATGAGAACATGCGCGGCCTCGCCGCCGACGGGCTCAGCAGCGTGATCATGTCGATCGACGCGCATGACATCCAGAAACACGAACAAAACCGCGGCCTCCCGGACGTCTGCCGCAAGATCAAACGCGCGAACGACACCTTCCGGGAACTCGGCATCCAGACCACCGCCAGCATCACCGCCAGCCGACTCATCGAGGATTACAATCGCCTTCCCGAATTCCTGCGCTCGGTGGGGTTCGCGTCCTGCACCTTCTCCTACCCGCTCACCACGCTCGGCTCGAGCTACCTCAGCTTCAGCGGATCGAACCTCGTCAACTTCACCGTCGAGGAACTCATCGGCCTCTTCGACAAGATCAAGGAAATGAAGCGCAGCAGCGGGTTCCCGGTGGTCAA
>CAIMTB010000111.1 GCA_903844265.1 uncultured Verrucomicrobiota bacterium
ACGGCGCGCAGCGGAGTGCGGGCCCCACCGTCAGCCTATGGATGCACCGTCTGACCCGCCCCCGACTTTACAGGGCGCGATCCCGCTCCTACGTTGCGCGCCCGTGTCGGGAACCTTGGAAAAAAAGAGAATCGTGGTGGGGATGAGCGGAGGCGTGGATTCCTCCGCCGCGGCGGCGCGTCTGCAGGCTGAGGGTTGGGACGTCATTGGCATCACGCTGAAACTCTGGCCGCAGGACTGCGTTTCGAGGGCCGAGGACAAATGCTGCGGGCCACAAGCCGTGACCGACGCGCGATCGGTGTCGCATCGGCTCGGCATTCCGTTCTACGTCGTCGACGAGGCCGCGGATTTCCAGCGCGAGGTGATCCAGTATTTCGCGGATGAATATCGGGCCGGGCGGACGCCGAATCCGTGTGTGATGTGCAACGAGCGGCTGAAGTTCGGCACCCTGATCCGGCGGGCGCTTCAACTCGGGGCGGAGGACGTGGCGACCGGTCATTTTGCGCGGGTCGAGCATGGTGGACCGGGCGGGCGCCATCTTCTGAGGGCCGGCCTGGATGCGCGCAAGGACCAGAGTTATTTCCTGTTTTCACTCCGGCAGGAGCAGTTGGCGCGGATTCATTTCCCGCTGGGCACGCTCACCAAGTCGGAGTCGCGGGAGATTGCGCGCGAGGCGTCGCTCAAGACCGCCGACAAGAAGGAGAGCATGGAGATCTGCTTCGTGCCGGATAATGATTACGGACGGTTCCTTGAGCAGTCGAAGCTGGTCCAGAAGCATCGCGGCGAGATCGTGGACCTGCAGGGGCGGGTGCTCGGGCACCACGAGGGGATTGAGTTTTTCACCATTGGCCAGAGGCGTGGGTTGGGCATTTCGGCGCCGAAACCGTGGTATGTCGTGGACCTTGATCCGGTGGGCAATCGCGTGATCGTTGGCGACGACGCTGCCCTTGAGTGTTCGCAGTTCGTGGTCGAGCGCTGTCATTGGATCGCCTTCGCGGAACCCCCCGCCGAGCTCGAGGCGAGCGTGAGGATCCGGTACAACCACGGGGGGACACAGGCGACGATCACGCCGCTTTCCGATGGGCGCGCCAGCATCCGGCTCCACGAACCGCAGCGTGCGATCACGCCGGGCCAGGCCTGCGTGTTCTACCAGGACGACCTCGTGCTGGGCGGCGGGTGGATCACGCGGCAGGCCCGCGTGCCGTGAAGGAATCGGCGGAGTCGCACCTGGTGCGGGTCACGGATCCGAACGCCAGGATCCGCCGGCCATCCTCCCCGGCACCTCGCGTAGACCCACCCCGGCGGGGTTGATTGAAATCAGGAAGGAATGGCGACTCCGTGTCCCGGACCTGCAAGGATCCGGGCGGTGTCCGGTCCACGCATCAGCATTGTCGGGGGTGGCGCGGCGGGTTTCTTCGCGGCGATCACCGCCGCGGAGTCCCGGCGTGACGCCGTCATCACGATCCACGAACAGGGGCCGCAGGTCCTCGCGAAGGTCCGCATCTCGGGCGGTGGCCGCTGCAATGTCACGAACGCCTGCTTCGAGGTCCGCGAACTGGTCTCGCGTTATCCCCGCGGGAGCCAGGCCCTGATCGGGGCGCTGCACAGGTTCCAGCCTCGCGACACCGTCGCGTGGTTTGCGGCGCGCGGCGTCGAGCTCAAGACCGAGCCCGACGGCCGCATGTTCCCGACGACCGACACCTCGCGAACCATCATCGATTGCCTGGTGCAATCCGCGGAAACGGCGGGGGTTCGATGTGTCCTGAACCGCGGGGTTCGGGCGGTGTCGCGGGTCGCATCGGGTGGATTTCAACTGACCCTTTCGAACGGCGAATCATGGGGTGCGGACAAGGTTCTTCTCGCGACGGGCGGTTGCCGTTCGGTCGTACAGGCCAGGCTTGCGGAGGATCTGGGGCATGTGGTGGAGCCGCCGGTCCCATCGCTCTTTGCGTTTGATCTCGCTGGAGGATGGCTGCGCGATCTTGCCGGGGTTGCCGTGGATCCGGTTGAAGTGTCGATTCCCGGGACACGATTGAAGGAGCGCGGGCCGATGATGGTGACGCATCGGGGGGTGAGTGGTCCCGCGATTCTGAGACTTTCGGCGTGGGGTGCCCGGGTGCTGCAGGAGCGGGGTTATACGTTTCCGCTGCGGATCGATTGGCTGCCGCTGCTGGGCGAGGCGGGATTGAACGACGCGTTTGAGGCGCGGCGCCGCGAGCAGGGCGCGAAGCTCCTCGTGAACGCTCCCATCGCGCCGCTGACCAACCGCCTGTGGGAACGCTTGGTCCTTGCCACCGGCCTGGCACGGGAGGCGCGCTGGGCCAGCCTCACCAAGGAGGCACGGCTGAAACTCGCCCGGCAGGTCCGCGAGACCGAAGTCATGGTGAGCGGGAAGAGCCTGAACCAGGACGAGTTCGTCACCTGTGGCGGCGTCCGGTTGTCGGAAGTCGATTTCAAGCGGATGGAAAGCCGGGTCTGTCCAGGGCTGCATTTTGCGGGCGAATTGCTGGACATCGATGGGATCACCGGCGGGTTCAACTTCCAGTGCGCCTGGACCACGGGTTGGATCGCAGGCCATGCGATGGCGGTGTGATGGGATTCCGGAGCGCGTGAATCGTCGATGTCCTGCGTGGCGAATCGAGGGACAGGTCTTTTAATGGGAGGAGCCTCGCAGTTGACGCTCGCTCCGTCGGTCCCTAGGTTTTCGCATCCGAATGGAAAGGTTGTCCCCTCAGTTCCCGTTTGTTTCCCCCAAGCTGCTCTTCATCCTGCTCGGTGTGCTGGCCCTTGCGGGCTGTGGCAAGGGGGGAGGCCCGGAAGCGGGCGGCAAACCTGGCGCCGGGGCGGTCCGCGGCATGCCGGTGATGAAGGTCATCGCGGTGATCGCGGAGCGGCAGGCCGTCCAGGAATCGCTCTCGTTGGTGGGCAGCGTGACGGCGAATGAGCAGATCGAGGTGAAGGCGGAGAGCGAAGGGTTCGTGGAGTCGATCCGCTTCAAGGAAGGCCAGCCGGTGGAGAAGGGAACGATCCTCGTGACCCTCGACGAGACGAAGCTGCAGGCCGCGCTGGAGGAGGCGGAGGCGTCGTTGAAGCTCAGCCGGCAGACATTCGATCGCTCCAAGGAATTGCTCGCCGCGAGGCTTGTCTCGCAGCAGGACTTCGACCAGGCCACCTCCAGGCTCACCGTGGATGAGGCCGCGGTGGCAGGGCGTCGGCGCCAGCTCAAGGAAGCGCGCGTGGCCGCGCCGTTCAGCGGAATCGTCGGAGCTCGTCAGGTGAGCCCGGGCCAGTTGGTCAACCGCAGCATGACGCTCACGTGGCTGGTGGACCTGGACCCGGTGAAGGTCGAGTTCAATGTGCCCGAGCGATTCATCAGCCAGATCCAGACGGGTCAGGAAATCGCGGTGTCCGTGGCCGCGTGGCAGGGCCAACCGTTCCGCGGCAAGGTGTTTTTCGTCGCGCCGTTCGTGGACGTCGTCAGCCGCACGATCCTGGTGAAGGCGGAGATATCGAACAAGGACCGGCACCTCAAACCGGGAATGTTCGCGAGCCTGGATCTCACCCTCCAGATCCGCGACAACGCCGTCGTCATTCCCGAGGCGGCGCTCAGCCAGTTGCTGGATGGCGACCGCGCGATGGTGATGGTCGTGGCCGCCGACAGCACGGTGTCGCTGAAGCCCGTGAAAATTGGGGTTCGACTGCCTGGCCGCGTCGAGGTTCGCGAGGGGTTGGAGGGTGGGGAGAACGTGGTGGTCGAGGGGCTTCAGAAGATCGCGCCCGGGATGAAAGTGGAACTTGCGCCGGCGGAAGAAGCCAAACCGTATCAGTTCAAGAAAGCAGCCTGAGGTTTTTCGCCAGGGAATCGTTCCCGCTCCGCGGAATCGCAGCCCATCGCATCGTGCCGCCGAGCCGCGGCCAGCTTCGCCCCCAACTTCCATGCAACTTCCCGACATCTGCATCCGCCGGCCGGTCTTCGCCACCATGATGAACCTGGCGTTGGTGCTCTTTGGCGCCATCGGGCTCAGCCGGCTCCCGGTCCGTGAGCTTCCGGACATCGACCCGCCGATCGTGAGCGTCACCACGATCTACCCGGGCGCCGCGGCGAGGGTGGTGGAGACCGAGATCACCGAGCGTCTCGAGGACGTGATCAACACGGTGGAGGGCATCAAGGTCCTCACCAGCGACAGCCGCGAACAGGTCAGCAACATCACCATCGAGTTCAACCTGGCCAGGCCCATCGATGTCGCGGCCCAGGACGTCCGTGATCGCGTCGCAAGCATCCGGGGCACGCTGCCCAAGGACATCCTCGACCCGGTCGTGAACAAGCAGGACGCAGACGCGCGGCCGATGCTTTGGATCGGGATGAACAGTGACCGGTTGTCCGCGTTGGAACTGACGACACTGGCCGAGAAGCAGATCAAGAACCGGTTGCAGACCGTGGCGGGCGTGTCTTCGGTGATGATTGGCGGGGAGCAGCGATTCGCGATCCGGCTGTGGCTCGATGCCGAGAAGATGGCGGCGCACCAGACCACGGTGCTCGACGTCCAGCGGGCCCTCACGCAGCAGAACGTGGAACTGCCCAGCGGACGGGTCGAGGGGTTGGACCGCGAGATGACCATCCAGACCCAGGGCGAGCTGAAGACCGCGGCCGAGTTCAACCGCATGGTGATCTCCCGTGACGGCGACCGCGTCGTCCGCCTGAGCGACATCGGTCAGGCGAAGGATGGAGTGAAGGACGAGCGGACCCGGGCCCGTTCGATGGGCAAGCCCTGCATTTTCCTGGGCGTGATCAAGAACTCGAAGGCCAACACCGTCGACGTGGCCAAGGGGATCAAGAAGGAGGTCGAATCGATCACGACAACGCTGCCGTCGGGCGTGGAGATGCAGATCGCCTATGACGAGTCGATCTACGTGGAGCGGGCGATCAAGGAGGTCTGGGAATCGCTGGGCATCGCGTTCGTTCTCGTGGTCATCGTGATCTATGTCTTCCTGCATAATTTCCGCGCCACGCTGATCCCGGCGGTGGCGGTGCCGGTGTCGATCGTCGCGAATTTCGTGGTGATGTACTGGCTGGGGTTCTCGGTGAACATCCTGACGATGCTGGCGCTGGTGCTGGCGATCGGCGTGGTGGTCGATGATGCCATTGTGGTGCTGGAGAACATCCACCGGCATATCGAGGAGGGGTTGGCCCCGATGGAGGCTGCGTTCCGTGGCATGAAGGAGATCACCTTCGCCGTCATCGCGACCACCATTGCGCTGGTGGCGGTGTTCACGCCGCTGGCGTTCCAGACCAGTTCCACCGGCCGCCTGTTCATCGAGTTCGCCATCGCCATCGCGGGCTCGGTGCTGATCTCGGCCTTCGTGGCCCTGACGCTGACGCCGATGATGGCGGCGCGGGTGTTGAAGAAGGTGGAAAGGAAGCCGGGGAGCATGGTGCGGGTGTTCGAGATCGGCATCCAGGCGATGACGCGGCTGTACGAGCGGACGCTGGGGCGCCTGTTGGGTCTGTCGCTGGGGGGGCGCCTTCTCTTCCTGCTCGTCGTGGGTGGCGGCGTGACTGTGGCCTCGCTGACGCTGTGGAAGGGGCTTGAGGGAGATTTCCTGCCGGAGGAGGACAAGGGGCGGATGTTCTGTTTCGTCATCGCGCCGGAGGGATCCACGCCCGATTACACGGACCGGATGGTCCGGCAGATGGAAGGGATCCTCGCGAAGACGCCGGAAGTGGATCTGTACGGAGCGCTGGTGGCGCCCGGTTTTTCAGGACCCGGGCAGGGCAACAGCGGCATCGTGTTCGTGAAGCTGAAGGATGAGCGCGAGCGCTCGGTCCAGGAGGTCGTCAACGCCCCGGGCGGGGTGCGTGAGAAGTTCATGCGGGACGTCGAGGGCGCGATTGCGATCCCGAACATTCCCAAGGCCATCGACCGCAGTTTCAGCTCGCCGTTCCAGCTCGTCCTCCAAGGCAACGACCTCGAGAAGCTCAACGTTACCGCCCGTGAACTCGCCAACAAGCTGCGCGCCTCGGGATTTCTCCAGAACGTCCAGTCGTCGTTCGAGCTCAACAAACCCGAGCTCAGGCTCTCCGTCGATCGCGACCGCGCGGCCGCACTCGGCGTGTCCATCGAGGATATCTCGAGGACACTCCAGATCCTGTTCGGCGGCCTGGATCTTTCGCGCATCAAGCGGGACGGGAAGCAATACGACGTCATCGCCCAGTTGGAGCGATTGTCCCGTTCGACGCCCCAGGATCTGGACCGCCTCTATGTCCGGAGTACGGACGGCCGGCTTGTGCAGTTGAGCGGCGTGGTGAACCGCGAGGTGGGTGTTGCGCCGAACAAGATCGGACGCTTCAACCGTCTGCGCTGCGCGGTCATCTCCGGAACGCCGGTGGGTATCACCATGGGCACGGCCGTGGCCCGGGTGGAGGAGATGATGAAGACCGAGCTCCCGCCCGGGTTCCTGTACACGTGGTACGGAGAATCCCGCGACATGAAGGACGCGGGACAGGAGATCGCCTGGGTGATGGCGCTGGCGCTGGTGATCGTGTTCATGGTCCTGGCTTCCCAATTCGAAAGCCTGGTCCATCCACTGACCGTCATGCTCACCGTCCCGCTCGCGATCATCGGTGCGTTGGGCGGGCTCTGGGCCCTCGGGGCCCTCGGCAAGGCCCACGTCATCCCGATCATCCCGGCCATGAACATCAACCTGTTCAGCCAGATCGGACTGGTGCTGCTCATCGGGCTCGTCACCAAGAACGGCATCCTCCTGGTCGAATTCGCGAACCAGCTCATCGGGAAGGGACTTTCGCCTGCCGCCGCCATGGCCCGTGCCGGCAGCATCCGCCTGCGCCCGATCCTCATGACCGCGATCTCCACCATCGCGGGCACCCTCCCCATCGCCATCGGGTTCGGTGCCGGAGCGGAGAGCCGTCGGCCCATGGGCGTGGCGGTTGTCGGGGGGATGGTCACCAGCACACTGCTTACACTCGTGGTCATCCCGGTCGTCTACACCGTGTTCTCCGATGTCTTCGGGCGGCGCCAGCATGGACCGGCCCAGGCTGAGCCCGCGACCGTGGACCCGATACTCGCCAAGTAGACAGAGTCTCCTGGCGTCGACTGCCACGGTCCATTGGCGGCCTGCTAGCCGAACAGTTTCTCCACCGCCTGGGCTTTCACGAGTTCCCGGGGTTGGTTGAGGTGGTTGTAGACGATCGTTCCCGGATCGATGCCGAACGAGTGATAGATGCTCGCGAGCAACTCCATCGGGTGGACCGGGTCCAGGAGCGGGCTTGAGCCGGTCCTGTCGGACTGGCCGTGGACGTGGCCACGCTTCACGCCGGCACCGCCGATGATCGAGGTATAACAATAGGGCCAATGGTCGCGGCCGTCAGGACTGTTGCTGTTGCCGGACGTGCTGATGCCCTTCTCGGGGCTCCGCCCGAATTCGCCGATCGCCACCACCAGCGTTTCGGAGAGCAACCCCCGCTGGTCGAGGTCCTCGAACAGCGCGCTGAGTCCCTGGTCCAGCATCGGGGCGCTCTGGTTCTTCATGCGGGCATAGAGCCCGACGTGGACGTCCCAGGAGTGGTTGTCCGAGTTGGCAACCTTGGGCCAGACCACCTCGACGACCCGGGTGCCCGCCTCGACGAGGCGCCGGGCAAGAAGGCAGCTTTGCCCGAAGGTGTTTCTTCCGTAGCGATCGCGGATGGCGTCCGTTTCCTGGCCGAGATCGAACGCGGCACGGGCCTTGCCGGAGACGATCAGGTTCAGGGCGCGCTGGTAATACTCATCGAGATGGTAGTTCCCGACCGCCTTTTCTATGTCCGGCATGGAGGCGTCGAGCGTCTCGCGCAGCTTGGCGCGACGTTCGAGACGGGCCGCGAAGACTTCCTGGGGCAGCTTCAGGTCATCGGTGCGGATGCGGTCCATCTTGGCCATGTCCATGTCGTCGCCCTCGGGATAGAGATAGTAGGGATCGAATCCCTTCCCGAGGAAGCCGGCGGTGCCGCCCTTGCCGACGACATTCGATTCCTGCAGCGGCCGCGGGAGCATGACCAGCGGGAGCATGGGTTCCGTGACAGGCCGGAGCCGGATGATGTTGGAGCCGAAGTTTGGGAAATCCTTCGGGCTCGGCGGCTCGAGTTGGCCGGACGGGGAGACCTTGTCGGTCGTGTAACCCGTCATGATCTGGTAGATCGCCGCCGTGTGGTTGAAGAGTCCGTTCGGCGTGTAACTCATCGAACGGATCATGGTGAACTTGTCGTTCGCCTTGGCCAGGCTCGGGAGGAGTTCGGTGAACTGGACGCCGGGAAGCCTGGTTGGGATGGCCTTGAACGGGCTCTTGATCTTGTCGGGGACGTTGTCCTTGGGATCCCAGAGGTCGAGGTGGCTGGGGCCGCCCTGGAGATAGACCATGATGATGCTCTTGGCCTTGCCCCAGCCGGGGCCGCCCTTGCTCATCGCCGGGGCCTCGGCCGCACGGGCACCGAGGTTGAGCATCTGGCCTAGGGAAAGTCCGAGGATCGCGGAGCCGCCGAGGCGCAGGAGGTCGCGCCGGGTCAGGCGCATCTCCGCGTCACAGAGGTCCGAACAGGTGCCGCCGGGTAGGTGGATCATGGGCTTAGCGATTGAAGAGAAACGACGGGGTGTTGATGAGAGCCCAGGTAAGATCCTGAACGGCCGTGAGCCGCCGGTGGGCAAGTTGCCGGGTGCTCAGTTCGATGTCCTGTCGCAGCCGGGCGAGAACCGCATCCACGGGAACCGCCCGGGTGGCCCGGGTCAGTTCCTGCTCGAGCTCGATCCGACGCGTGTCCCCGGGCAGCGGTCGCCGCGCCAGGGTCAGCTCGAAGTCGCGATCCAATGAATCGGGATCGTGCGTCCGGACATAGGCAAGGACCTGCTCGGCCTGGGCGGGGCTGCGCCGGGATGCGGGAACCCGGAGAATCTCGGCGAGACCGGCGGGGAGACCTTCCTCGAGGGGATTGGGACTGGTGGTGATCCAGAGGCGGAAGTGCCCGAGCTCGTGCGGGGCTTCGAACGAATGGATGAGGGTGAATTTCAAGACGATGCCGTTCGTGTCCCCGACGGGTTGCGCGAGCTTGAAGGTGGCCCAATGGGGACGCCCGAACCCGCCGCCCAGTCTCCAGCCTTCGGCGCGGCCCTGTTCGGAGACGCCGTTGAACACTTCCTCGATCTTGTGGCCGCTCGCGATGCGGTCGGTCGCCGCGGATCCAATCGAAGCGCGCGCGAATTTTTCAGCGTTGGTCTTCGACGCTGTCTCGATCGTGAATTCTGCCAGCACGAACTCGCCGTTGGGGGCATGGCCGGGGCCGTAGCCGGGCAGTTCGGCGTCGGGGAGGGCCTCGAGCTTGATCCCGGTGATGTTGGTCAGCGGCGTTTCGGCGGTGACGACGTAGTTCGGGAGTTCGCCGCCGCTGGCGGTGGAGCGGACGGATCCGTCGGCGAGGCGGCGGGCGCTGGCATTGCCCGTGGCGCGAACGGTCTTCGGGTCGACGGGGATCCAGGCGGTGGCGAGTTGCTGGGTGCCGAGGCCGGGTTCCCAGGCGGTGGTGCGGTTGTCGACGCGGGTGGCGTCGTCACGGATCCTGGCTTCGGCAACGGCGATGCGTTCGTTTCGTTCGCGGAAGGCCGAGGCGACCTTGGGACCCTGCTCGACGAGATGATAGGCGAGGGCCTTCTCGGCGCGCTCGATGACGAGGCTGCGGTCACGCTCGAGGCCGGGGCGCTTCTCGTTCCACGCGGCCTCGGCGCGGACGACGGCTTCGGCGAGTCGGGCGTGTTCCTGATCCAGTTCGGCAGCGCCACGGGTCAGGAGCGTCACTTCGTTCCCGTTTGCGGGGCGGCTGAGGATCCGGAGAAAGATCTCATTGGCCAGCTTGCGGTCGTCGGATTCCGATTCCGCGAGTTTCGCGAGGGAACTGCCGGGATCATGGATGGCGTCGGAAACGGCCGGGCCGGAGAGGAGCGAGAGGACGGAGCTGAGCTTGAGGTCGTTGGAGCGTTCACATTCGCAGGCGCTTTCGCGGGGCGGCCGGCCGAGGTTGGCGAGGAAGCCGCTCGGCACGTCGACGGACGAGTCGAGCAATTGCGAGGCGCGTGTGCCGGGGGCGGCTCCCGGGAACGCAGGCGTGCTGCCGGTGGCGCGATGGACGGAGTCGAAGAGGACTTCGGCCGGGAGCCGGCGGGGCAGGGCGTGGGCGTAATTGATGTGGTCGTCGGCATTCCACTCCTGTGTCTCGAGTTCGAGCTGGTAAGTCCGCGACTGGCAGACCAGGCGGAGGACATGGCGTGAATTGAAACCGCTCTCGATGAATTCCCGGGTCAGGTGATCGAGTAACTCGGGGTTCGTGGGAGGATTACCGGCGCGGATATCATCGAGCGGCTCGACCAGTCCGACGCCCATGAGATAGCCCCAGAGGCGGTTCACATAACTCATGGCAAAGTAGCGATTGTCCGCGGACGTCAGCCATGAGGCGAGCTCGGTGCGGCGCGTCCTCGTGGCATCCGCGGCTGAGCTGCCCTTGACCCCGGGTTGGGTGGAGTAGGGAAATTCAGGGGCGACCTCCTTGCCGGTGCGGTCGTGTTTGACGGCGCCCTGGGACCTGTCGGAGACCACTTCAAACAGCGGCGTGGCATTCTCGACGGCGTTGCCCTCGATGCGACGGTCGCCGCTGGCATCATCCTTCTTGAGGTCGACCTGCGCGAAGTACTGGGCAAGATGATAATACTGGTCCTGCGTCCAGCGCTCGAACGGGTGGTCGTGGCATTTGTTGCAGTTGAACCGGGTGCCCAGGAAGAGATGGGTGGTGGTCTCCATCGCGTCGGTGGGGGTGCGGAGTATCTTCCAGTAGGACGCTGCGGGGTTGTCCTTGTTGGAACCGGAGGCGGTGATGATCTTCCGGACGAATTCGTCGTAGGGCGTGTTGGCGGCGATCTCGGCGCGGATCCATTCCCTGAACTTGCGCGCTCCTTCCTCAGCCAGATACTTGCGGTTCACCTGGAGCAGGTCGGCCCATTTGTTGGCCCAATGGTCGACGAAGGCGGGGGAATTGAGCAGGCGCTCGACGAGTGCATCGCGCTTGCTGCGGATGTCGCGCGGATTGGCGAAGAATTCGCGGACCTCGTCGCCGGTGGGCGGCAGTCCCGTGAGATCAAGCGAGACGCGGCGAACGAAGGCCGCGTCGGAGGCCAGGTTGCTGGGGAGCACCTTCATCCGCTTCCACTTGGCGGCGACAAGTTCGTCGATGCGGTTGTTGGAAGGCTGGTCTTTCCAGACGAAACCCTTCCGATCACCCATGACGGTGAGCGTGGTCGCCGCGTAATTACCCTCGTAACGGGCCAGGATCGGGGCCTCGCCACGCCGCAGGCTGGTGAGAACTCCGCCCGCCTCGGCGACGGCCACGTCGGCGTTGCCGGTCTCCACGAAGGCCTCGGCCGTGACATCGCGCACGCGTCCATCCGCATACGTGGCAACCACACGCATCTGCTGGCGGGCGCCGATGACTTGAATGACGGGATCGACCGGAAAGATCTCGATCCTCGACGCGCGCACGGATTCGGTGCGGAGCCGGGCGCCGCCGGCGATCCAACGACTGAGGATCGAGTAATATTCGGAATCGAGGGGCGTGCGGGCGCCGCCTTCGTGGGCCACGGCGCCCGTGCCTTTGAGCAGCATCAGGCTCTGGTCGGGTGCGGCAAGGTTGATGCGCCGCGCCGCGACGTCGTCCGTAAGAGCGCGGACATCGAACACCGGATCATAGCCGCGGAGGGAGAGTTTGAAGCCGTTCTTTCCTTCCTTCGCACCATGGCAGGTGCCGGCGTTGCAGCCGAGGCGGGCCAGAAGCGGGCTGACATCCTGGACGAAATCCGCCGAGAACGCCGGCTCGAACCCCTCGAGATCGAGCGTGGCGCGCGCGGTTTTTCCTGCGAAACCGGCTTTCAAGACTCCCTTCCCAGCCTGGGTCACGGTGAGCCGGCCGCGCGCCGAGACACGCCCCACGCCACCCTCGACCTCAAGGGTCGCGAAACGGGTCACATCCACGACGTCGCCGGAGGTCAGCCGCGCGTTCACCAGGAATTGCGCGTGCTCGGAACGGTTCGCGAGCCGGATTGAGGCGGGCTGGACCTCCAGGCTGGCGACGAGGCTCGCCTCGGGTCGGGGTTCGGTGGATGGGCCTGTCTCGGCTGCAATCTCCGTGGCTGCAGCGGCGATGGCCCCACCTGTCCCTGGGGCCGTGGCTTCGTCGTCAGGCCTCACAGCGAAGACCGAGTCGAGCCCGCCCTCGACGGCGTTGAACTGGAGGATCAGCCCGGAACTCGTTCCGACGGCGACGTGTTTTCCGTCGGGACTGAACGCAAGCGCGTAGACCGACGCGCCATCGGGAAGCGTCAGATGATGGAGGAGCTTCACCCCGGCCGTGGTGAACTGCTCGATGGCCTCGCGTTCCGCGGCGGAATATTCACCGCTCGTCTTCTGGTACGCCTTGAGAACCGTCTCGGGTATGACCGGGTCGAAATCGGCCGCGTAGAGATTCACGGCGCCGTGCCCATCGAGACTCGCCCCCGCAGCGATGGTCTTTCCGTCCGGGCTGTAATCGACGCTGAAGATGCGACCCTCCATCTCAGGGAACTTGCGCAGCAGCGTGGCATTGTCGCCTATCTTGCGGGCGACCTGTCGGAAGACCTGGTAGATCTGGGGCTTCCCGTCGGAGCCGCCGACCAGTATCTCGTCGCGGCTTGGATGGCGGGCAACGCCCGCGAGTCCGCCGCGGAGCGCGCCAGGCGTGATCGAGGTGATGTTATCGACGAACCGCTGGGTGGCGACGTCGGTAAGTTTCACGGTCATGTCACGACCGACCGAGATGATGTGGCTGCCGTTGGTCGAGAAGACGGTGTCCAGCACCCAGTCCTCGTGGGCCATCTGTTGCAGTACCTGCCTGCCGGTCGCGACCTCGATGGCACGGACGGTTTTGTCGGGGCAACCGAAGGAGACCAATCGCCCGTCCGGCGACCAGTTCACGCCGTAGACGGTGTCGGGTCCGACCGGGACCGAGAGTTTGAGTTGGCGGGATTCGACGTCCCAGATCTGCACTTCACCCATGCGTGCGGGTTGCCCACCGGCAACGGCGAGCAGCTTTCCGTCGGGCGAGAAGCGAAGCGACTGGATCCGCTCGGCCACTCCGATGAGGCGGGCGACGAGGCCATCGCCGTCGCTGCGATGCAGCAGGACCTCGTGGAACCCGGAAACGGCGATGAGCGATCCGTCCGGTGAGAAATCGAGGGCCGTGATGATCGGCGGTTGGGAATAGACCGGCGGATGGGCGGCGTCGAAGGAGCGATTCGCGTTGGCTGGGGTGTCATCGATGGCGCCCTCGGCGATCCAATTCCGGATGAGGGCGATATCGCGTTCGGCGAGCGGTGGCTTGCCCTTGGGCATTTCGGCTTCGCCCTTGGAGGGGACGATCTGCTTGAGGAGGAGGCTGGCGTCGGGTTGGCCGGGGATCACCGGCTTGTCGCCGCTCTTGCCGGGCTGCAGCAGTCGTGAGAACTCGGTCATCACGTAGTCGCCCTTGGCCTTGGCGGGTTGGTGGCAGCCCAGGCATTCGGCCTGGAGGATCGGCCGGATCTGGCGCGAGAAACTGACCTTGGCCGGGGCTGCGATGGCGCTCGGTTCCGCGGCGGGTAGGGCGGGGCAGCACATCAGGACGCCGAGAACCGCCACGAGGCGTGCGGCATGCGCGATGGCGGGACCCCGTCGTGCGGGATGGAGCGTTCCCAACCTCAGGCTGGGTCCGGTGGCGGTGGATCGGAACATCATCGGGGAATGCACCGCAATAGCGGGTCTGATCCTGATCCGCAAGCCCGGCGATGGACGGACGTGGAGATCCTCCTGTTCTCGGGGGTAGGGCGGCCTCTCCGAGGGCGCCGTGCTGGGTGTG
>CAIMTB010000112.1 GCA_903844265.1 uncultured Verrucomicrobiota bacterium
CCACGAGGGTGACGTCAGGGAAGTTGAGAGCTCCCAGACGGCGCGGACGGTGCCGGGTGGCGCGGAAGCCTCGAGTCGCGATCCTTGCGAATCCGCTACAATCGCGATCCGGGTCTCCTGGGCAACGGCCGGGCTCGTGGCGCCAACCAGCCAGAACATCGCGACGACCAGTGTTCGAGCCTTCATGCGCTGAGTGTATACGTCAGCACGAATCCGACCAGTCGCGAGGGGGATATGGAAGTCTGCGTCATCGACCGGGCTGAGCCAGGGCAGGGCAGGGAGGAGCCCCAGGGACGCGATGGAAAAAAAGCTGAGCGGGACGGCTCTTGGCGTTGCTGGAGATCGGATGGGGCGGTGGTGAGGGCTGTCCTGGCCCTCGCTGGGGGGCGAACTTCACCCGGTGAAGTCGACTGACCGACGGCGGTCCTGGAGGGTTTTGGATTTGCCAAAGTTTGCCAGTTTCGGATTCATATACGTGCACCTGCCTTCCAAGAACTGCAATGGAAGTGGCCAGACTGGAGTTGCGTAAACACCTGTGTTTACAGGGTTTTCCGTTGGGAATCAGGCAGTTAGAAGATGGAGCCAGTGGTCGGGATTGAACCGACGACCTACGGTTTACGAAACCGTTGCTCTGCCACTGAGCTACACTGGCAATCCAACCCTGGCAGACCCTCCAACTCCGGAGGGCGACCCGCAGCCATAACCCGCGCCGCATGTCGTAACCAAATTCCCCGGCCCACCCCAAGATTCCAAGCCCAAAAATCAAACCCACCCAATCCTTCCACTCACCCCCCCCATCGCTGAAGCCTCATAATCCCAAACGCGTCACGGCAGGCCCCTGGTTCAGTCAGTTCTCGCCATCCCCGACTTCGACTCGAATTCACAGGCGATCTTGCCCTCGCGAACATCCCACACGCGCAACACACCATCGTCACCACCACACACCGCCCACCGTCCGTCCAGCGTCGCAGCCAATGCACTGAAAAATGACGATCCCGACGGCAAGGTCCGCACCTGAGAACCATCCTCCTTGAACACCCGCGCCTGCGCAGCACCGGATACTGCCAGGAACTCCGGCGCCAACCCCAACCGAGCTACCCCGGTCACTTCCTTTCCAAATCCATCAACGTTGCGAAGGCGCTCGCCGGTCACCCGGTTCCACAGTTTCACCACGCCCTCACCCCCCCCACTGGCCAACACCCGGCCATCCGCATTCCAAGCAACGGCCAAAACGTGATGGGTGTGCCCCTCGAAATGGCGCACCGCCCGGCCACCAACCCAATCCGTGACCCGCGCAAAACGATCCGCCCCACCACTCGCCAACCATCCGCCCCGCGGAGAAAACGCCACGCTGAGGACGGAATCAGAATGCAACCCCCCAAGGTCACGAACGAGAAGGCCGTCCTCGACCAACCAGATTTTCAATTCGCCCGACCGCGATGGCTCCCCACCACCCGTCGCCAGAAATCTCCCGTCAGGACTGAACGCGACCGCATTGACTCGATCGACGAAGACCGACCCGGCCTCGCCGGTCCCAAGACGCCGGGCGATGGCCCAGGTGCCATCGAACCGCCATCGCTCCAAGGCCCGCTCGCCCAGGACCAGGACGCCGCCCTCGACCAATGCCACGGGACGAGCCAACCTCGCCGGCAGCGAGATCGTCGGCCCGGGCTGAAATGTCTTCGCGTCCCAAACGGTCATCCGACCTTCGTCGTCGAGGGTGACCACAGTTCCCGTATCCGGCAGGGAATGTACCCAGACATGGCCACGACCAGCAGCGGCGTCCCTCGAGGCCGTGGCCTGGCGGGCCAGGGCAGCGGTGTTGGTGATCTCAAGCCCGTTGGCAGCCCTGGCGGCGAGGGTTTCAGCAAGCGCTGTCTTCGCGGCCTCAAGGTTGCGATCGGCA
>CAIMTB010000113.1 GCA_903844265.1 uncultured Verrucomicrobiota bacterium
ACGGCGCGCAGCGGAGTGCGCGCCCTGCTACCCCCGACCGCGCCCACCCCCGACCGGCGCGTCCGCGTGCATGATCGCACCTAATTCGTTGCTTGATGCGAACTGTCTCCCGGATACGATCGCGCCGATGAAACTCCGCCTTGAAAACCAACTGAGGATGGTGGGCGCATGTCTCGATGTTGCCTACAGATCCGAATATCAACCCACGTGGAACGGCAAGCCGCCGCTGGATTTCGGCGTCGAAATGCTCCAACTCAAGAACGCCTACCTCGCCGTCACCGCGAAGGCGGTCCAGGCCGATGCCGCGACCGGCAGTGTCGCCGAGGCCAAGGCCCTGGCCGAATCCTCACTCGAAGACGCGACATTCGTGCTTACCCGCGCCCTGGCGCTTCACTTCCGGAGGACGGGCGATCTCAGTCGGCACGGGACCGTCGACATGACCCGTACCGAGATCGGGGACTTGCGGGCGCAGGAACTGGTCAACCGGGCCAGTGCCATCCGCGACTTCGGTTCTGCCGCGTCGGGTGAGCCTGGGGCCGAGGGACGCGGAGTGACGCCTGCACGGGTGCTGGAGCTTACCGCCGCCATCGACCGTTTCAGCGGGCTCATGAACGCTCCCCGGAGCCAGATCGTGAATCGGGGGACGATCCTGAAAGATCTGGAATCCGACCTTGCCGCGCTCCTCAACAAGGTCGCCGACCTGGACGATTTCGTCGTGCAATTCGAGGTTGCCGAGGGTGGTTGGGCGTTCGTGGAGGCGTGGCGGCGTGCCCGGATCATCGTGGATACTGCAGCCACCCACAGGAACGCCGGCTCCCAGCCCGCGCCCGCGCCGGCGCCGGGTCCGGTCCCCAAGTGAGTCTGAATCCTGAGGGGATTCCGCAACAAGGCCCGGGGTTGTCCCATGGATGCGGGACCATCCCGGGCGGGTCCCCGAGGGAGTGCGGCGATCCCAGGGCAGGCCGCCCTCAGCGTGTCCGGCTTCGGGGATGCGCCTGACTTGGGGCGCTGGATTCAATCCACGTGGTCGAGGGATTCTCCGTCCCACTTGCCGCGGGGGCGGGGATCGGTGTTCGGGCGGAGCATCCGTTTCTGCCGCTCGCGGTCCCCGGCATTCTTGACGATCGGGATCGGTTGTTCGCTGTTGATGTCGAGGCCGGTGACGTACATCGCGGCGGAACCCGTCATGGGCAGCGGGATGAAGTCCTGGACCTGTTGGAGGTTCCAGTTTTCGTCCCGCAGGAACTCTTCCACCGCGCCCATTTCTTTCTCGGTGCAGCCGGGGAAACTCGAGATGAAATAGGGGACGAGATACTGCTGCTTGCCGCAGTCCTCGCTGAGCTCGTGGAACTTCTCCATGAACGCAGGGAAATCGCCGGCGGGTTTGCGCATGCGCCGGAGGACCTCGGGGTGCATGTGTTCCGGTGCGACCTTCATGTGGCCGGAGACATGGTGCTGCACGAGTTCCTTGAGATACTCGGGCGTTCGCAGCGCCACATCCATGCGGATGCCGGATTGCACGAAGACATGCTTCACGCCCGGTTCATTCCGCGCGCCGCGCAGAAGGTCGAGGCCCGCCTGTTCGTCGATGCCGAAGTGCGGACAGATGCTCGGCCAGAGGCAGCTCGGCCGGTGGCAGCTCATGCAGGCGTCGACGTGGCCGTTCTTCGCCCCGTAGAGATTCGCGGTGGGACCGCCGAGATCGGAGATGGTGCCCTTGAAGTTGCCGCTCTCGGTGAGCTTCCGGATTTCCTTGAGCACGGAATCAACGCTGCGGCTGGAGAGGAACTTGCCCTGGTGGAAACCCAGCCCGCAGAAGGTGCAGCCGCCCGGGCAACCGCGCGACACGATGATCGAGTCCTTGATCGTCGCGAACCCCGGAACCTTCCCGAGATGGGCCGGATGCTGGGCCCTCACAAACGGAAGCTCGTACAAGGCGTCGAGGTCGGGACCGTCCACGGGGAATGCGGGAGGTTCCTGGAGCAGCGCGCGGTTCCCGTGCATCTGGACCAGTCGCTTGCCCGAGTAGGGCGTCTGTTGCGCCTCGACCACCTTCGTAAGCCGGAGGAGGAGTTTCGGGTCGGCCTGCAACGCCTCCCAGGACGGGAGTTGGATGCAGTCGGAGAAGTCCGCCGCAGCGGTGGCCTTGGCACCGAGAAAAAGGGCGGTGCCACGGATGCCGCCAAGGTCCTTATTGCCATCACGGAGACGGCGTGAAATTTCGCGGATGGCGACTTCGCCCATGCCGTACACGAGGATATCGGCCTTGGCATCGGCCATGACGGACGGGCGGAGCTTGTCCTCCCAGTAGTCGTAATGCGTGACGCGCCGCATGCTCGCCTCCATGCCGCCAAGCACGACCGGCACGCCGGGGAAGGCGCGCCGCGCCATCTGGGTGTAGACGACGGTCGCGTGGTTCGGCCGTTTGCCGGGGGCGCCCGCCTCGCTGTAGACGTCCTCCTTCCGCTTGTGCCGGGCCGCGGTGTAGTTGGACAGCATCGAGTCCAGGTTGCCGGCGGTGACGCCGCAGCAGAGGCGCGGGCGGCCCATGGCCTGGATGGACTCGATGTTCTTCCAGTCCGGTTGGGCGACGATCCCGACCCGGTAGCCTTCCGCCTCAAGGACCCGCCCGATCATCGCGGCCCCGAACGAGGGATGATCGACGTAGGCGTCGCCCGTGATGATGAGGACGTCGAGTTCGTCCCAGCCGCGTGCATCCATTTCAGCGCGGGACATGGGGAGGAATCCCTGGGTTGGATTCTCAGTGGCGTGGCCACGTGGGCTTTTCGGTCTGGGAGCGGGTGCGGCCATGCGGTGCGGTTACGGCGGCCAGACAGTGGGGCAGAAGGTGCGGCACCGCAAATAGCGTGGCGCGCATCCGAAACGGTGCCACCGCCGGCGGCCTCACCTGGATATCCGCGGCGATCCATCCGTCGCACGTCCCGATTCCTTGGCTGCCCACGCCCATTCCTTGAGCGTACGTGCTCATTCCTTGAGCGCACCTGGCGATTCCTTGAGCGTACCTGGCGATTCCTTGGGCGTACCTGGCGATTCCTTGAGCGAACCGGCGAATTCACCGGCTGCACCTACGCATTCCTCTTAGTGACATCTCGATTCACTGGTTGTCCGCGGCGATTCCTCGGCTGCAAATCCTGATTTCTCTCCTTTCAGTTCCGGTTTATCGCCTGCTCCTGGGGCTGCCGCCACGCTCCGTCGGGTAGGGCGTGCACTCCGCTGCGCGCCGCCCTTTACGGTCGCAAGGCACGCCCCCCCGCTGCGCCATCGGGTGACAGCAATCGCCCGGCGGGCAAGGGACTGCCCGCCCTACCTCC
>CAIMTB010000114.1 GCA_903844265.1 uncultured Verrucomicrobiota bacterium
CCGGTGGCGTCGGCCCCTGCGAGCGGCGGCTCAGACGATCCAAAAGCGCCAGATCGATCCAGCGTCCACTGACTTTGACGGCCCCAATCACAGCCTTCAGCCTGAGGCAGGCGGCGTGCCATGTCTAGTCTGATGATTTTCAGGGAAGGGTGAGGGCTCGACGCCGCTTTCGAGCGCGATACAGAGCCAGCGGCCAGGGGCAGAAGAAAAGCGGTGGCATGGCCACCGCACTCCCTATCGGAATCGCATCCGATCGTGCGTGGATGCACCGGAACCGCCGCCCCTCCGCGGCGCGGATGGACAGGACGGAGGATCGCCGTCTATCATGGCGCGCTGTTCGGTAAGCAGAATTCGCCTCCATGGGACAGGACGTCATCCGCATCGGCGGGGCGCGTGAGCACAACCTGAAGAACGTCTCGCTCACGATTCCACGCAATCGCCTTGTCGTGTTCACGGGGCTCAGCGGTTCGGGGAAATCCTCGCTGGCGTTCGACACCATCTTCGCCGAGGGGCAGCGGAAGTACGTCGAATCCCTTTCGGCGTATGCGCGGCAGTTCCTCGACCAGATGCAGCGGCCGGACGTCGACTTCATCGAGGGCCTTTCTCCCGCCATCGCCATCGAGCAACGCACCTCCGGCTCGAACCCCCGCTCGACGATTGCGACCACAACCGAAATCTTCGACTACCTGCGGCTTCTCTTCGCGAACGCGGGCCAACCCCACTGTCCCGACACGGGCGAGCCCATCCACCGCCAGAGCGCCAGCGACATCATCGACCGCCTCCTCGCGTTCGCCCCGCGCACCCGCGTCATCCTTCTCGCCCCCGTCATCCGCAATCAGAAGGGCGAATTCCGTGACGTCCTGGAGCGGCTCGCGCGCGAGGGTTTCGTCCGGGCCCGGGTGGACGGCGTGCTTGTGGAACTTGCCGAGCAGAGCCGTCCCCGGCTTGAGCCGCGCAAGGTGCACTCCATCGAGGTCGTCGTCGATCGACTGGTCGTGGACGATCGCATCCGAGGCCGGTTGGCGGACAGTGTTGAGACGGCGCTGAAGTGGGGCGAGGGGGTGATCGTTGCGTTGCACCAACCGCCGGACTCGAAGACGCCTGACCAGTGGGAGGAGGTGCAGCTCTCGAACCGGAATTTCAGTGCCGCGACCGGGCGCAGCTTCGAGGTCCTGACCCCGAAACATTTCTCGTTCAACTCGCCCCAGGGTGCCTGCCCGGTATGCCAGGGCCTCGGTCAAAAGCTGGTGTTCGACTCGGCGCTGGTCGTTCCCGACCCATCGAAATCCCTGGAGGACGGCGCGGTCCTTCCGTGGCGTCGCGGCGGCAAGCGGATGATCGTCTATCACAAGGCGTTGCTTCGCAGCGTGGCGGCGCATGCCGAGGTCAGCCTTGAGACGCCCTGGAAGGAGCTCCCGGCGGACTTCCATCGCCTCATCCTGCACGGATCGGGCGAGGCGGAGATCACCTTCACGGTCATGAAGGGCGGCACGCCGGCACAGGTCCAACGCGTGTTCGAGGGGGTGGTTCCAAGCCTTGAACGTCTTTACAAGGAGAGCGAGAGCGAGTTCACCCGCAACCGCCTCAAGGCTTTCATGTCGCCCACCGACTGCGATGCCTGCCACGGGCGGCGGCTCAACCCCGCCGTACTCTCCGTCACCGTCGGAGCACGGGACCTCGCCGAGCGTTTCCGTCCGGGCCCCGCGGCCACGCCCGCCCCGGGGCTATCGATCATGGACGTCTGCGCGCTCTCGGTGGACGCCGCGGCCCGGGTTTTCGAGGAGCTGAAATTCGCGGGGCAACAGGAGAAGATCGTCAGCGAGATCCTGCACGAGGTCCGCTCGCGGCTGGGATTCCTGGCGAACGTCGGGCTGGGTTACCTGACACTTGACCGCGAGAGCGGGACGCTCAGCGGCGGTGAGGCCCAGCGGATCCGTCTTGCGACCCAGATCGGCTCGGGCCTGGTCGGCGTGCTCTACATCCTCGACGAACCCAGCATCGGCCTGCATCAGCGGGACAACGACCGACTCCTCGAGACCCTCGTCCGCCTTCGCAACCTCGGGAACAGCGTGCTCGTGGTCGAGCACGACGAGGACACCATCCGCGCTGCGGATTACCTCGTCGACCTCGGCCCGGGTGCAGGCATCCACGGCGGTGAAATCGTCGCCCAGGGAACCGTCGAGGAAGTCATCGCCAACAGGTCCTCACTCACCGGGCGCTACCTCTCAGGGGAACTTTCCGTGCCCACGCCGAAGCGCAGGATCGCGCCCAACCGCGACCGCGGCTGGCTCGAGATCATCGGCGCCAGCGAGAACAACCTCCGTGACATCGATGTCCGGATTCCGCTCGGCACGTTCACCTGCGTCACCGGCGTGAGTGGCTCGGGCAAGAGCACCCTGGTCGACGACATCCTCCGGCGCGCGTTGTTCCGGCAGTGGTTCAGCTCGAAGGAGCGGCCCGGTAAACACAGGGAAATCCTCGGAGTCGAGCGGCTCGACAAGGTCGTGGTGATCGACCAGGCCCCGATTGGCCGGACCCCGCGCAGCAACCCCGCGACGTTCACCGGCCTGTTCAACGAGATCCGCGACCTCTTCTCCCAACTCCCCGCGGCGCGCGTCCGCGGCTACGGCCCGGGCCGCTTCAGCTTCAACGTCAAGGGTGGCCGCTGCGAGGCCTGCGAAGGCGACGGCGTGATCCGCATCGAGATGCACTTCCTGCCTCCGGTCTACGTCACCTGCGAGAAATGCGGCGCCCGGCGCTACAACCGCGAGACCCTGGAAATCGCCTACAAGGGACTCAACATCGCCGATGTCCTGAACCTCACCGTCGACGAAGCCATCGTCTTCTTCCGCTCCATTCCCGGGCTGCACGATGTCTGTTCCACCCTCGCCGAGGTCGGGCTCGGATATCTCCGGCTGGGACAGTCGGGAACCACGCTCTCCGGCGGCGAGGCGCAACGCCTGAAGCTGGCCGCCGAACTGAGCCGGAAATACACGGGCCGGACCCTCTATCTCCTCGACGAACCCACCACCGGCCTCCATTTCCACGACGTCGCCAAACTCCTCGAGGTCCTGTTCCGGTTGCGCAACGCCGGCAACACCCTGGTCGTGATCGAACACAACCTCGACGTCATCAAGACCGCCGACTGGGTCATCGACCTCGGCCCCGAAGGCGGAACGGGTGGCGGCGCGATCGTCGTCGAAGGCACCCCCGAACAGGTCGCCGCCTGCGATTCGAGCCACACCGGACGCCACCTGCGCCGCCACCTGCTCCCCGACCCGCCGACCACCCCCGAACCCCGCAGGCCACAGACATAAGATGACTTCCGTAATCCAACAGGCCACGGCGGCGGGCAGCGCGCCTCACGGCGACCGCTGGGCGGCTCTGAACGGGCTGGTGCTCGCAATCTGGCTGGCGCTCGCAAGTACGCCCTGCGAGGGGCAGGCGCCCGCGGAAAAAATCACGTTCGACGCGGCGGTCCGGACGCAGCGCAGCGGTTTCTCGGCCCAGGCGGCCGACGAGTTCTCGGCGTTCGTGAAGGCGAGCCCGGAGTCGCCGCTTGCACCGGAAGCCACGTTGCTCGAGGCCGGTGCGAGGAGGGACCTCGGCCAGTTGGACGCTGCGGCCAGGCTGCTCGAGGATCGTCACGACAAGCTCGGCGTGCTCCGCGACCAGGCCCTGCACCTGCGCGGCGAGATCCATCTCCGGCGTGGAGATTTCGCGGCGGCGGCCGCGACGTTCCACCAGCTCATCAGCGATTTCCCGGAATCCCCACTTCTGCTCAAGGCCGGCTTTGGTGAGGCCCTGGCACTGTTCCGTGCCAGCCGTTTCTCCGATGCCGCAGCTCTTCTCGCCGGGCCGACGAACGCGTTCGCGCGTGCGGTCAAGACCCTGCCCAACGACGAACTCGTGGTGGGGGGAAATCTTCTCCTCGCCGAAGCCCAGCTTCGCTCGGGCGATGCCGCAGCCGCCCAGGCGTCCCTCGACAAACTCACCCATCGCCCCCTGACCCCGAACCAGTCGTGGGAACGCCAATTCCTGGTGACATCGCTGATGCTCACCAATCGCCAGGAATCGGCGGCCCTGGTCGCGGCCTCGAACCTTCTGGTGCTCGCGGTGAACACGGCGTCGCGCGATTACCTGGCCCGCACTCACGCCATGCGCGGCGTGGTCCTGCGCGGCGCCGGCCGCGACACGGAGGCCTTCATCGCCCTGACCAACAACCTCGCCGAATCCGCCCCGCCCGAGTGGCGGCGCGACGCGCTTCTGGCGATCGCCGAGATCCCGCTCGCCCCCGCCCTGGTCGAACCCGCAATCCAGCTCCTCACCCCGCTCGCCAACGGAACCAATCCCGGCCCCGCCTACCTCGCGGCCCGCCTCGCCGTCGCCGAACTCCGGCTTCAGCAGCATTTCGGGACCAACACTCCCCCCGCGTCGAACCACCTCGCCGAGGCACGGCTTCTCATCACGGGGGTCCTGTCCAACAATCCTGCGCCACCCCTCGCGGGACGCGCCTGGTACGACCTGGGTTGGATCGGGATCGCCATGCAGCAGCTGCCGGCGGCCACCGAGGCCTTCTCCCGTGCGTCGACCCTCCTCACGCCGTCCCCGCTCCAGGCCTTCGCCCTGTTCAAGCTCGCCGACTGTGAGATGCAGGCCACCAACCGCGCCGCGTCTGTGGCCCATTATCTCCGCGTCGTGCGGGAGTACGGCGACAATCCGTCCATCCGCCGCGGCATCCTCGAGCGCGCCCTCTACCAGGGAGCCCTCGCCGCGCTGGACGCCGGGCAGCAATCCCTCGCCGGCGAACTCGCCGGGCGTGCCATCCTCGAGTTTCCAGAGGGCCAGTTCCGTGACGACACCCGCGTGCTGTACGGCCAGACGCTCGCACGCCTTGACCCGCCGGGGCTTGCACGCGAAGTCCTCCAGCGCCTCGCCTCGCGACTCACCAACTCGCCGGCGCTCCCGGAAATCCGGCTCACCGTCGCGCGCTCCTATTTCAGCGAGGGCAGCTGGTCCAACGCCTACCAGCACCTCGACGACTGGACCCGTTCGTATCCGAACCACCCGAGCATCTCGCGGGCGGAATTCGAAAAGGCCTGGGCCGCCTTCAGGACGGGCGACGACACGCAGGCCCATGGGTTGTTCACGAATTTCCTCGCGCGCTTCCCCGACCATCCCTCCGCCCCGCAGGCCCAGATGTGGGTCGGGAACAACCTGTTCCGCCTCGGCCAATTCGCACCCGCCGAGGCCGCCTACCAGCTGATCTTCCAAAGGACGAACTGGCCCGTCTCAGGGCTCACCTATGAGGCCCGGATCCTCGCCGGCCGCGCCGCATTCGCGCGACAAGGCTACAAGGACGCCAAACCCTACTTCCACTGGCTCATCGCCAACGGCCCACCCGCAGTCACCAACTCCCTCGTCCCACCCGAACTCGTCGCCCGCGCCTATTTCGCCCTCGGCGACTGCTTCCTTCTCGATCCAGAGCAACGCGACGACAAGCTCGTCGATGCGATGAACGCCTACCGCCGGGTCATCGATGGCTTCCCCAATCTCCGCGAAGCCGTCCTCGCCCGCGGCCGGCTCGCGAACTGCCATCTGGTCCGGGCCGGCCTCGACCCCGCCCAGGCCACCGATTCCTACACCAACGCCTCCCAACTCTACCTCGAGGTCCTCACCCCGGCCGCAGGCGCCGACATCGCCACCCGCAGCGAAGCCGAGATCGGGCTCGCCGCCGTCCTCGAGAAGCGCGCCGGCATCGCGCCCGCAGGCGCCGAGAAAAGCGAACTTCTCAAGCAGTCCCTCGCCCGGCTGCTCCGCGTCTTTCATGCAGGCAACCTCAACCCCGGCGAAAACACGTCGCCCTTCTGGTTGAACCGCGCCGGCACCGAGGCCGCCCGACTCGCCGAGATCATGGGCCTTCGAGACCAGGCCGCCGGCCTCTACGACACCCTCGCCAAGACCTTCCCCGACGCCGCCGCCCCCTTCCTCCAGCGCGCCGCCCAACTGCGCGCCCCACGCTGAACCCGGGCCGATCGAACACGCTCGGCTTGCCAGAGTTCAGGGCCCGGCCTCCCGTTTGAACTCCGTGGACACCCGTGCTATCCTCCGCGGCCATTGATTTCGAACATGAGCGAAACGCCCACACTGACCGCCGATTCCGTCGTCAACCTCACCGAAAGCGCCGCCCGCGAGATCCGCGGGATGATCGAGCGTGATCCGGCGAACACAGGCAAGACCCTCCGCGTATTCGTCGAAGCCGGGGGTTGTTCAGGCCTCCAATACGGCATGGTCTTCGACGAATCCCGCGCCGGCGATCTCCAGGCGGAATTCCATGGCACCCGGGTCCTCGTCGATGAATTCAGCGCCACCCACCTCAAGGGCGCCGTCGTTGATTTCTCCGATGCCCTCTCCGGCGGCGGCTTCAAGATCACCAACCCGAACGCCCGCCAATCCTGCGGCTGCGGCAAATCGTTCGAGGCCTGACCCAACCGCCCCGTGGGTGGGAGCCCCACTCCCGCCTCAATCCGCGAGGTCAACCCACTTCCGCGTGGACGCCGAGTCCACCGCGGCATCCATGACAGCCTGCGCCCGGGCACCGTCCCGGAACGTGATCGCACACTCCCGCTGCTCGCGGATCGCGTTCACGAATTCAATCGCCTGATCGTAGCGGAACGCCACCAACGGGTCGCCCACCGCCGGATCCCGCATCGACCCGGGCCAGGTCCAGAATTCGCTCGGGACGGACAACGGCTGTAATCCTGACCCGCCCAGCCGCCCGGCGAGCAACTCATTCCAGCGCCCCGTGCTGAACTCGAACGACGCCTCGCTGCCGTTGATCTCGACGTAGTCCAGGCTCCGCCAACTCTCGTTGCGGCCGCTCGCAAGCTTCGAACTCTCGAGGACGCCCGAGGCGCCGCAGTCGAATTCGGAGAGGATCGCCACCCAGTCGTCGGTGTCGTTCGGCTGCCCGCCCCGGATGGGGGTGAGATTCTTCACGTTGGCGACGAGCCGCCGCATCGGCCCCACCAGGTGGTGCGCGAAATCAATCCGGTGACTGAGCATGTCCCCGAGTTCACCCGTGCCCGCCATCGAACGCTGCTGCCGCCAGCCCAGATTCCGCGTGCCCCAATCCTGGAGCCGGCAGGAGCGATAGTGATACGGCCGACCAAGATCCCCCGACTTCACCAGGTGATGCAGATAGCGCATCGCGGGAACAAACCGGTAGGTGAACGCCGTCATGTGCCTCACCCCCGCCGCTGCCGCCGCCGCCGCCATCCGATCCGCGTCCGCACGGTTCAGCGCCAGCGGTTTCTCGCACATCACGTGCTTGCCGTGCGCCACCGCCTCCAGGGCGATCGGCGGATGCGTGACGTTCGGCGTCGCAATGATCACCGCATGGATGTCCTCCCGCCGGACGATCTCCCGGTAGTCCGTCGTGACCACCGTCGCACCGGTCTGTTGCCGCGCACGCTCCAGCGTCTCGGGGTTCGCGTCGCAGATCCCGTGGACCCGGACATCTCCGCACAGCGCGAGGCCGGGCAGATGGTTTTGCAGGGTGATGCCGCCGCAACCGATGAGGCCGAAATTCAAGGTCGACATGGGTTTGGTGTGCGGTGACGGGTCACCGCTTGTCAGGGTGTTCGGAGCAGATCTGGGATTGGGACTCAGAGCATCGATCGACCCGGGGATCGAAGGATTCGTGGAAGATAGCGATGACGCGTGGCTGCACTCCAAAAAAAACTGCAACCCGGGATCATTCGTCCGTGTGAAAGCCGGGTCCGAAACCCGGTCCAAGGAAGAAACTCATGCACCCGATATCCGCCAGCCTTAATCTTGTTCCCATCCCGCTCGACTTCCATGCGCCTGTTGGACACCGGAGGTCGGTCCCGATCCGAACCGCGGTCCGCCCGGCCCAGAACCGCAACGCCGGGCGGCCGGTCTCGCCCTCCCCCCGGCTGACACTGGCGGAAGCCTGCGCCCGCGAAATCAATGCCAGCGACCGGGCCGAAACCTCGACCCTCCTGTTCCTCGCGGGATGCGCCTTCGCCGTGGTGTTGGGAAGCGCCCTGCAACTCGAGAACTGCCTCGCCCACTGGTCATGGTTCGAGAACCTCGTCCGCTCGGCCCTGTGAGCCAGCACCAGCAACAGCAACGGTCCTGGAACGGGATCCAAACCGCACGCTCAGCCCGTTTCACGCGCCCATCGAGCCATCTCATCGATCACTTCCTCGGGCTTCCACGTGTTGCCGATGATGATCTTTCGCAACCGGCCCTTCGGGTCGATGAGGATGGTCCGGAGATTGTGATCCGGAAGCGCGGCCGGCGTCTGCCTGCGAACCGCAAGACCCACCTGCTCCGTGAGCGCGTCGATCTCAATCTGGGCGCCGGTCAGAAAAGACCAGTGCGCCGGAACATACTGGTTCCGGTCGGCATGCGCCTTCAGCACGGGAACGGTGTCGAACACCGGATCGATCGTCACCGCGAGAAGTTGCCAGTTGGTCACCCCCCCAGCGCGGGACTCCAACCCCGCCGCGACCGCCGAGAAATTCTTCAGCATCCGCGGGCAGAAATCAGGTAGCGGGCAACGGGTGAAGACGAAGGTCAGGGCAACCGCTTTCCCACGATAATCACCCAATTTCACCGGCGCCCCGAGCTCGTTCGTGAACGGATAATCCGGGATCACCTGCCCGATCTCGAGAGGCTCGACGTCGCGCACGATCCGGGACTGCTCATAAGGAAACGCAGCCGGGGATTCCTGCCCACCCGATTTCTGGACCGAATCGATCCAACTCTCGGAGTCCGTCACCAACAACCGAAACGCGATCACGTCCCCGGAATGCACGCTCGCGGTTTCGCGGGGATCACGGACCTGGAACGGCATGGTCATCGCGGGCATGAATCCCGGGATCGCCTCGTGTCGAACGACCATGTTGGTACCGCCATCCCGAACCTCAACCACCACCCCCTTCACCGCATAAACCCCGGGCTGACCCGACAAACGCCCCGAGACCGCCGGCGCCGACTGGATGTCCCCACCCGACGACCCCGAGCGCGGCGGTCGCAACAGGAAAGCGATGAAAAACGCCACGTTCACCAGCACCAGCGCTCCAGTCGCCCACATGACCCGTCGTTGCACGCCCCGACCATAGGCGCTCCCATCCAACCGGCAAGCAGACCTGCCGCGACCCAATAGGGGGACAGGTCTTGTAAACAGTGACCGGCCTGCGCCGCGTCCAGATTCCCACCCATCGCTTGAACCCGATCCCTCCCGGCCCCAAGGTTCCGGTCCCATGGAGTTCATCCGTGACATCCACTCCCGTTGCGCCAAGGCCGGACGTCCCGCCCTGTCGTTTGAGTTCTTTCCACCCAAGACCGACGACGGCGACCGCAACCTGATCGAGAAAACCGTCCCGGCCCTCCTCGCGATCAAGCCCGATTACTGCTCCGTCACCTATGGCGCCGGCGGCAGCACCCGCGACAAGACGCTCGGCATCGTCGAGCGGATCCAGCAACAACACCACCTCACCGCCATGGCGCACCTCACGTGCGTCAATTCCACCCGCGACCAACTCCATGCCGTGCTCGAGGACGCCCGTCAGCGCGGCATCCGCAACATCCTCGCCCTCCGCGGCGATCCCTCCGCCGGCACCACCGAATGGCGCAAGATCGAGGACGGCTTCGAGTTCTCATGGGAACTCGTGAAATTCATCCGGGACCTCGGCGGATTCTGCATCGGCGTCGCCGGCTTCCCGGAAGGCCACATCGCCTGCCGCGAAGGTCGCGATGTCGACTGGCAGCGGCTGAAACACAAGGTCGATCAGGGCGCCGATTTCGTCATCACCCAGATCTTCTTCGACAACGCTGATTTCTTCGCCTTCCGCGATCATCTCCGGAACAAACTCGGCACCCAGGTCACGCTGATCCCCGGGATCCTGCCGGTCCTCTCGGGATCCCAACTCCAGAAATTCACCTCCCTCTGTGGTGCGGCCATCCCGGCCAAAATGGCGGAACGCCTCGGCGCGATCGGAGCGGACGACCAGGCCGCCATTGCCTACGGCATCGAGTACGCCGCCAGCCAATGCTGCGAACTCCTCGATCGCGGCGTGACCGGACTTCACTTCTATTCCCTCAACAAGTCGCACTCCACCGTCGAGGTGGTGCAGCGGCTTGGGCTCTGCTGAGACCACGAACCGGGCGTTGAATGGCGCCGGTCGCGGTGACGAGGCGGGCTTGTTTGGAGTGCGGCGGCTCGACGCCGCTTTGCTGAGCGCGATTCGCGGCGAGCGGCCAACCGACCCCCGCGTGGCCGCAGAACGGCGATGCGAGCCAATGAGAGGCCGCGACCGGGTAACCGGGGCTACAGGACGCAACTTTGAGGTTCTTGCTCGGGAGAATCCATTATTTTTAGTGGTCTCAGCTGCTTTCTGTCTGTTCTCAACCGTCAATGTTTTCAAATTTCCTAGTGATTCACCTCTAGCACGTTTAGCTGCCAACGCCGCTTTA
>CAIMTB010000115.1 GCA_903844265.1 uncultured Verrucomicrobiota bacterium
CACCACCCACCCCGCACGGGATCTCCACAGGACCCATTCCCGCCTCGTTACTATCACTTATATTCATGACCTGTCTCGCGGATCCACCTCACCCCACCCGGATCTTCGACGGCACACCGGCAGGGCGCGCACTCCGCTGCACGCCGTCCTTGCGGACACACCCAGGCACGGCGCCCTCGGAGAGGCCGACACCGACGATTCGGGGAGGCACTCGCCGTGCACCCGGCCCCGCGTCCGGGCTTGTTCCCCCGGCCGCCGCCCCATTATCAACACGGGTATGCCCTCTCGAGTTCCCGGTCCGCGGCATCCGCCTTGCGCCGCGCACTGGCCACGCCACGCCACGCCACGACCATGAACCGCAGAACCCTGCTCCAACAACTCGCCGTCGGCGCGGCTGCTCTCGCCTCCTCACCCTTCGCGCAACGGACCGCCGCCGCCGAGGCCGTCGCCGCCAAGGCCAACCAGGGCTCCGGCCGCCTCAGGATCACCAGGGTCCGACCGATCCTCACCGCCCCGCAATCCGGCGTCCGCCTCGTGGTGGTGAAGGTCGAGACGTCCGAGCCCGGCCTCTACGGCCTGGGCTGCGCCACCTTCAACCAACGTGCCGTCGTCGTGAAAACCGCGGTTGAAGAGTTCCTCGACCCTTTCTGCCGGGGCCGCGATGCGGACAATATCGAAGACCTTTGGCAGGCCGCCTACACCAGCTCCTACTGGCGCAACGGCCCCGTGCTGAACAACGCCCTCAGCGGGCTCGACCAGGCCTTGTGGGACATCAAGGGCAAGCGCGCCGGCATGCCCGTCTACCAATTGCTCGGCGGCAAGGCCCGCTTCGCGGTGCCGTGCTATTCCCACGCCGGCGGACGCGACATCCCCCAGCTCCTCGACAGCGTCCAGAAAATCCAGGCCGAGGGTTACCGCCACATCCGCATCCAGCTCGGCGGCTACGGATCACCCCAGCTTGCCGGCAAGGGTGATTACGAGGAGGCCGGATTCGGCATCCCCGCCGAAGGCCACATGGACCCCGCCGCCTATTGTCGCGCCGTCCCGAAGATGTTCGCCGCCGTCCGGGAAAAACTCGGCGAGGAACTCCTCCTCCTCCACGACATCCACGAACGCATCGCTCCCATCGACGCCATCCGCCTCTGCAAGGACGTCGAACCTTACCGGCCCTTCTTCATCGAGGACCCCTTCTCACCCGAGGACGTCGGGTGGTTCAAGATCCTGCGCTCCCAGACCAGCGTGCCGATCGCCATGGGTGAGCTCTTCAACAGTCCCCACGAATGGACCGGCATCATCACCGAGCGCCTCATCGATTTCATCCGCGTTCACATCTCGCAGATCGGAGGCCTGACCCCGGCGCGCAAGCTGGCTGCGCTGGCTGAGGCCTTCAATGTCCGCAGCGCCTGGCACGGCCCGCTCGATGTCTCACCCGTGGGCCACGCCGCCAATGCCCACCTCGACCTCGCCATCTGGAACTTCGGCATCCAGGAAGCGGTCCGCTTCAGCGACGCCATGCGCGAAGTCTTCCCGGGCGCGCCCACCATGAAAAACGGCTACATGCACGTGAACGAGGCCCCAGGCTGGGGCGTGGACCTCGACGAAACCGCCGCCAAAAAGTTCCCGCTCCCCGACAGGCCCGGCTACTGGGAACCCGTCCGCCGCCGCGACGGCACCGCCGTGAGGCCATGAGCCGGCGAACTGGTGGGCGAGACAGGACTTGAACCTGCACGGCTTGCGCCACGGGCTCCTAAGGCCCGCGTGTCTGCCATTTCACCACTCGCCCAGACCAACCGGCCCACAAGCCTTAACGGCTCGCCGGACTCGAAGCAATACATCGGAAGGCCATGGCTCGCCACAGGCCCCCGTTTCTCAACCCTGCGCATCCCGTCCCCGAGCCTGGAACACTGACATCGCGATCGTGCCGAGGATCGACACGAGAACGATCAGCGTGGACAGCGCGTTGATGTCGGGCGTTATGCCCCGCTTCACCGAGGCGTAGATCAGGATCGGCAGTGTCGTCGCGCCGGGGCCACTGGTGAAGAAGCTCACCACGAAATCGTCGACGCTCAACGTGAACGCCAGCGCGGCTCCGGCGAGCACACCGGGAAGCGCGAGGGGCAGCGTGACATGCCGGAGCTTCTGCCAGGGCGTCGCCCCAAGATCGTGCGCCGCCTCCTCGATCGCCGGGTCGAAACCCGCCAACCGGGACCGCACCACGATGGCCACGAACGGAATCTGGAACGTCACGTGCGCCACGATCATCGTCCCCATCCCCAACGGAAACAGCCCCAACCCGTCCCGCACCAACGAGAAGAACATCAGCAGCGAGATGGCCATCACGACGTCCGGAATCACCACCGGCACATACATGAGCCACGCAAAAAGCCGCCGGCCCGGGAACGCATAACGCGTCAGCCCATACCCCAGCAGGGTGCCCAGGACGGTCGCGATTGCGGTGCTCGACACGGCGAGAACAAGCGTGTTGCGCAATGCGGAAAGTTTGTCGGGACTCTCCAGCAACCGCAGGTACCACGCCGTGGTGAAGCCGGTCCACGGCCCGCCGTGCTTCGCGGCGTTGAACGAATAGACCGCCACCGCCGCGATCGGCGTGTACAGGAAGAGATAGATCAACCCCGCCCCCAACCCGAGCGGAAGCCGGGCCCGCTTCACGGCGTCTCCCTTCCCGGTTCACCGCCACCCACGCGCGCAAAGACCCAGAGCCCGGCCATGACCAGCACCATCGCCAGGCAGGCAATGGCGGATCCAAACGGCCAGTCCCGGCTGAACCCGAACTGCTGCTGGATCGCATTGCCCAACAGCACGGACTTCGAGCCGCCCAGCAGATCCGGAATCACGAATTGCCCGGTCGCGGCGACAAACACCAGCACCGCACCCGCCGTCAGGCCAGGCGCGATCTGCGGCAACAAGGCATGACGGAAGACCTGCCAACCGCCAGCGCCCAGATCACTCGCCGCCTCGGCCAGGCTCCAATCGATCTTCTCCACCGACGCGTAAAGCGGCAGCGCGAGGAACGGAAGATAATCGCAGGTGAGCCCCACGAACACGGCGAAAGCCCCGGGATGCAACGCCTCGCCCGCGGGAATCAGCCCCAGCATCGCCGCGGCGCGCGCCGCCCAACCCGTTGCCGAAAACACGATCTGCCACGCATAGGTCCGGACCAACAGGTTCGTCCAAAAGGGAATCACCACCCCCATCAATGCCAGTTGCCTCGGCCGCCGCGGCAGGCCCGCTATGAAGAAGGTCAGCGGCAGCGCCGCCGCCACACACAGGGCGGTCGTCCCCGCCGCCATCGCCAGACTCCTCAACACGATCACCGGATAGAGCGGCTCGAATCCAAACGGACCGAACCCGAGGAACCGCCGGAAATTCTCGAGCGTGAATGTCCACTCGACCTGCCCGTAATCCCCGCGCGTGGTGAAGCTGATGGCCAGGATCCCCAGCAGCGGCAACAGCAGGAACAAGCTCACCCACGCAATCCCCGGACCGCTGGTGACGGCGGCACGCGCAAGTTCGCGCCCCGGGGTCAGCGGCTCGCCGAATCGGACCTGGAACCTGCCCGGGTTCATGGAGAGCCGGGTTTTCCAAAATTTGGACACGCATTGGGACCATGAACCGGGGCAGATGGTAGGGCGCGCACTCCGCTGCGCGCCGGCCTTTGGAGGCTCACCTTCAGGTAGCCCCGACAGGGCGGCGGGCAAGGGACTGCCCGCCCTACCTGTCCGGTTCATGGAGAGGGAAGTTTTCCAAAGTTTGGACACGCATTGGGACCCTGAACCGGCGCAGATGGTAGGGCGCGCACTCCGCTGCGCGCCGG
>CAIMTB010000116.1 GCA_903844265.1 uncultured Verrucomicrobiota bacterium
TACCCAGCCACCCAAAACCAAATGAGCCGGAAGCGCCTCACCATCGGGTCGAGGCAACAGCCGCTTGCCGTCCCGTTCCAGGCTTGGCCGCTGCGGCGGCTGTGCCTCACTCTTCCCGTTAGGCGAAAAGCCATATGTCCGAAATCATCACATCCACCTTTGTGCTGGCCGTTAAAGATCTAGCGGCTTCGAGGAAGTTTTATTTAGAGAAGCTCGGCTTCGTTGAAGACTTCGACGTCGATGGATGGGCATTCTTGAGTCGCGGCGCTTGCAAGCTGCGTCTTGGGCATTGCCCGGATGCGATACCGATGTCGAAGACTCAGGATCACTCGTGGTTCGCATATCTTCACGTCCGGGACGCATCCGGGCTTTACGAGGAGACCGTCAAGAATGGTGTCGAGATTTGGCACAAGCTCGCAGACAAGTCATGGGGAATGCGCGAATTTTCTGTCGTCACCCCCGACGGGCACCGGATTGTGTTTGGGGAGAAATTGCCGGTTCACCCCGATGCAAAAGCAAAAGCCAAAAGAGCCTGACATCGGGTAGTTCCATCAACCAAATCCGGCTCGTGAGCGGCCCGAAGTTACCGGCGGCTTCGGGCCCAATGGCAATCTCTGCCAATATCGGCCAAGTCGTGTATCACTTACCGAAGGGGAGACTGAAAGGCTGGGAAGGCGCGTTTTCCGGCCTCGGTGTCAGCAAACAGGGCGCTACGGCGACGACATCCTCCGAGCTTACAACCATTCAAGGATTCCAAGCTGCTGACCGTCCCGCTCGAGGCTTGGCTTTTGGGGCAGCCGTGCCTTCCGATGCGATGCAACTGAACGCGCCCGTCAGGGACCAGAAGTTTACGCGGAAGCAGGGCCAGCGCCTGGCGTTCGGCATGACTGCCCCGGGCGAACTCTTGGGCACCGGGGGCAGCCACCGGGCTCAATCCCGCGCTGAAACTGCCGATGCAAGGGGCAAGGCGTCGACCCACGCCGCAGGGGATGCACGCGTTTGGTTGTGGCACACACCGCACGCGGCACTCCCACGGCATGCAGCCCAACATAAAATGTCATTCCGGCACCTACCGCCCACTCCTGCAACGCATGTCACACAGTCCATCGGTCACTCCAACCCGAGGCAGTCCGGCCTGTTGCCAAGCCGACTGTCCGGGCTCTGGGGCATCTGGATCCTGTTGATCCTCAACTCTGGCGCCCAGGACATCGTCGCCTTGTCCCGAAACGGCACGTTGAACTGGAGCAACGGGCTGCCGAATGGTTCCTACGAGGTTGAGTGGTCATCGTCTCTGGTGGACGGCGGGACGTGGAGGAGCGACTGGAGCCAGTTGCGCGGCCTCCAGGGCACCCAACCAGTGCTCAGCGTCGAGGTTCCGATGTTCTTTCGTGTCAAAGGGAATTCCTACCCGGAGCTCACCGACAGGACGGAGTGTTACCTTGCCTATTCGAATGCCCTGCTGAATGCCGCCGTGGCGATGCCCGACGAGATCTCAACCCGCCTGAGACCGGTCAACACGAACACGCCGGGAACCGATTGGCGCACGTTCACGAACTGGGTCGATGGCAGCACCCGCCCATGGGTTCGCGTCGCCACCTTGGACTACACGGGCAGTTGGGACTGGAAGAACCTGCTGACGCCGGGGGCTCATACGATGAGCAACGGTTACGCATCGGAAATCTGGATCACCTTGAGTCCAGACCTGCGGCAGTTGCTGGGAGGCTATGCCGGCACGAATAGGACGTTGCGCATGGAGAAGGCTCTGGGAATGCCGCCGCGCACCGGCGCCTATGGTGTGGCGGAGTTCTATGTCGACCCGAAGTACCTTTTCAGGCCAGCGGCCAGCCCTGATATCCACTCCCTCGCGTGCGGGCTCGTTTCGGACGACACGAGTCCCTATCTTGAGCCGAACGTAATACAGGGGCTCTCGACGGGCTATGCCGCGTGGTTCAATGACACGTTGGACTCACGCGGGTACGCGGCCAACGGCAATCTGGACAGCAGTTGGCCATGGACAAGGTTGGGATACACATTCGACTACGAGAACACCGCGAACAGCCCCGTCGGCCTGAGTGAATACGTGATCCCAGGCTGCAGCGACATCCGGTATTGGGGCGATGATCTGGTGATCCCCATCTTCGTGGAGTCCACGTACCCGGCGGATACTTACGGCTTGTGACAAGGCTTTCGGATTGAACGGGATGTTGGACACCTGCTGATATCGAAGGTCGATGAGCCGAAGCGTGGTCCAGCGGGGCGTAGAGCGCTGCAGGGAGTGTCAACTTCCCGCGCGCTGGTGCATCTGCGCGGGATTTCACGCGGTGGATTGCCCGATCCAGATCGATGTGCTGACGCACCGACGGGAACTTGGGCGTCCGACCAGCACCGGCCGCCTGATCCAGCGCGTGATGACGGGATCCAAGGGACATGTGCACGGACACGATGCGCGGTTGTCCCGGGAGGACGTCGCGCGGCCAAACCGGACCCTCTGGATCCTGCATCCTGCCGGTGAACTGCCTCCCGCGGGAGTCGAACCCGACACCTTGCAGGTCTTGTTGCTCGATGGGAGTTGGCCGGAGGCGGGCCGGATGCGGCGGTCAGTGGAGTCCTGGGGCCAGCTGATCCGGTTGCCTGCGGACCTGCCTCCGAGTCGCTATGGACTGCGTCGGCAACCCGCGCCGGGGATGTACGCCACCATCGAGGCTCTGGGAATCCTGCTGGAGGTGCTCGGTCAGGGCGAAGCCGCGACACGGCTGCGGATCCAATTCGAACTGCACGTGTACGCCGGTCTGCGCTCCCGTGGTGCCGCCCATGAAGCGGCGGAATTCCTGGCAGGATCGCTCCTGCCCGAAACCATGCCTGATTGCCTGCGCACATTGACCGAGCGACGGCGCTGCGGACCGGATCCCCGGGGATCGGACACGGCGTAGGCTCGGGTGGACAAGGCAGGAAAGGGCGGGTTCCGGGCACTCGCGCGACGGACCCGAGGGTCCCGGACGCGGCCGGTGATCCACGAATTGTCGGTGGGTAGGGCGGCCTCTCCGAGGGCGCGGTGCCTGGGTGCGTCCGCGAAGGACGGCGCGCAGCGGAGTGCGCGCCCAACCGTCAATCTGTGGATACACGGGGATGCCGAGCGCCAAAGAACGGAATTGCGGATCTGCGTGCGGATTCGTAGCGTACGGCAATCGGTTGATGGGCAAGGGTATCTGCCCTTACGCCGAGAACCGCCTGGATGGTTTTATTTCTTCCCTGGTCGCGCGCGACTCCATTGGACGATGAGGCCGTTGCTCAATCCCTCGGCCCACGTTGCGGGCGTGGTGCAGTTGCTGCGATGGTCGGCGCTCGTCATTCCTCCGGCGCTGCTCGCCGGGTCCGCAAGCGCGCTGTTCCTGGCGTGCCTTGATCGGGTGACCCGGCTTCGTTGGGAGCACCCGTGGCTGCTCTTCCTGCTTCCCCTGGGCGGACTGCTGGTGGGACTTCTTTATCACCGGTGGGGTCGCTCTGCCGAGGGCGGCACCAACCTCATCATGGATGAAATCCATGAGCCGGGCGGCGGTGTTCCGGCTCGCATGGCGCCGCTGATACTGATCGGCACGCTCATCACGCACCTCTGCGGTGGCTCGGCTGGACGCGAGGGAACCGCGGTCCAGATGGGAGGTTCCATCGCCAGTTGGTTCGGACGCCTCATCCGGATCCATCCCGCCCACGTGCGGGTTCTCCTCATGTCGGGGGTGGCGGCGGGATTCGGTTCGGTGTTTGGCACGCCGCTGACCGGGGCCATCTTCGCGATGGAGGTCCTCACCGTCGGCCGCATCCAGTACGAGGCACTGATTCCCGTCCTCATCGCGAGCGTGGTCGGGGATCTGGCCTGCTCGGCTTGGGGGATCAAGCACACGGTGTATCACCTCCAGTTCACGGATGTGGCGGACGCAGGCCGGCTCTTCCACCTGGATCTTTGGCTTCTGGGCAAGGTGGTGATGGCGGGAATGATCTTCGGATGGACCAGCCTCCTCTTCTCCGAATTGGCCCATGGAATCCAGAAGCCCTTCAAGACCCACGTCAGATTCCCCCCCTTGCGCCCGCTGATCGGCGGACTGTGCGTCATCGCGGGAGTCTACGCTCTTGGGTCCCGCGACTATCTGGGCATCGGCGTCACGGCACCGGGCGACGGGGCCGTCACCATCCTGTCGGCATTCCAACCCGATGGAGCAACGGCCTGGAGTTGGCTTTGGAAGATCCTGTTCACCTGCGTCACGCTGGGCAGCGGGTTCAAGGGCGGCGAGGTCACACCCCTCTTCTTCGTGGGGGCGACGCTCGGCAACACGCTCGCGTGGATCTTCCACGCGCCCGTGGACCTGTTCGCGGGGCTGGGATTCATCGCGGTCTTCGCCGGCTCAACCAACACGCCGCTCGCCTGCACGGTGATGGGCATCGAACTGTTCGGCGCCCATAACACCGTCTATTTCGCCACGGCCTGCTTCGTCGCCTACCACTTCAGCGGTCACTCCGGCATCTACCCTTCCCAGCGCGTCGGAATACCCAAGCGGAACTCCCCATGACCACGGTCAGTCAAAGTGGAAAACCTCCGTCATGGAGGCCCACCACTCGTCCGGACCGCGGCTGGCGAGGGGCTCCTGGCATGGCTTGCACTCGGCCCACCACTGTTGGGTGACGGGGTCCGCGGCCATCTTCGCCATGTCGGCTGCGAAATCGTCGCCGTGGTATTCGAAATATCCGAACAGATAATGACGGCCGTCGTCGAGTTGCCGGAGGAAGATCGAATAGTTCCGGAGGTTGCACGCGGTGATTTGTTCCAGCACCGCGGGCCAGACGGCGGCGTGCAGCTTTCGGTACTCGTCGATCTTATCGGCCCGCAGCAGAATGACACTTCCGTACCTTTTCATTTCGTCATCTCCTTTGGAGCCGCCGCGGCCGATTGCTCCGCGGCTTCTCCCTGATAATTTCCATAGGTCAGCAACAAGACCGCGCCGACCAGAATCGCGAGGGCGACCCGGACTATCCGGTGAGTCAGGACCCGGCACCCGCGCCATTCAGTGAGGACCACCCCGACCACGTTGCTGAACAGCACGAGCAGAATCATGTGGATCGTCCAGCTCGTGAACTTGTAGTGACCCATGCGGACGTGGCCGAGATTGTAGAAGAAGAACTGACTGTACCAGAACAGGCCGGTGAGCATGGCCATGGCCCAGTTGACGGGCAGACTCGCCCGCTCGGGGCCGGCCTGCAGCGTCCACAGCTCTCCAAGCGACTTGTCTTTCTGATGCAGGAACAGGCAGTAGACGGTCGTCGTGAGAAACGCGCCGCTGTTGGAGAAGAGATACACCACATTTCCCTGCCACATGCCGGCACCATGCCTGACCGCCGTGTCGGCGATGGGCTGCCCTGCATCAAGCGCAAAACCGTAGACCGCGGAAAGCACGCCCGCGAGAAGCGAGAGCGCGAGCCCCGTGGCAAGGGAGAATTCCCCTCCCGCGCTCCTGGCGGTGAGATCCTTCTCCTTCAAGCGTCCAGCCAGGCCGGCCACCGCAATGCCGAGGGCGCCGACCCCGATGCCGGCGACGATCCATCCGGCGCCGGGCTTGCCCAGGGTGGTCCCCAGGGTGCCGTGAACCAACGGGGGAATGAGAGTCCCCAGCACGCTGGAAAGTCCGACGGCGATGGCATAGGTGAGCGAGAATCCTATGTGCCGGATGGCTATTCCGAAGGCTGTGCCCCCGATGCCATAGGCCGCCCCGAGCAGGAACGAATTTCGCATCGCGTCCCTCGGCGCCTCCCGCAGGACGGCGGCGAGATCGGGGATCGTGAGCACCGCACCCAGGATCGGAAGCAGGAACCAGCAGAACGCAGCCTGGGTCAGCCAATAGGTCTGCCACGACCAGCGTCTGACCCGCTTCTGGGGCGTGTAACACGTCGCGGCAAATGCGGCGCCGACGGCGTGCAAAAGGACGCCCAGCAGCGGATGGGCGGCAACCGGGGTCATTGCGGCCTCCAGACATGGGTCCCGCCCCGCGGCAAGGTGATGTCCTCGACGCGCTCCCCATGGCGGAGACGCAACGATTCTCCCTGGATGGAGCGGACCGACGCCTCGGTGAGCCGGCCCTGGTTCCACCCGAGATCCACCTCGAATCCGCCACGGGCACGGAGACCGCGAACCGAGCCTTTGGACCAGGATTTCGGCAGCGCTGGCAGCAACTCGATTTCGCCCGCCTGACTCTGGATCAGCATCTCGCAGATCGCCGCCGTGAGTCCCAGATTTCCGTCTATCTCCCACTCCGCCATGCCGGAGAAGTTGGCCGTGAGGTTGGGATTCACCACCCGGCGGAGATGCATGTCCAGAACCTCGAGGGCCCGGTCTCCGTCGTGGAGTCGGGCGTAGACATTCGCCTGGAAGGCACCCTGCCAGCTGCCCACCGCCCCGCCTTTCCACCAGTTCCCCGCGTCGTAGATGCGACGCAATCCCGCCGCGAGATCCGGCGTCCCGCGCGGCGTTATCTGGGCACTGCACACCGCGCCCCAGCTCGACAGGACCTGGCATTCCGCCGTGCGCTTCCAGTCCTCGACCCACTCCTGCAACTCACCGGAGGTCGGACTTACCTGCATCGGCGCGAGCCGCGGCAGCGCGGACTGGATCTCGGCCCGAAGCGCCGGATCGACCTGGAGAATCGCGGCGGCGGCGGCGCAGTTTCGAAACAGCTCCCGCACCATCTGCATCGATGCGGTCGGGCCGAAGCAGGAGCAGGAGGAGCTGCCGTCGGGCTTCCGGAAGGCGTTCTCGAAGTTCACGTCCGGCGCGGTGACAAGCCATCCGTGCGAAGGCTCGGCGATCAATGCGTCCAGGTAGAACCGCGCAGCGCCGGACATCACGGGCCAGGCACGCCTCAGTTCGTTGGTGTCGCCGCTGAAGGCGTAGTGTTCCCAGAGATGCTGGCACAGCCAAGCGCTGGCGGTCTGGAAGACGCTCCAGCAGGCGCTGCCGGCGACCGGGCCCGCCTGACGCCAGATGTCCGTGTTATGGTGCGCCACCCATCCCCGGGCTCCGTACAGGTTCTTCGCGACGTTCGTCCCGTCCACGCTGAGCTCGGTGGCAAGCTGCAACAGCGGCTCGTGACATTCCGCGAGGTTGGCGACTTCAACGGGCCAGTAGTTGATCTGGGCGTTGCAGTTGAGCGTCCAGTTGGCGGACCACGCCGGATTCATGTCTTTGTTCCAGATCCCCTGCAGATTCAGGGGCTGGGTGCCCGGTCGGGATCCGGCGATGGTCAGGTAACGTCCGAATTGAAAATACAGGGCGGCCAACGAGGGATCAGCCCCAGGCTGATAACCCCGCACCCGAACGTCCGTCGGCAAATCCGCGGCTTCCGTCCGCCCCAGGTCCAGCGTGACGCGCCCGAAGAGCCGCCGATGGTCGGCACTGTGCGCCTCGAGAAGGGAAGCGTACGATTGGCCCATCAGCGGCGTGAGATAGGACGCACAGAGAAGCCCGGGATCCTTGCCGTCACGGCTCGGACTTCGATGGGGTCCGTTGTAGCTCGTGGCGGCGACGAACAGCAGCGTGACCCGGTCGCAGTTCTCGGCGATGACCCCGTCGCCGGTGAACCGCAACGATCCGCCCTCGCAGGACCCCGCCAGGCGCCCTTCGAATCGCATTCCTTTCCCGTCCGGGGCGTCGTCGTACACGATCCGTTTTCCCACGTAATTCGGGTCGGCATGCACCGGCGCGCGGCCCGCAAGTCGGAGGATGTCGGCAGCGCCAGTGCCCGCCGCCGGGCCGGCACTGGAACCTGAGCGGTCCGCCGCCAGAACGGCGTGCAACTGGGTTCCAAGGGTCGCGCGGAAGGAGACCTTGCCTGGCCGGTCGGCCGTCAACCGGACGACGATCGCCTGCGCCGGGCGGGACGCGAACATCTCGCGGGTATATCGTGTGCCGTCATGGGAGAACTCCACCCGTGCCATGCCCTGGTCCAGGACGAGGTCGCGTCGGTAGTCGGAGACCCCGCCGCGAACAGGGAAATCCATCTTCAACTGGCCCAGCGGCATGTAGCATTGGTTGTACTTGCCGTTCATGTCCCGCTCGACGAGTGACTGGGCCTCGGAATTCTTTCCCGCGAGAAGCAGCGCGCGGACCCGGGGAAGAGATTTCAGTCCGTTGGTGTTGAGGTTGTCGTAAGGTTCGCCGGACCAGAGAGTGTCCTCGTTCAGGTCGATGCGTTCCTGGGCCACCCCGCCCCAGACCATGCCGCCGAGGCGACCATTGCCTATGACGGATGCCTCGGTCCAGCCGTGTGCCGGCTGGCGATACCAGAGCGTGAGCGGAGTCGCAGGGGGTGACGCCGCCCCGACGAGGGTGATGACCTCCTCGGCAAGGTTGGTGACCTGGGCCTGGCCAGCCAGGGCAACCAGATGAATGCCGCAAAGCAGAATCAGGAAGACCCTTGCACGGGCCCGGGTGATCCGGGTGTCCCTATTCGTCGATGCCATCACCTGGCCACCTCGTGGTCGCCGAGTTGGATTGGATAATTCCCGAACTCACGCACGAGTTTCACGATGTAATCGTAGGTATGTCCCGAGACTGCGCTGCTGACGGAGTGATCGGATTGGAAGATGTAACTCCCGCCCCTTGCGGCACTGAGTTTCCGGAGCACCTCCCGCCGGATGGCCTCGCGATCGCCTGATTCCCAGGTCCGCATGTCGCTGTTGCCGCAGAATCCCATCTGGTGACCGTACCGGTTTCGAAGATCCACGACGTCCATGCCGGCCTTGGCCTCGAGCGGGTTGTAGGCATCGACGCCTATCTCGATGTAATCGGGGAAGATGGCGTTCACATTGCCGCAGCCGTGATAGATGACGGGCAATCCTTCCTCATGCACGGCCTGGACCATCCGGGCCACCCAGGGTTTGAAGCATTTCCTCCAATAGGCCGGCGACATGAAGGTGCTCTTCTTGTAAGCCACGTCGCCCCAGATCACGAAGCCATCCAGCAACCCCCGGCCCGCGGCCAGCTCGGCGCGTGTCATCGCCAGATAGAACTCGCCGAGCCGATCGATCACGGCGCCCATGCGCTCGGGAAACTCCGCCATCCACAGCATCGAATTGATCTGTCCCACCAGGCGCGTGAGACACTCGTTCATCTCGATGATGCTGCCATAGACGGGAAAGTCGGGGCGCAACGATCCCACGGTTTCGATCCACGCCGGCGTATTACGTTGGAAACCGTCGCCGACGCCGGCGATCTGGTTGTCCCCTGCGGCATGAAACCGCCTCGGATCGGCTGGATCGTCGAAGGTTGCGCGCTCGAGTTTCTCGAAGGAATCGATCTCCCAAGCCGCCATCTCCGGCATGGGATGCTCGAAGTGCTTGCGCATCGTGGCGCCGAAACCGGTTTTGACAACGACCTCGGTCTGATTTTCGCGCAGCGTCTCGAACGGACGGATCCAAGGATCCATGTTGGGCACCGTCACGATCCAGTCGAGGTCGTAGTGATAATAGGGATCCGCGTCGGGCGGGAGTCCCAGTTCCTGGCGCCAGCGTTCCTTGAAGCCGCCCCAGAAGAAATCACTGATCGGCACGCGGTCGGGTTCTGCATGAGCGAGGGCTTTGTTCATGCGCTCGAGTTTGCGCAGGGTATTCTCCTTACGCCCGACGGCATCCGCGGTCTTGCCGAAGGTTTCGAACATGCTCATGGGAGGCCTGATCGGGCCTTTACACAGCCCCTCAGGCCGATGTCGACGGCCAGGATGTGGTTGGTGATCCAATCGCTGATGAACCGCTGCAGTTCCCGGAGCAACTCGATCTCCGGCCCCTGCTCGATGTACGCGTTTCTGAACTCCCCGAACTTGGCAAGAAACGCAGCGTGAGCCTCCTTGTTCTTGCCATGGGTCGGGCAGCGGTACTGCAGCATGCACTCCTCCTCGAATTCGAAATGCGTGATCGCGTAGGTACCGAGGAAATTGATGAGCTCGTCGTAGGCCGACTTTGGCTGGGGCGGACCATCAAGGAGGGACTCCAAGTGGTTCACCTTCACGAAGAGCATGCGATGTTGGGTGTCCAGCAGCGCGGATCCGGTGGCAAACTTCTCGTTCCACGTCAGCATGATTTTCCTTCGATTTATGTCTCCAAGGCATCACGCACCCCTCCGGCGCAGCGCCTTATTCCCCCCCGCGGGATTCCCAAGCCAAGCTCAGGACCCCAAACCGATCAAGCATACGTTGGCCAAAGTCCCCCTCCCGACCGGGGAGAGCCACATCAAGGGACAGGCCTTTCATACGACAAGGAGTTTCTCCACCTCGAGAGGGACGAGCGCCGCAGGGTACCAGGCCCGATGGAAAGCCGGTGCGCGGGTTGATCCGAACTCAGCTTGCGCCGGGATCCGAGGGGAGCAGGAAGCACTGTTCCGGCGCAACGGAGACGACGACCCGTTCTCCCGGCGACCGGAGAGAACCGGGGTTCATCTGGACCAGCCGGATGCGCGTGTTGTCCCCAAGCCGGAGCGCGTACTGTTCGGTATCGCCAAGGTAGGTCGACTGCTCGATCACGGCGTCCAGCCGGTTGGGTCCCGCGTCATCAAACCTTCCCGCCTCGGGGCGGAAGCCGAGTTGCACCGTGCCCGCATTCCGGAGGGAAGCGGGAGCTGCGACACGGAAACTGCCGGCCGTCGTCTCGACGACGCTCCACCCGCCCTCGGTCCCGGTGATTCGCCCGGCAAGCCAGTTGGCCTCGCCGATGAAGTCGGCGACGAACCGGTTCACGGGCCGGCGATAGACTTCGCGGGGTGGACCCAGTTGTTCGATGACGCCGTCGCGCATCACCGCCATCCGGTCGGCCATCGAGAGCGCCTCCTGCTGGTCATGGGTGACGTAGATCGTGGTGATCCGCGTTTCGTCATGGATGCGGCGGATCTCGTCACGCATCTCGAGGCGGAGCCGGGCATCGAGGTTCGACAGCGGTTCATCGAGCAACAGGACATCGGGCTCGACGACCAGCGCACGGGCGAGGGCGACGCGCTGTTGCTGGCCACCGGAGAGTTGGTTCGGTGAACGGTCGGCGAACCCCTCCATGCGCACGATGCGCAGTCCCTCCATCACTTTTTCACGACGCTGGCCTGTCGGAATTCCCCGGACCTCCAGACCATACGCGACGTTTTGCTCGACGGTCAGATGCGGCCACAAGGCATAGTTTTGGAAGACCATTCCCGCATTGCGCCGGTGCGGTTGGACGCCGTCCATGCGCTGACTCCCGAACCAGACCTCGCCCGCGTCGGCTTCGTAGAATCCCGCGAGCAGCCTGAGCAGCGTCGTCTTGCCGCAACCCGAGGGGCCAAGGAGGAAAAACAGCTCCCGATCGGCGACCTCGAGCGACACGTCCCGGAGGATGGTGGTCGCGCCGAAATGTTTGGTGACGTTGCGAAGAGCGACTTTCATGGGGAGCCGAGTCATCCAAGATTGGGCACGCGTTGGGACCCTGAACAAGGATTCATGGGGGGTCGCGCTTCGTCCTGACCGGCTGAAGGGCAACCTGCCGGCGGCGGCGAGGGACCGGCACCCTCCATTCAGCGGTGCGCGATGTCGCGAAACTTGGATTGTGCCCACGACTGCCATTCGGTCCGGCGCCCGTTCCGAATGCGCGGGTCCTTCCACGGTTCGCCCGACATCTCGAGCGCCGCCGCCTCGGAGACAGGCACTGACCCGAACCGCGCGAGCCGCGACTCGTCGGACGGCGACGCGAGGATCGCGGTCCACGCCCGCTGAAGGTCGTCATGCACATCGACCAGGACCGCACCGGCAAGCGTGGCGACCACTCCGCGCCGGCGCTGGGCGATGCGCGCGTCATATCGGAAGCCGCTGCGGAGATCGAAGGGCGAGAACTCGATGTTGCTCACGCCGCGGTAGCGCTCATACAGCGCCGGGCGAACGGGCATCCGTTCAATCGAGTGCCGGGTCGGGCCCTCCGGATGGCCTCGTGGCAGGAGCCACAAGCATTGGCCCGGATCCGACAGGACAAATTCGACGAATCGCTCGGCCACCTTCCGGTGCGGGGCCCCACGCAGGATCGCGATGCCGTCCGGGCTGATGGCCGCGAAGTCCGCCGGGAGAAGGTAGGTGAGGTTCGAGCGTCCCACCGCGGCAACCTGGGTCAGGGCATAGAAATCGATGGCCAACGCGTAGGCTGTCTCGCCCAGCGCGGCGTCCTTGGCAGTCGTCGACGAGAGCCGGTCGAAGCGACGCGTGTTGCCGGCGATCTGCGTGAGGAGCCGCCATCCAGTCTCCCATCCTCGCGCCTGCAGAAACGACTCGAACATCACCAGCATCGTCCCGCTCCCGCGCGGATCACCCGCACCGACCCAGCCCTTGAGTTCCGGGCGCGCGAGGTCTTCCCATCGTTGGACCCGCGGCAGGCCGACGAGCGCCTGGACCCGGAGGTTCTCCAGAATCCCAAAGCTGGAAACCGCCGCGCCATACCATGCGAAATCCGGCGCGCGCAACTCGATGCCGGCTGCCTGCGCAGGCAGCCCATCGAGGACGGCATCCGGAAGCCGGTAGGGTTCCACGAGCTGCTTCGCGGCGAGTTCAAAGAACGGCTCCTGTCCGCCGCCGAAAAAGAGGTCGAGGCCGATTCCCTCGGGTTTGCGGGCAAACTCGGACTGCACGAACCGGATCGATTCCGACGAACCGCCGACCATCCGCCAATCGACCTGGGCCGGCACCCCAAAACGCGCCTCATGCCATCGGGCGAAACCGCGCCCGAACTCATCGCGGATGGCTTCGTTGTGCGGGGACAGGATGACCAGGCGCTCGATCCCCGAGGCGCGGCTGACAAGGAGAGCTTCGGCCAGAATCACGACCCACGCGAGAACCGCGAAACGCACCATCCGACCCACGGGATGCTGGTTGCGACGGCTCAGGTTCGGCTCGGCCACCCAGCCAATCTGTCAGCGGGCGATGGCCGGGGCAACACCCGCCGAGAACTCGGCTCCGGACGCTTGCGTGGCGGGGACGGCATCAGGCATGCTCATGGCCCAACGATTCATCTCAAACTTTGCTTATGAACGCTCCCATCCGTGTCGCAGTCACCGGTGCCGCAGGCCAGATCGGCTATTCCCTGCTCTTTCGCATCGCCTCAGGCGCCATGTTCGGACCTGACCAGCCGGTGATTCTGCACCTGGTCGAGATCGAGCCCGCGCTCCCGGCGTTGCAGGGTGTGGTGATGGAGTTGGACGACTGCGCATTCCCGCTGCTCAAGGGCGTGGTACCCACCGCGGATCTCAATGAGGGCTTCAAGGGCATCCACTGGGCGTTGCTGGTGGGATCGGTGCCGCGCAAGCAGGGCATGGAGCGCAAGGACCTCCTCGGCATCAACGGCAAGATCTTCATCGGCCAGGGCCAGGCCCTGCAGCGCAATGCCGCGCCCGATGTCCGCATCCTCGTCGTCGGCAACCCGTGCAACACGAACTGCCTCATCGCGATGAACAACGCGCGCGGCATCCCCGCCGACCGCTGGCACGCCATGACCCGCCTCGACGAGAATCGCGCCAAGTCGCAGCTCGCAAAGAAGGCCAGCGTCGACGTGACCGCGGTGTCGAACCTCGCCGTCTGGGGCAACCACAGCTCGACGATGTACCCCGATTTCTACAACGCACAGATCCACGGCAAGCCGGTGACCGACGCGATCGGGCACCACGAGTGGCTGCACGGCGAGTTCATCAGCACCGTCCAGCAGCGCGGCGCAGCCATCATCAAGGCCCGTGGCGCGTCGTCCGCCGCCAGTGCCGCCAACGCGGTCGTCGACACGGTCCGCTCCATCGTGAACCCCACTCCGACCGGTGACTGGACCAGCGTCTGTGTCTGCTCCGACGGCAGCTACGGCCTGGAGAAGAACCTCATCTGCTCGTTCCCGATCCGCAGCGACGGCAGGAAGCTGGAGATCGTTCAGGGCGTCCCGGTGAATGACTTCGCCAAGGGCAAGATCGCCATCACCGTCAACGAACTGAAGGAAGAGCGCGAGATGGTGAAGGAACTGCTCCCGTCCTGACCTGGGGCCTTCCCTCCGTGGGGGGGGGTGCTCCCAACTCAGTTGGGATTCGCGGGCAGATGTTTGACGCCGAGCTTCTCCGGGTCGTCGATTTCGAAGACCAGAGTCGTACGGGAGTCGGTCTGCTCGTTGCGGATTTCCATGTCGCGAAGTTCGTACCGTGTGCCGACCTTCGCGAAGCTCCCGGGCGAGAATTCCTTCAGCAGTTTGTCCTGAGCGTCGTAGGCCTCGGCACGCACGATGCCCGCGGTCTTCTCGTCGACCCACGTGACCACCCGCTTGTAGGCGCCCGGCGCCGGGGTCGGGTTCACGCTTTCGAGCATGTTGCACAGCCGCGTCCGCCGCGTCTCGGTGCCAAGCCACCGTTGCTCGGGCCAGTGAAGGAACGCCATCCCAAGATCCACGAACCAGAAATCCGTGGCCGCGAACGGTGCAAACCACTGGCCGGCCCGCTCGGGTCGGATTTCGGTCACCTGCCCGCCCGCTGTCGCGCGGCGCAATGCGAATCGGGGACTCGCATCCTCAAGATTCTCGACCGTCAGGGTCTCAACACGTCCGTCGAGGAAGCTCGCTCGATAGATGGTCTTCCAGGAGTGGGTGTCGATTTCGACACGTACCTCGAGCGGCACCGACACCCTGCGGCCATCCGCGGTGCGGGTCTTGAGGATGCCCCTGGATGCCGCGGCTCGATCGGGTCGCTGGGTGCGGACGAGTTCGGCGAGGGCACGGCCTTTGACGACGGCTTTGGCGGCGGCATCGCTGGTATCAGCGGCGCGAACCGGGAGGGCGAGGCTGGTGGCTGTGACGAGGATCAGGGTCAGGCCGCGGGCGAGCGCGAGGAGGGAGTTCGTTGCGCGGGGGAAAGGCACGGTGGGGGGTGGGTTCAATGGGGCGGTTGGATCAACACCCGGGCGAGCGCCTCGTCCACTTCACGGACGAAGACCATCTCGATCTGGGACACGGCATCGGGCGGGAGGTCGGGCAGGTCCTTGCGATTGCCTTCGGGCAGGACCACGCGTCGGAGGCCGTGACGCAGCGCTGCGAGCACCTTCTCCTTGATCCCGCCGACGGGCAGGACGCGGCCGCGCAGGCTGATCTCGCCGGTGATCGCGGTATCGGGGCGGACGCGGTGGCCGGACAGCAGCGAGGCGAGGGCGACGCACAGCGCGAGGCCGGCGCTTGGGCCGTCCTTGGGCGTGCCGCCGGAGGGCACGTGGATATGGAGATCGAATCGCTCGTGGTCGGCGGCGAGGAGGCCGTAGGGACCCGAGTGGCTGCGCAGAAAGCTGAGGGCGGCCTGGGCGCTTTCCTTCATCACTTCGCCCAGGGAACCGGTAAGGATCAACTTGCCGGAGCCCTTCATGCGGCTGGCCTCGATGTGAAGCAACTCGCCGCCCACAGGCGTCCAGGCAAGGCCCAACGCGACGCCCGGTGGAAGTATGGCGCTCCGACCCTCGGCCAGGAACGGTGGCGGACCGAGGAGCTCCGCGAGATCCGCGGGTCGGACCTCGATGGGCCGGGGGACCTTGTCGCTTTGCGCCAGGCGTCGCGCGGCCTTGCGCAGCACCGCGGCGAGCTGGCGGTCCAGCTGGCGGACGCCTGACTCACGAGTGTAATCCTCGACGATGTGACGAAGCGTCGCCGGGGCGATGCGAACATCGCGGGGGCCAAGTCCGTGATCACGGCGCTGGCGCGGGAGCAGGTGGCGCCGCACGATTTCAAGCTTCTCGTCGGAGGTGTAGCTCGGGAGCTCGATCACTTCCAGGCGGTCGCGGAGTGCGGGCGGGATGGGATCAAGCCAGTTCGCGGTCGTGACGAAGATCACGCGCGAAAGATCAAAGGGCAACTCGAGGTAATGGTCGGTGAAGGTGCGGTTTTGTTCCGGGTCGAGCACCTCGAGAAGGGCGGCCGCGGGATCGCCTCGAAAATCGCTTCCGAGCTTGTCGATTTCATCGAGGAGCATCACCGGGTTGCGGCTGCCGGCGCGGCGCAACCCCTGGAGGATGCGGCCCGGCATGGCGGCGACGTAGGTGCGGCGGTGCCCGCGAATCTCGCCCTCGTCCCGGATGCCGCCCAGCGAGATGCGGACGAACGCCCGACCCAGCGCAGCGGCCACGCTTCTGCCGAGCGAGGTCTTGCCCACGCCAGGCGGACCGACGAGGCAGAGAATCGGGGCGCGGGAATCGGGCTTGAGCTTCATCACCGCGAGGAACTCGAGCAACCGGTCCTTCACCCGCTGCAGGCCGTGATGCTCACGGTCCAGCATTTCCGCAGTCGCGGTGAGGTCGAGCCGGTCCGTGGTGAGGCGGCTCCACGGCAGGTGGGTGATCCAGTCGAGGTAGTTGCGGATCACGGTGTGCTCGGCCACCGCGGCTGGAATCCCGGTGAGGCGGTCCAATTCACGCCGGGCCACCGCCCTCACCTCCTCGGGGAGATCCTCCTGCTCGAGCCGCGCGCGGACGCCATTCCATTCGGCCTCGGCCGGGTCCTGCTCGCCAAGTTCCCGGCGGATGATGCGAAGCTGTTCCCGCAGGAAGAAATCCCGCTGGCCCTTGGCCATCGTGGACGTCACCTCGTCCTGGATCTTGGCCCCGAGCGTCGCGAGTTCGAGCTCACGCCCGAGCAGGGGCGCAATACGCGTCAGACGCTCCACAACATCCACGGTCTGCAACAGTCGCTGCTTCTCCGCGAGCGGGAACTGGACCGTCCCCGCGACGAGATCGGCAATGCGGCCAGGCCGGGTGGAGTTCACCGAACCAAGCTTGCCGTGCTCGGCCACGGAGGGCGCCAGCTTGAGGACTTCCTGGAACCGTTGCTGGACAGTGCGGGCCAACGCCTCGGCGCGCGGGGTGTCGCCGTCCTTCTCATCCAAGGCCGTGACCTTCGCACGAAGGTACGGCTTGCGCCCCGTGAATTTCCCGAACCTCACACGCACCAACCCCTCGACGAGGATCCGCGCGGTGTCGTCCGGATTCTTCAACATCTTCAGCACCCGCGCCGCGCAACCAACCGAATGGAGGTCCTCAGGCCCGGGCTCGTCGGTGTCCGGATTCTTCTGAAGGGCCAAACAGAGCAGTCGATCGCTGCCAACGACGTCGTCCACAAGCCGGACACTATTGCCGGCGTCGACGAGCAACGGGGAGATGTTGCCCGGGAAAATGACGATGTCCGAAAGGCCGAGAACCGGGAGCTCGTCAGGCAGGGAAAGCGAACGCTCCCCACCGTTGCCAACGTCGAAACCGGTGGCTTTGACCAGACTGAAAAATTCGGTGTCGGGGCCGACCATGGTGCGAGGAGGTGCGATCGGCGGCAGGAAGCAGATGCGTGCCCGGTCTGACGTCACCGGCGGGGGACGATCAGGCCACCTCGATGCGCTGGGGGCCTCCGCCCTGGTTTTGCGCGCGGGAGAATTCCACCCGCAGAAAACCGTTGAGATACACTGCGCGAGCCGAGGTGAGATCGAGGCCAGAGGGAAGGTCGACGGCCGCATCGAAGGCGCCGTACTCGATTTCCATCATCAGGAAGCGGGTACTCGCGGAACGCGGCGAGTCGCGGCGCATGCCACGTATGCGAAGGCGATTGCCCTCCACCGTAAGCGCCAGATCCTCACGACGGATGCCGGCCAGTTCGGCCTTCACCACCACACCCTCGTCGTGGGTGAAAACGTCCATATTCGGCACCCACGCGACCCCGTTTCCCGTCTCTTTCATGGGAGCCTTCGGACGCGTCGTGACGAAATGGACAGCACCGCTGATCTTCGATGATGCCATGCCCTGTGCCGGACAGGCTACGCCAGCGGGCGGATTCACGCAAGCCGACGCACCGGACTAGTTTTTGGCCCCCCGGGAACCCGAGGACTCCCGACTCGCTCCCGACTGCGCCCAAGCCCCCGGCTTGCCACCGCCACAACAACCGCCGGAGCACCCTGTCGCCTTTCGCCGACCCCAACGAATCGCCGAATAAATCCCCACCACCAAGGCCACCAGGCTGAGCGCCGCGATCTGCTGCCAGTCCATGCGCCAAATCTAGCCCGTGGCCGGGCGCCCGTCACGTCCCCGGCTGAATCCTGCTGAACCGGGGCCCCACTCGGTCTACACTGGCGGCCTTGGGCAGCGGATCCACCGGTTCGGAAGCGGAGGCGGCCCAACTAGCGGTCGCCCTTGTTGAGACTCCTGCGGCACAGCCCCTGTGGTCGCGGCTGGAGTCCGCTGGGCTATGCCCGGTCACGGGCCCCTGCACCGCGGCGCATCCCTTTTTTGCGGCGGTTTTGAGGGCCAGGTTTCCGGCACGGCCGATCGTGCTGATCCTCGACGGGCTCAAGGCGCAGGAGTTGGCCCTGCAGGATCTGCAGACGTGGCTCGGCCAACCAGCCGGAGCGGAGGGGTTGTTGTTCCATCCGGACTGGGAAGTGCTCCCGCACGAGCCGTCCCTGCCCCATGTCGATGTGATCTCGGACCGTCTCGCGACGCTGGTCCGGTTACGTTCCAGCGGGGCGCCGCCGCCGATCGTGGTCACGACGGTGACGGCGCTGATGCAGCGGACATTTGCGCCCGATGAATTCGCGGGCCGCGTCCGCCTGCTGACGGTGGGCGATTCGTGGGATCCGCTGGATCTCGTCGAATGGCTCGAGGATCAGGGATACGAACCGGAGGCGCAGGTCACGCAAAAGGGCACGCTCTCGTTGCGAGGCGGCATCGTGGATGTCTGGCCGCCGTCGGCGCCCTGGCCGGTCCGGCTCGAATTCTTCGGTGCCGATCTGGATTCGCTGCGTGAATTTGATCCGATCACGCAGCTTTCGCGGGATCGGATCGGGTCGGTCACGCTCACGCCCGCGGGGGAGCTCGGCCTCCTCAAGCGTCTCGTCCTGGCAGGCCGGGCACAGAGCGGCCTCGGCACGCTCCTCGACTTTCTCCCGCATGGATCGCTGCTGGTCCTGAGCGAGCCGGAGCGCCTTCTTGAACGCGCGGCCGCCTATGCCGGACAGATCCCGGCCGGCGACCCGTTCCTCGCACCGTGGGAGGAGTTCCTGAAGGCCGGCCAGGCTCGCGGCGACACCCTTGTCGCGTTGTCGGGAGAGGCGGCGATCGATGGCGTGGACCGCGCGGATTCTCTCTGGGCCGGGGTTGCGGCGACGGTTTCTGGCAGGGCGGGCGACGATGGCGCCGCGCTTTCGTTGGCGAGCCTCGAGACGTTCCGGCCGATGGGCGCGCGTGCGCCCGAGCCTGCGGTCGCGGAGGCGCAACGCCGCGAGTTCCTCGACCAACTTCTCCGTTGGCTCCGTCACGGGGTCGAGGTCCACGTGTTTTGCAACAACGAGGGCGAGCGCCAGCGTTTCGGGGAGATCTGGAGCGACTGCGGTTTTGGCCAGGGCCCCGATGCGATTTCACCGCAGAGCCACCTCGGCACGCTCAGCCGCGGCTTCCTCTGCGAAGACGCGAGGTTCGTGGTCGTCACCGACGCGGAAATCTTCGGCCGGTACAAGGTGCAGCGTCCGCGACGGCTGAAGTCCGCGCATGCCCAGACCACGCGTTCGCTGCTCGACATCGATTTCACCGAACTCGAGGAAGGTGATTACGTGGTGCACCTCGAGCACGGCATCGGCCGTTTCCTCGGCCTTCAAACCACGCCCGTCTCGCCGGGCCATCGCGGTGCGGAAACCGGCCCCGGCCAGGAATGTCTGGTCATCGAATACGGCGCGACGCGACCGGAGGATCCTCCTCCAAAACTCTACGTCCCCGTCTCGGAGGCGCATCTTGTCAGCAAGTATGTGGGGGCGGGGAAGGCGCGGCCGCAGCTCAACGCGCTCGGCGGCACACGTTGGGGCAAGGCCAAGAAGGACGCCGAACGCGCGGTGGCGGACCTCGCGGCGGATCTGCTCCAGATCCAGGCCGCGCGCGAATCGGAGCCGGGCCACGCGTTCCCGGCCGACGCCTCGTGGCAGCGGGAATTCGAGGCGTCTTTCCTGTACGAGGAGACGCCGGACCAGTTGCGCGCCATCGAGGCCACCAGGCTCGACATGGAGAAGCCGCGTCCGATGGACCGCCTGATCTGCGGCGACGTGGGCTTCGGCAAGACCGAGATCGCGATCCGTGCCGCGTTCAAGGCGGTGATGGGCAGCCGGCAGGTCGCGATTCTTGTCCCGACCACGGTCCTCGCGCAGCAGCATTACAACACCTTCACGGAGCGGATGAGCGATTACCCGGTGCGGATTGAACTGCTCTCCCGCTTCCGTTCGCGCCGCGAGCAGGCACAGGTCCTCGAGAAACTCGCCAGCGGCGGCGTCGACATCGTCATCGGCACGCATCGACTCGTGCAGCACGACGTGCAGTTCAAGGATCTCGGGCTGGTGGTGATCGACGAGGAGCAGCGTTTCGGCGTGATGCACAAGGAGCGTTTCAAGCTCCTTCGCCGCACGGTCGACGTGCTCACCCTCAGCGCCACGCCCATCCCGCGCACGCTCTACCTCGCACTCAGTGGCGCGCGCGACATGAGCACGATCGAGACGCCACCCCAGGACCGTCTCCCCGTCGAGACCGTGATCTCGGCCTATGACGAACGGCTGATCCGCGATGCCATCCAGCGCGAGATGAACCGTCAGGGCCAGGTCTTCTTCCTCCACAACCGCGTCGCGACCATCGAGGCCGTGGCCCTCAAACTCCGGGCCCTCGTGCCGAACGCCCGCATCGCGATCGGGCACGGCCAGATGGACCCCGACGAACTGGAGGAGGTGATGACGCGGTTCGTGAACGGCGAGGCCGACGTCCTGCTCTCCACCACGATCATCGAAAGCGGCCTCGATATTCCCAACGCGAACACGATCATCATCGATCGCGCCGACCGTTTCGGCCTGAGCGAACTCTACCAGCTGCGCGGACGCGTCGGCCGCTACAAGCACCAGGCCTACGCCTACCTTCTGATCCCGCGCCACGCCCAGCTCCTGTCCGAGGCCCGCAAACGCATCGCCGCGATCCGCCAATACTCCAGCCTCGGCAGCGGCTTCAAGATCGCCATGCGCGACCTCGAGATCCGCGGCGCCGGCAACCTCCTCGGCCCGCAACAGAGCGGCCACATCACCGCCGTCGGCTTTGATCTCTATTGCCAGCTCCTCAAGCAAAGCGTCGCCGCCCTCCGGGGCGAAAAAGTGAAACCCCGCGTCGACGTCGATGTCCGACTCGACTTTCTCGCGCTCCATCCCGGGGAAGATTCAAGCCGA
>CAIMTB010000117.1 GCA_903844265.1 uncultured Verrucomicrobiota bacterium
GGCCAGTGCACGCCGTGTCGCGAGGGGGCGCTCTGGATGAGCAAGGCGTTGCATCGGCTCGCGCATGGGCACGGGCGCAAGGCGGACGCCGACTACCTGTTGCACATCGCGCAGAACATCCAGGGTCGCACCATCTGCGCGTTCGGCGAGGCCGCGTCGTGGCCGGTCCTGAGCTTCGTGAAGAAGTTCAAGGACGAGTTCGTCGCCCGCGGGGCGGCGGACGAATCCAAGGCGAAGTGAACCATGTCCAACCCCGCTCCCAGCTCCAGTCCCGCCTTCCCGCCAGCGCCCGTCGCGCCGTCGTCGGAGAAAATCCGCGTGAAGGTGGACGGCCGCGACCTCGAGGTTCCGAAGCTCATGCCCGACTGGCAGGGCAGGCTGCAGCCCACGACCATGCTGCAGGCGTGCGAGATCGCCGGGGTCTCGGTGCCGCATTACTGCTACCACTCGAAGCTGCCCGTCGCTGGCAACTGCCGGATGTGCCTCGTCGAGTTCGGCACGCCGATGGTCGGCCCGGACCGCAAGCCGGTGCTGAACGAGGATGGCACGCCGAAGATCGCGCGCTCAGTTCTCCCGTACGAGCCCGGCACCCCACGCGGTGCCATCGCCTGTGCTACTCCGATCTCGCCCGGGATGGAGATCTATCCGGGATCGGCCGCGACCCGGCAGATGCGAGAGGCAGTGCTCGAGTCGCTGCTCATCAATCATCCACTCGACTGCCCGATCTGCGACCAGGCGGGCGAGTGCAAGCTGCAGGAGTATTCGGTCGAGCACGGCCAATCGTCGACACGCTTCGTCGAGACCAAGGTCCACAAGCCGAAGGCCGTCGACCTCGGGCCGCGCATCATCCTCGATGACGAACGCTGCGTCCTCTGCACGCGCTGCATCCGTTTCACGCGGGACATCGCCGGTGACGACAAGCTCGGCATCGTGAACCGCGGTTCGTACAACACCATCGCCGCGGCTCCGGGCACGCGCTTCGACAACAATTACACGCTCAACACGGTCGACCTCTGCCCGGTTGGCGCGCTGACCTCGAAGGATTTCCGGTTCCAGATGCGCGTCTGGTTCCTCAAGGAGACCCCGGGCCTCTGCACCTCCTGCGGCACCGGCTGCAACATCACCGTCGGTTCCCGCGAGAACCGCATCCACCGCTTCACGCCGCGCGACAACGACGCCGTCAATGCCTCGTGGATGTGCGACGACGGGCGGTTGAACTACCGCTGGATCGGCCGTCCGGATCGCCTCCGCGACGTGATCGTCCACGGTCGCAAGGCCACGTGGGCGCAGGCCCTCGAGGGCGTGGCCGCGGCCTTGCGGAGTGCCGCGCCCGGGAGCGTCGCGGTGATCGCGTCGTCGAGGCAGACGACCGAGGAACTCTATCTCCTCAAGAAGATCGCGACACCGCTGCAGGCTGTCACCGACAGTGTGCCCCGCGAGGGCGAGCCGGATCGGCTGCTCGTGGCGGCGGATCGGAACCCGAACACCAACGGTGCGCGTCTCACCGGCATTGCCTTCACCGAGATGGGCATCCAGCTGCCGCGCATCGCGGACGGCATAGCGTCGGGGAAGATCAAGACCCTGGTGGTGTTCGGCGAGGACGTCACGAAGCACGGGATTGGCGGGGATTTATTGGCGAAACTCGACATGTTGATCGTCAGCGACATCCTGCCGGGCGAGACCACGCGGCGGGCGCATTTCGTCCTGCCGGGTTGTGCTGCCGTGGAGAAGCGCGGCTCCTTCGTGAATGTGAAGGGGCGGGTCCAGCGTTTCTCGA
>CAIMTB010000118.1 GCA_903844265.1 uncultured Verrucomicrobiota bacterium
GCCTCGTCGATGTTCGGGTTCACCTTCATGACGATCATCTTCGAGGAGGAGATCGACAATTATTTCGCCCGGGCGCGGGTCCTCGAGCGGCTGAGTTATCTTGGGGACGTGCTTCCGGCGGGTGTGATTCCGAAGCTTGGACCCGATGCCACGGGACTGGGGTGGGTCTACCAGTACTATCTCTCCGTCGATCCGACGAAGTCTCCCGGCGGCGGGTACGATCTGTCTCAGCTGCGCTCGATCCAGGACTGGTTTGTTCGTTACCAGCTGAACTCGGTTGCGGGCGTGGCCGAGGTGGGGAGCATTGGTGGGTTCGTGAGGCAGTATCAGGTCGAGGTGTCCCCGGCTCGGTTGCGTTCGTTGCAGGTGTCGCTCCAGGACGTGCTGGAGGCGGTGGAGCAGAGCAATGTCAATGTGGGTGGCAAGGTCATCGAGGAGAGCGGGCTTGAGTTCGTGGTGCGTGGCATTGGCCTGGTGGAGTCCGTGAAGGATCTTGAGAACGTCGTGGTCAAGGAGACTGCCGGTGCGCCGGTCTATCTTCGGGACGTGGCGACGATCCAGTTGGGGGGTGATTTTCGCCGGGGCGCCCTCGATGTCGACGGCCGCGAGGTGGTGGGCGGGGTGGTGGTGATGCGCAATGGGGAGAACGGGATGGCGGTCATCGAGCGGGTGAAGGAGAAGATCGCGCAGATTGCGCCGAGCCTGCCGCCCGGGGTGAGTATCAAGCCTTTCTATGACCGCAGCACCTTGATTGGCCGGACCCTCTCCACGTTGAAGAAGGCGCTGGCGGAGGAGATACTCCTGGTGGCCCTGGCCCACGTCATTTTCCTGTGGCATTTCCGCAGCATACTGATCGTCACCCTGCCGCTGCCCATCTCGATACTCATCTCCTTCATCCTGATGCGTCAGTTTGGGATCACCTCGAACATCATGTCGCTCAGTGGCATTGCGATCGCCATCGGGGTGCTCGTGGATGCGGGCATCGTGGTGACCGAGAATGTCATCCGGCAGTGTGAGAAATGGGAGGAGCGCAAGGGGGGCAACGTGCGGTTGACGGCGGCCGAGACGTGGCAGGTGACGCTGGAGGCGGCGCAGCAGGTGGGGCGTCCGATCTTTTTCGCGATGCTGATCATCATTCTCGCCTTTGTGCCGGTGTTCACGCTGGTGGGTGAGGAGGGCAAGTTGTTTCACCCGCTGGCGTTCACGAAGACCTTCGCCATGGCGGGGGCCACGATCCTCGCGGTGATGATGGTCCCGGTGCTCTGCACGTTCCTGGTCAAGGGACCCTTCCGGCCCGAGGAGAAGAATTGGGTGATGCAGCGGTTGCTCCGCTTGTACGATCCGGTGTTGAACTGGGCTTTGGCGAATCGCCGGTCCGTGCTGTCTGCCGCCGCGGCGTTGCTGGCGGTGGCGATCCTCCTGGCGTTCGGCCTTCCGCGTCCGGTGGTGAAGGCGCTGAAACCCTGGCCCGCGGCGGCGAGGCTTGCCGGCGGCATGGGCAGTGAATTCATGCCGACCCTCAACGAGGGCAGCCTCCTCTTCATGCCCGTCCTTCTGCCAAGCATCTCCCTCACGGAAATCAAGAAGCTCGTCGCCTGGCAGGATGAGGTCATGAAGCAGGTCCCGGAGGTCAAGTCCGCCGCCGGGAAGTTGGGCCGCTCCGAGACGGCGACGGATCCTGCCCCCGTGGAGATGATCGAGACCACGATCGAGTTGAAGCCGGAATCCGAGTGGCGACCGGGACTTACCCAGGAACAGTTGATTGCGGAACTCACCGAGAAACTGAGTCATGCTCCGGGCTATGTGCCTGGATTTCTGCACCCGATCGAGGGGCGCATCCTGATGCTGAGCACGGGCATCCGGGCCCAGGTGGGGGTGAAGATACTCGGGGACAACCTTGAGGCGCTGCAGCAGAAGGCTTTCGAGATAGAGAAAGTGATGAAGGAAATCCCCGGCGCGGCCGGCGTGGCGCCTTCGCGGGTGCAGGGGAAGCCCTATCTCAACATCGAGGTCGACCGCGTTGCCATGGCCCGGTACGGCCTTCGCGTCAAGACCGTGTTGGATGCCGTGGAGACGGGTCTCGGCGGTAAGAATGTTTCGACCACCATCGAGGGCCGGAAAAGGTTCCCGATCCAGGTGCGGTTCCAGCGGGATGATCGCGACGATATCGAGCGGTTGGGCGACGTGCTGGTGTTCTCGCCCGGGGGCAAGGCGATTCCGTTGGGACAGGTGGCGCATATCCGGCGCGTGACCGGGCCCAGTGAGATATCCAGTGAGAACGGGCGCCTGCGGTTGTTCGTCCAGGCCAATGTGCAGGGGCGCGACCTGGGTGGCTTTGTTCGGGAAGCCCGGGAACGGATCGTCCGTGAGATCAAGTTGCCGGAAGGGATGACGATCGAATGGGCCGGGCAGTACGAGAACCAGCTCCGGGCCCAGCGGACCCTCCAGGTCATCGTGCCCACGGTGCTGGTCATCATCTTCC
>CAIMTB010000119.1 GCA_903844265.1 uncultured Verrucomicrobiota bacterium
ACATGCCCTCGACGCGTCGGGCGAGTTGACGGCGGATGACGAATTCCTCGCGGTCGGTGCGGTCGAGGGTATGCGCGAGGAACAGGTCGAAGCCGAGTTCGTAGGCACGATCCTCGAGGGCCATGATGAGCCGGGTGTAGACCGGGTCGATGACGCCTGGGATGACGACGCCGAGGAGTCGGGTGGCGCGGGTACGGAGTCCGGCGGCCATGGCGTGGGGCACGTAGCCCATTTCCTGCGCCAGGATGCGGATGCGGGCCTTGGTGGAGACGGAGATGTCCGGTGCGTCGCGGAGGACCTTGGACACCGTCATGATCGAGACGCCGGCGCGCACGGCGATGTCTTTGAGTCGGACCATAGATGGGACTGGGTCGGAACTACGGGGAGACTGTTGGACGGAGTCGGAGGATGGACTTAGGCGTGGGATCCGCTCCAGTGCAATTTCTGGCGGAGCGTCTGGAAGAAGGAGTTTCCGCCGAGGCGAAGGAGGCGGACTTCCTCCTTGGCACGGGCGATGGCGATTTCGTCACGGACACGCAGGGCGACGGCGACCTGGCCGTCGGCGGTGAGGTGGGTTTGGAGGCGTCCTGTGCAGACGCGGACGACGATGGTGGAGTCGAGGTCGACGACCACGGAGCGATTGGAAAGGGTGAGAGGGCAGATGGGCGTGATCGTGAAGACGCGGGCGGTGGGGCTGACGATGGAGCCTCCTGCGGCGAGGGAGTAGGCGGTGGAGCCAGTGGGTGAGGCGACGATGAGTCCGTCGCATCGGTAGCGGGTGAGTTCCTCTTCGTCGACCTCGACCTCGAGTTCGATCATGCGGCTGATCTCGCCGCGGGTGAACACGAAGTCGTTGAGGGCCAGCATCGGGCTCGTGCGGCGTCCCTGTCGGCGGGTGGCCTGGATGAGGGGGCGGGGTTCCACGCGGAAATCGCCGGCCACGATCTGGTCGACGGCGCGGGGCAGTTGATCGGCAGTGACCTGTGCGAGGAAGCCGAGCCTGCCGACGTGGATGCCGAGGATGGGGGTGGGGGAGCCGGCGATCTCACGGGCGACGCGGAGGATCGTGCCGTCGCCGCCGAACACGAGGAGCAGGTCGACGGCGTCGGCGAGGCGGCGTGCATCGCGGTGGCGTTCGATGCGGAGGTGGGTCATCCGGATCGTGGGGGCATCGCCGGCGACGTGGAGGCCATGTGCGGCGAGGAGGCGCGCCGCTTCGGCGACGAGCGGTTCGCTTTCGCCCTTCTCGGGGTTCGCGACGAGACCGACGCGGTGGATGGGGTCAGGAGGATTTTTCAAGGAGGACAAGGAATTCCTTGTTGCCCGCGGGGCCGAGTAACGGTGATTCGATCTGGCCTTTCCATTGAAGCCCCTGGATGGAGGCGACAAAAGCGCGGAGTTCGTCGAGGACACGGGCGTGGATGGCCGGGTCGGTGATCACGCCGCGGCCGCGGTTGGCCTCTTCGCGGCCGGCCTCGAACTGTGGTTTCACGAGGGCGACAGCCCGACCGCCGGGCCGGATCAGTGCGATCACCGGCGCGATGAGCAGGCGAAGTGAGATGAACGAGCAGTCGAGCACCGCGAGGTCGAACGCGACGAACATTCCCGGGAAACGCGAAGGAGCAAGTTCCCGTGCGTTCTGATGTTCCATCACCAGAACCCGGGGGTCCTGCCGGAGCTTCCATGCGAGTTGGCCGCGGCCGACGTCCACGGCCGCAACGCTGGATGCGCCGTGCTGCAGGAGGCAGTCGGTGAAGCCACCCGTGGAAGCACCCACGTCGAGCGCGCGAAGCCCGGACACGTCGAGCCCGAAGCCGGAGAGGGCCGCCTCGAGTTTGTGCCCGCCACGGCTGACGTAGCGTTCGCCGGCGACGAGCTCGAGGGAGTCGTCGGGGCGGACCTTGCGTCCGGGCTTGTCGGCGACCTGTCCGTTGACGCGGACCTGTCCGGCGAGGATGGCGCGCTGGGCTTTTTCGCGGCTTTCCGAGAGGCCGCGGTCGACAAGCTGCTGGTCAAGACGCATCGGGGAGGGAAGTCTGGTTCGGGTTGTGGCGGAAGGCGAGCGGCGCGTTGATGGGCTTCCGCCTGCCGCGGATGCCGCGCCACCGATTGAGCGATGGAGAATCACGGATGTAATCCAGGCGGCGCGGCGGGCCGGGTGATCGGGGAGGAGATCGCGGCGCGCGGCGCGATCTCGGTCGCGCGTTTCATGGAACTTGCGCTCTACGCGCCGGGGATCGGTTATTATGAAACCGCCGGGCGGCGGATTGGGCGGGCCGGGGATTTCTATACCAGCGTGAGTGTCGGGCCGCTGTTCGGGTTTCTGCTCGCGATGAGGTTTGCGGACCTTTGCGCGGGGATGGACCCGGTCACGTTTGCCGAGGCGGCAGCGCATGACGGGCAGCTTGCGGACGACATCCTGTCGGCGCTGGAGCGGCATCGACCCGGGTTTCTCGAGCGGTTGAGTTATCGGATCCTGGAGCCGTCCGCGGTGCGGCGCGCGGAACAGGAGGTGCGCTTGGGTCGCTGGGGGTCGCGGGTCCGGTGGGCTTCGAGCTGGAGGGAATTGGAAACGCCCGTGGACGGCGTGATCGTTGCC
>CAIMTB010000120.1 GCA_903844265.1 uncultured Verrucomicrobiota bacterium
ACGGCGCGCAGCGGAGTGCGCGCCCCACCGTCAGCCAGTGGATGGACCGGCCTGAGGGTCGCTGCGATCTTCCCGCGTGCGCTTCGGGAGGAGGTACCTACATTGGCGGCGGCATGAACGATCACCGAGGTTCGGGACCTGTTTCACCCGAGGAATTCCAGCGGCGCCTGGCGGACTTCATGAAGCAACACGGCCCGCCCGGTGCGGCGATGTTTCCTTTTGGGCCTGGTGAAATCCCGAAAGCGCCGGGTGTTGGCGCGGGGGGCGAGCCGACGAAGGAGCACAAGGACGAGAAGGGGCCTCGACTGGATGATTTCAAATTCAAGCCGCGCGAGGTCAAAGCGCACCTGGACCGGTACGTCATCCGGCAGGATGCGGCGAAGAAGGTGCTCAGCGTGGCGTTGTGCGATCATTACAACGCAGTCCGACAGGCGCTGGGCGGCGCGGTGCAGACGAACTACGCCAAGCAGAACGTGGTGCTGCTCGGTCCGACGGGCGTGGGTAAGACCTACCTCATCCGCAGCGTCGCGGAATTGATCGGCGTGCCCTTCGTGAAGGCAGACGCCACGAAATTCTCGGAGACGGGTTACGTGGGCGGGGACGTCGAGGACATCGTCCGCGATCTCGTTCGCCGGGCCGAGGGCGATGTCCGCCGGGCCGAGTTCGGGATCGTCTACATCGACGAAATCGACAAGTTGGCGGCGGCATCCAACCTGTCCGGACGGGATGTCAGCGGGCGGGGCGTGCAGACGAACCTGTTGAAGTTGATGGAGGAAACGGAGGTGCCGGTCCGCGCGCCGAATGATTTCGCGGGCCAGTTCCAGTCGATGATGGAGCTTCAGAAAGGCGGCGCGCGACAGCCCTCGACCATCAACACACGGCATATTCTGTTCATCGCGTCCGGCGCGTTCGGTGGGCTCGAGAAGATCGTCCGAAAGCGGACGCGCGAGTCCACTATCGGGTTTGCGGCCGTGACGGCGGCGGGGTCGGGGGCAGACGTGGGTGCCGGATTGGGAACGGATTCGGATGCGTTGGCGCGGGCGGAGACCCAGGACTTTGTGGATTTCGGTTTCGAACCCGAGTTCATAGGGCGCCTGCCGGTGAGGATCGTCTGTCACGCGCTGGAGGAGGAGGACTTGTTCCAGATCCTCAAGTCGTCGGAGGGCAGCATTGTGAGGCAGGTGGAGCAGGCGTTTTCGGCGTATGGGATCGAGGTGTTTTTCCAGGACGACGGCCTGAGGCAGATCGCCGTGTTGGCGGCCAGGGAGAACACCGGGGCGCGCGGGTTGATGACCGTGTGTGAGCGGGTGTTCCGGGATCTGAAATTCGAGCTGCCATCGACGCAGGTGAAGCGGTTCGAGGTCACCCGGGACCTGGTGGCGGATCCAAAGTCTGGATTGGACGCGCTGGTGGCCGAGCGGGCGCGTGAGGAGAAGGTGATGCTTGAGGGGATCGTCCACGAGTTCGCGAGTCGTTTTGGCGCCTCCCATGGGCTGGTGTTGCGCTTCACCGGCGAGGCGGCGGCGGCGCTGGTGCAGGAAGCCAGTTCGGCCGGGCGCCCCGTGCGGGATTGGTGTGCCGAGAGGTTTCGGGATTATCAGTTCGGCCTGAAACTCATCGCCCAGAATTCCGGGCAGCGGGAATTCCTGATCGACGAAGCCGCCGTGCGCGCGCCGGACAAGGCCTTGAGCGAATGGGTGGTGGCGAGTTATCGGGGGGCGCCGTGAATCCCTCCCTCCGTGCCCGTTGCCATGGCCGCGTGGTCATGCAATGTTCCCCGCCCCGATCCTCGGGAAGATTGGATTTTGAATGAGCACTGAAGCAGAAGCGAAGCAGGACAAGCCGATCGACGGCGCGGCAGAGATCACCTTGGACCTCCCGGTTGGAGAGTTGACCGCGGCCGACATCGTCGCACTCCGTGAAAAAGCGGACCTCGCGGATGCGCTGCGGGACAAATACGCGCGGACGCTCGCGGAGCTTGAGAACTTCCGGAAGCGCGCCGCACGCGAACGCCAGGAGGCCGTCCAGTATGCCAACCAGAACCTTCTCGAGCGCCTTGTCCCCGCACTCGACAACCTCGACATGGCGCTGGTCGCGATGAATGCCTCCCAGGGCGGGACGGTCGATGCGCTCCGCACGGGCGTCGAAATGGTCCTCGGCCAATTGAAGGGCGCTCTCCGTGACGCGGGGTTGGAGGAAATCAGCGCCCAGGGGCAGGCCTTCGACCCAGCCTGGCATGAGGCCGTTTCCCAGCAGGACACCACCGAGGTCCCGGAAGGGCAGGTGGTCCAGCAGTTGAGGAAGGGGTACCGGCTGCAGCAGCGCCTGCTTCGCCCGGCCACGGTCATCGTCGCGCGCCGCCCTCAGGGTTGACCCTCTCGATACCTGGGATTCCACCACCCCACTGCGTTTGAACTGAACTCCATGGCAAAGCGGGATTATTACGAGGTCCTCGGCACCGAGAAGGGTGTCTCGGCGGACGACATCAAGAAGGCTTATCGCAAGCTGGCCGTGAAATATCACCCGGACAAGAATCCCGGGGACAAGGCGGCTGAGGAGAAGTTCAAGGAGTTGAGCGAAGCCTACGAGGCCCTCAGCGATCCGCAGAAGCGTGCCGCGTACGACGAGTACGGCCATGCGGCGTTCGATTCCAGGACGCGCGCCGGCGCCGGACGCGGCGGTGCTGGCGGGTTCCACGATCCCTTCGATATTTTCCGCGAGGTGTTTGGCGCCGGCGCGGGCGGTGGTGGAGGCGGCGGCGCCGGCGGTGGGATCTTCAGCGAGCTCTTTGGTGAACAGAGGGCCGCGGATCCCACCGCGCCGGCGCGCGGATCCGACCTGCGCTACGACCTTCAGATCACCCTCGAAGAAGGAGTGCTGGGAGCCGAAAAGGAACTCAGCCTGACCCGGCCCGAAACCTGCGAGACCTGCCACGGCCGCGGAGCCGAGCCTGGCTCGAACCTGAAGACCTGCGCCCATTGTCACGGCCGCGGTCAGGTGGTGTCTTCCCGAGGTATCTTCAGCATCGCGCAGACCTGCCCGCGCTGCGAGGGCGCCGGTCGGATCATCGAGAAACCGTGCCGGAGTTGCCGCGGCTCAGGTCGTCGCGAGAAAACCTCCAAGATCACCATCCGCATCCCCGCGGGCGTCGACACCGGAATGCGCCTGCGCTCGGTGGGCAACGGCGAGGGCGGGTTGCGTGGCGGGCCGGCCGGAGACCTCTACGTGTTCCTTCACGTCAAGGAGCACGACGTCTTCGAGCGCGATGGCGAAAACCTCGTCTGCGAGGTGCCGGTGAGCTTCGCCCAGGCTGCCCTCGGAGCTGAAGTGGAAGTTCCCACGTTGACTGGCCGCGCATCGATCCGCATTCCTGCGGGGACGCAGCCCGGGACGTTGTTCCGGCTGAAGGGTCGCGGCGTGAAGGAAATCCAGGGACACGGCCAGGGCGACCTCCTGGTGCGCGTCGCCGTGGAGGTGCCCTCGCATCTCAATGCGGCGCAACGCGCCAAGCTCGAGGAGTTCTCGGCGTTGTGCGACGCGAGCAGTCATCCGCGGGCCAAGTCGTTCCTCGAGCGGGCCCGCGAGTTCTTCCGCTGATCCCACAACCGCCGCCGCGATCGCGCGACCGCCATGCACCGCTTCTTCGTCCAACCCGAGGAATGTCGCGGGAAGATCGTCGTGCTGGGCGAAAAAGAGGGTCGCCATGCTGCGCGGGTCCTGCGGCTCAAACCAGGGGATGAAGTTGAATTGCTCGACGGCGCGGGCCATCGCCACGAGGGCCGGATCGCCAGCGTGGAGCGGCACACCGTCTCGGTGGAGGTGCTCCGGTCCAGTTCGGTGCCGCGACCGCCGCACGTCATCCTGGCCCCGGCGATGTTGAAGGGGCGGGCGATGGATTTCCTGGTCCAGAAAGCGACGGAGTTGGGGGCGACGGAGATCCGACCTTTGATCACCGAGCGGACCGTGGTGCGGGTTGACCCCGCCGACGTCGAGAAGCGGATGGAAGATTGGCGAGCCACGGCGATCGAGGCGTGCAAGCAGTGCGGGAATCCGTGGTTACCCAGGATGGGTGGGCCCCTGGGGCTGGAACGGTTCCTGGCGTCGCGACCTCCGGGAATGCTCCTGGTGTCCGCGTTGACGGGCGACCCGCAGCTTCCAGGGGAGGTGTTTCGTGGACGAGAACGCCCGGCGGAAGCGGTGACAATCGTCACAGGACCGGAGGGAGATCTGACGGCTGGCGAGTTGGATCAGCTGGTGATTGCTGGGGCTATATCGATCACGCTGGGACCGCTCGTGTTGCGGGGGGAGACAGCGGCGTTGGCGAGCCTGGCGATCGTGCAGCATGAAATAAGAGTGATGAGTAGCCTCGCCAGGGGATGAATCAGTCTGATTTCCGAATATTCTGCGGATTCATTTGACCGAAATTGGGGGCTTGGGGACAGTTCTGTTATGTCCTTCGTTGCGGTTCCCCAAATTTCAAACGGCGGGAAATTCCTGAAGGGCACCAAGATAGCGTCGCGCCGCTTCTCCAGGTTCGCGGCAGGTTCGGGCGCGCTGCTTTGTGCTCTCGGGTTTGCCGGGGGAGCGCAGGGGGCAACCTTGACCATCGACCTGAGCGACCCCAGTGCAGTCAGGGTAGTTGGGTCAGGTGAGAATGCGGCCAACGACAGCCAGAGCTCGTTGTACTTTTCCCAGGGTATCACCCTCCAAAACTTTTTTAACCTTGGGGTGCCTTTTAATGGGGGCGGCGTGGCGGTTTCTTCGGACCTGACGTCGATCGGGAGTCCTGCATTGATGTTCACCACCGCGCTCTCGACCACACAGAATGGGCTACCGGGGGTGACACTTCGGCAATTGAACCTCTCCAACCCGCTTGTACCGACCGTTCCGTTGGCGTTCACTCGGCTTAGTCCAGCCCTCTCAGGGACCGCCGTGTTCGACCTGTCCGCGTTGCAGGCTTATTTTCCCAATGCGACGTTCAGTTCACCGGTCTCGGGTAATCTCTATGCTGGGCTCGGAACGGGCGGCAACACGATCGGCACTTGGACCGCCGTTCCTGAAGTGTCCACGAACGCCCAGATGGCGGTCGTCGGATTGGGATGCGCGACCTTTCTGGTCCAGCGGGCCCGCCGAGCGAAACTCTGAGAGACTCTGGCGATAATCTCAAAGCGCGAACCCCGGCCAGGTTGCCGGGTCTTGTGCTTCTTCCGGGTCTGGGTTGTGGCGATGGGGTTGCCCCCTTTTCGGCGCGCGTGTCAACAGACCGTAGGAGTCGACGTGAGGAGACTCAGATTCGATCCGAACCCAATGAACGGAGCCTCCTTACGTCGGTTGCTACGTCGAATGGGTCTTTACCTACGGGGTGCCGGAGGATCGGCAGACTGGGGACCACTTAGCGGGTCTGACTAAGTAGTTGTTGCGAGGTCCCAGAACAAGGAAATGATTGACCAACTCGTGTCGCTTCAGGAAGATAGGCCTGTCTCGGTTCAATAGGTTCATACTCCCTTACCCTTGAGATCATGAAAATGCTGTGGATTTCCAAGGCCTCGCCCGCGTTTGGTTCGAGGTTTGCCCTAGGTGCAGGTACCGCGCTGTGCGCTCTCGGAATGACGATGGGGGCGCAGGGGGCGCCGCTGCTGCCGAACCTGCTGACTATCGATCTGAGTAATTTGGCCAACGTTACGATTACGACGTCCACTGACAACGCCGGCGATAACGATGAGG
>CAIMTB010000121.1 GCA_903844265.1 uncultured Verrucomicrobiota bacterium
CCTTGGGCTAAGGGACGGAATCCCGTTGGGATTCTCCCGAGCAAGAACCTCAAAGTTGCGTCCCGTAGCCCCGGTTACCCGGTCGCCGCCTCTCATTGGCTCGCATCGCCGTTCTGCGGCCAGGCGGGGTCGCTTGCCCGCGGCTGCGTGTCGCGCCCTCCAAAGCGGCAGCAAGCCGCCGCACTCCAAATCCGCCCGGCTCCCCACCGCGACCGGCGCCATGCAACGCCGGGTTCAGGGTCCCAATGCGTGTCCAAATTTTGGAAAACCCGGCTCTCCATGAACCGGAAAGGCGACCCGAGCGGGGTCTTGTTGGGACGGGTGCTTTCTTGCGAGGATGCCAGGCACATGGACGGTCCTTTGGCAGAACGCAGCGTGTTGGTTGTGGACGACGAATCGTTGTTGCGGCGGCGTCTGGCCGCGTACCTCGAGAGCCTCGGGGCGGAGGTTGCGGCGGTCGGGGATCTGGGCGCGGCGCGGCAGATGCTCGGGGCGCTCCCGTTTGATTTTGCATTGGTGGATGTGAACCTGCCGGACGGGCTGGGCACGGACCTGCTGAAGTCGGGTGCGTTTTCCGCGAACACGGCGGTGGTGATCATGACGGCGGAGGGCGGGGTCTCGGGTGCTGTGGAGGCGATGCGGTTGGGGGCTTTGGATTATCTCATCAAGCCATTCGACCTCGAGGAATTGCCGCTGGTCCTCCAGCGAATCCGGCGCAACCGGCAGAGCCAGCGGGTCGAAGAGCATCGTCGTGAGGAGACCCAGCCACGCGAGGATGAGTTCGTGTTTGGGTCGTCGCTGCTCGGATTGCGCGCCCAGCTCGATCGCATTCTTGGAGCGGACCGCCGGATGCAGGTTGAGCTTTCGCCGGTGCTGATCCACGGCGAGACGGGGACGGGCAAGACCAGCATTGCCCGGTGGATTCACGCGAACGGACCGCGGTCGGCACAGCCGATGGTGGAGGTGAACTGTTCCGCGTTGCCCGAGAGTCTCGTGGAGTCGGAGCTGTTCGGCCACGAACGCGGCGCGTTCACCGACGCCCGCACGGCGCGGATGGGACTGTTCGAGGCGGCGAATGGCGGGTCGTTGTTCCTGGACGAACTCGGCAGCCTCTCACTTCCGATCCAGGCCAAGGTGCTCACGGCGATTGAGGACCGTCGGATTCGGAGGGTTGGCGGCAACAAACCGATCCCGGTCGATCCGCGGGTCATCGCGGCGTCGAATCGCGACCTGCGCGACCTGGTGTCGAAGGGGCAGTTCCGCGAGGATCTTTTTCATCGCCTCGACCTCTTCCGCCTCGCCATTCCACCGCTTCGAGAGCGACGCCAGGACATCGTCCCGCTCGCCCTGGCGCTGATGAAGCGGGCCTGTCGTCGGCATCGGCTCAATGAGCGGGAGATCACCCCGACCGGGTGCGCCCGTCTCGAGACCTATCCGTGGCCAGGCAATGTCCGGGAACTCGGCCATGAAATGGAGCGATCCCTCGTCTTCGAGGATGGTCCCCTCGATTTCCTCCATCTCGGCGGTGGAATCCAACCGGCGGGGGATCAGCCAGCCGGCGTCGACCCCTTCCCAGCCTCGTCGGGCGAGGGTTGGTTCAATCCGGCGTTCCGGTTTCCTGCGGATGGTTTCCTGCTCGAGGGCGCGATCGACCTCCTTGTCCAACGCGCGGTCGACCAGACCAGCGGCAATGTTTCGGCAGCCGCCCGGCTTCTCGGAGTGTCCCGGGACGTGGTCCGCTACCGGCTCGAGGAGAAGCGGGCCTCCGGTCGCTGAGGACGACGCGATAAGCCGTCGGGGTTGTTCGCTGGCATCCCGGATCCGGATTTCGGGCGCTGGTCCGGGGAATGCTTGCCGGTGGGGAGTAATGAGCGACGAAGCACGGTCATGGAAGCGGGCGCCCCTGGACAGCCGGCAACTTCGGGCCTTTGCGACGCTGGCCCGGACGGCGAGTTTCACGGCGGCGGGCCGCGAGCTTTTCCTTTCGCAGTCGGCGATCAGCCATTCGATGCGGGCCCTTGAGGAGGACGTTGGCTGTCGTCTTTTGGACAGGCTGGGCAAGAAGGTGAGCCTGACCATGGCGGGCGAACAGTTTCTCCAGCACGCCGAGAAGATCCTGTCGGAGATGAACGAGGCCCGTGACGCGCTGGTGCACCTGGGCAAGTGGGGTCGGGGCCGTCTGCGGATCGGGGCCAGCACGACGGTCTGCACCTACATCCTCCCGTCGGTGCTCCGTGAGTTCAAAGCGAGCTTCGAGCATTATGCGATCACCATCGTTCCCGCCGACACGGCACAGATGTTGGACCTGCTTCATGACGGGCGCGTGGACCTGGCGCTGGCATTGGAGCCGAAGCCGGAGGAGCGGTTGGTGTTCGAGCCCCTGTTCGAGGATGAACTCGAGTTCCTGATGAGCCCCATGCATCCGTGGGCGCTGGCGGGTGCGGTGGAACGAGGCGACATTCCCACGCAGCACTACATCCTCTACGACCGGAACAGCTACACCTTCCGCCTGGTCGACGAGCATTTCCGCCGTGACCGACTGGTGCTCAACAGCTTCATGGAGCTCGGCAGCATGGAGGCGATCAAGGAACTGGTGAAACTCAACCTCGGCGTCAGCGTCCTCGCACCGTGGATCGCACGCGAGGAACTCAAGTCCGGGTCCCTCGTCGCCCTGCCGCTGGGCCGGCGGAAACTGCGCCGTCAGTGGGGCATCGCCCGTTGTCGCGCCCGTCCGCTGAACCTCGCCGAGGAAACCTTCATCCGCCTCTGCCGCGAGGTGACCCTCAAGCTTACCCGCGACATTCCCTCGTGGCCCGAGGAACGCAGGACGGCGGCGACGGGCTGCTGACGGAACAGACGGATCACACCCGTAGTTTCAAAAGCAGATCCTTGCTTTCCACCGTGTCGCCGAGCGTGACATGGAGGGTGTCGACGACGCCGTCCGCGGGAGCGGTGACGGTGGTCTGCATCTTCATGGCCTCCATCATGAGGAGCTTGTCGCCCTTGCAAACCTTGTGTCCGACGCTGACGGACAGGGCGGCGATGAGGCCTGGGATGGGGGCGGCGACCTGGAGAGGGTCGGAGATGTCGGCCTTCGGTCGGGCCTTGGCCTGGGGCGGGACTTTCTTGTCGGTGATGAACGTCTCGCGGGTGACGCCGTTGAGTTCGTAGGTCACGGTGCGGCGGCTGTCCTTGTCGGGGTCGCCGACATTGATGAGTCGGATGACGAGGGTCTTGCCTTCCTCGATATGGGCGCTGATTTCCTCGCCGCGGCGCAGGCCGTAGAAGAAGGCGGTGGTGGGAAGGACGCTGACGTCGCCGAATTCCCGCTGATGCTTCGCGAAATCTGCGAAGACCTGCGGATACATCAGGTGGCTGAAGACGTCGTCGTCGGAGGCGTCGTGGCGCAGTTTCTCGCCCAGTTCGCGGCGGGTCCTGGCCAGGTCGATGGGGGCGGAGCCGGTGCGTTGGCCGGCGCTTTCGGATTCCCAGCGGGCACGGGCCTCGCGGTGGCGTTTCTCGCCGAGGACAACGCGCGAGACGGTTTCGGGCCAGCCTCCTTCAGGCCAGCCGAGGCCGCCGCTGAGCATGTCGATGACGCTCTCCGGGAACGGCGTGGCGCCGGGCTCGAGGTTGACGACGTCGGCGGGCTTGATGCCGCGGCTGAACAGGAAGAGGGCGAGGTCACCGACGACCTTGCTGGAGGGTGTGACCTTGACGATGTCACCGAGGAGCTGGTTGACCTCGGCGTAGGTCCTGGCGATCTCGGGCCAGCGATGGGAAACGCCCATGCTGGCGGCCTGCTCCTTGAGGTTGGTGTATTGGCCGCCGGGCATTTCATGGAGGTAGACCTCGGCGGACCCTGTCTTTGGCGCCGTGTCGAACGGGGCGTAGATTTCGCGGACCCTTTCCCAGTAATCGGCGAACTGATTCAGGGCGCCGAGGTCGAGCCGGGTGTCGCGCGGTGTGTGCTGGAGGGCGGCGACGACGGCGTTGAGGTTGGGCTGGCTGGTGGAGCCCGACATCGAGGCGATGGCGAGGTCGACGATGTTCACACCGGCCTCGGAGGCGTTGAGGATCGAGCCCGCCTGGATGCCGGAGGTGTCGTGCGTGTGGAAGTGGATGGGCATGCCGACTTCCTCCCGCAACGCCTTCACCAGCTTGCGTGCGGCGGCGGGGCGGCAGAGCCCGGCCATGTCCTTGATCGCGAGGATGTGGGCCCCCATGCGCTCGAGTTCCTTGGCGCGCTGGACGTAGTACTGGAGCGTATACTTGTCGCGGCGGTCATCGAGGATGTCGCCGGTGTAGCAGACCGCCGCCTCGCAAAGGGCGTGGGTTCCCTGGACCGCTTCCATCGCGGCCCGGAGGTTGGGCAGGTAATTCAGGGAATCGAAGATCCGGAAGATATCCATGCCGGCCTCTGCGGCGTGCCTGACAAAGCCGGCGACGACGTTGTCGGGGTAGTTGGAATAGCCGACCGCGTTCGAGCCGCGGAAGAGCATCTGGAAACAGATGTTGGGGATCCTGGCGCGAAGCTGGCGGAGGCGTTCCCAGGGATCCTCGCTGAGGAAACGCATCGCGGTATCGAAGGTCGCGCCGCCCCACATCTCGAGCGAGAACAGTCCGGTCCGTGCGTCACCGGCGCGATGGGCGAGGGCGTCGGCGCAGGCCAGCATGTCGTAGGTGCGGACGCGCGTGGCCATGAGCGACTGGTGGGCGTCACGGAAGGTGGTGTCCGTGATGAGGAGTCGTCGCTGTTTGAGGATCCACTCCGCGAACGCCTTTGGGCCGAGCTCGCGGAGCAGGTCGCGGGTGCCCTTGGGGAGGGGTTGGCGGTGGTCGAACGGGGGAAGGGGAGCGGGTTCGATGACGCGTGCGGGCTTGTAACCCTTGGCGTGCGGGTTGCCGTTGACGATGACGTTGCCGAGGAACCCGAGCAGGCGCGAGGCGCGGTCGCGGCGTGGCTTGAAGGCGAACAACTCGGGCGTGGTGTCGATCAGCGTGGTGGTTGCCCCGCCCGATCTGAAATCACGGTGGACCAGCACGTTCTCGAGAAACGGGATGTTGGTCTTCACGCCGCGGATGCGGAACTCGCGGAGCGCGCGACCCATGCGGTCGGAGGCGAGGTCGAAGGTGCGGCCGCTGGCGATGACCTTGACCAGCATGGAGTCGTAGAACGGCGTGATCACGGCCCCGGCGTAGCCCATGCCGCCATCGAGGCGGAGGCCAAAGCCCCCGGGGGAACGGTAGGCGAGGATGCGGCCGTAGTCCGGCGTGAAGCGGTTCTCCGGATCCTCGGTGGTGACACGGCACTGGATGGCGTAGCCGTGGCGCGGGATTTCGGACTGGGTGGGGAGCCCGAGGGTGTCGGAGGGCAGGGCGTGCCCCTGGGCCACGAGGATCTGGGAACGGACGAGGTCGATGCCGGTGATGACCTCAGTCACCGTGTGTTCAACCTGGATCCGCGGGTTCATCTCGATGAAGAACCACTCGTGGCGGTCGAGGTCGTAGAGGAATTCGATGGTGCCGGCGTTGTCGTAGCCGATGTCGCGGGCCATGCGGGCGGCGGCGTCGCAGAGTTCGCGGACGACGGTGTCCGGGAGGCCGTAGCTGGGGGCGACTTCGACGACTTTCTGGTGGCGTCGCTGGACGGAGCAGTCGCGTTCGTGGAGGTGCAGGATGTTGCCGTGCTGGTCGCCGAGGATCTGGACCTCGAGGTGTTTGGCGCGGGGGATGTATTTCTCGAGGAAAACCGCGGGATTCCCAAAGGCGCGGTCGGCTTCGGTCTGGGCTTCGTCGAGGAGGTGGGTGAGGTCGCCGGGCTTGAGGACGACACGCATGCCGCGGCCGCCACCGCCGAAGGCGGCCTTGATGATGAGCGGGAACCCGATTGATTTGGCGGCGCGCAGGGCTTCGTCGCGGTCGATGATGGGATCGCGGGTGCCGGGGAGGGTGGGGACGCCGATGCGTTCGGCGACGGCGCGTGCGGCGGTTTTGTCGCCCATCATGTCGAGCAGTTCGGGGCGCGGCCCGATGAAGGCGATTCCCTCGCGGGCACAGGCACGGGCGAGGGCGGGATTTTCGCTGAGGAAACCGTAGCCTGGGTGGATGGCGTCGACGCCTTTTTCGCGGGCCAGGGTGACGATGCCTTCGACGTCGAGGTAGGCCGCCACGGGGCCTTTGCCCTGGCCGATGAGGTAGGATTCGTCGGCCTTGAAGCGGTGCATGCAGAAGCGGTCTTCCTGCGCGTAGACCGCGACGGTGCGGATGCCGAGTTCAGTGGCGGCGCGGAAGATGCGGATGGCGATTTCCGAGCGGTTGGCCGCCATGATTTTTCGGAACGTCCGCGGCGCGGCGGGGGCGGCGGCGGTGCTGGTCGCGGGCGTCTGGGCTTTGGCGGCGCTTCGTGGCATAGCTGCCCTGAAGTGTAGCCGGGCCCTTTCCGGGGGCACATCATTTTGCTCTATAAATCCCTTTGACGAGCGGACTGCTCCCAGTACAGTTCGCGGCCCTGTTCGGGGTTCCAGAGTAGCTCAATGGTAGAGCACGCGGCTGTTAACCGTGGGGTTGTAGGTTCGAGTCCTACCTCTGGAGCCAATTCCTCGGATCCATCGGGATCCCTCGGAATCCCTTGGGATTTTCTCGCCGGTCCTGAACCGTTGCATGGGGTCGCCTCGTGAATCCATGCGCGGAATCCGGCATTCCTGAGGAAGATCCGTGGGTCCGTGCGGGGTTGCTCGGTCGATGTCGGTCACAAACAAACACACGTTCAGAGCCCAGTTGCATTCAGCCACGTCCAGTCACCATGAAGGATTATACTCGGATCTATTTAGTCGGCGCATGTCTCGCTTTTGCCGGCACCGCCGTCATTGCCCAGGAGGCCGGTACGGCCCCGGTTCCGGCGCCTGAACCCGCGGGGGATGCCGCCGCCGTTGCTGCCGCCGCCGCCACGCCCCCGAAGCCGAAGTGGGAAACCTCGGCCGGCGTTGGCGTCTCGGTCACCCAGGGCAACAGCGACACCCTCCTTTTCACGGCGAACGTGCTCACCCTCCGGAAGTGGACCGGCGGCGAGTTTTCCGCCGGCCTTGACGCAGGTTACGGCAAGAACGACAGCACCCAGAACGTCGGATTCGTGAAGGGCTTCAGCCAGTACAACTACCTCTTTTCGGAAAGATTCTACGCCTTCGCCCGTGTCGAGGGTCTGCAGGACTCCATCGCGGACATCAACTACCGCGTCCCGGTCTCTGTCGGTGCCGGTTATTACATCGTGAAGAACGACAACTTCACGCTGAGTGCTGAAGCCGGTCCCGGCTACGTCTTCGAGAACGTCGGCGGCGACGAGCGCAACTTCGCCACCCTCCGTTTCGGCGAGAAGCTCACCTGGAAGCTCAGCAGCACCGCCCGCGTCTGGCAGTCCTTGGAATATCAGCCGAAGATCGACGAGTGGGCCCAGTACTACGCCGCCGCCGAAATCGGCATCGGTGCCGCCGTCACGAAGCAGATGGAACTGCGCGCCACGCTGCAGGATTGGTACGTCAGCAACCCCGCGCCGAACCGCGAGAGCAACGACCTCAAGCTCATCGCCGGCGTGAACTACAAGTTCTAAGACCACCCCCCATTCCATCCCCCCGGCTCCCGGGGGACGCGCGAGCCGGCTTCGGATTCGTTCCGTCGCCGGCTCAATCGTTTCTCC
>CAIMTB010000122.1 GCA_903844265.1 uncultured Verrucomicrobiota bacterium
ATCCCTGAAACCACCCGCACCATCATCGACCAAGCGGGAGGCCTCGGCCTCCGCGGGGCCTTCACCTACATCGGCGCGCAGGACTTCCGGTACCGCTGCGCCCAAGCGGAGGGCGAATACCGTTCCGGCTTTCGATCCCGGCTCACCTCGGAGGGCGGCCCGCCCCGCGTCGAGTTCGATGTCGGCTTGCAGGCTCGGGTGAATGGAAAGCCCGGCCGTGCATGGACGCTCATCATCGTCTACGAGCCCGACGACACTTACACGGTGTGGCTCGTGGAGGGGCACGCCCGGCGGAAGGCCGAATCCATGGTGCTGGCGCGCGTCCTCGACGTGTACTGCGACACGTTGCAGTCGGTCATCGAGGACACGTACGACCGCGCCATCGCTGAGCACAATCAGGGCTTCATCCCTCTGGGTTGAGCAGGGATCGCTCGGAGAACCCTTGGATACTCCCACCGCCTCACCGTAGCGAGAGTCACGTTCCGAGCGGATCAACCAAACCCCCGCTCTGGCGAAAGACCAACATGAAGAAGACGACCGAAGCCACCAAGGACCAGACCTCGAAGACCACGACCGTGACCGCCACCGAACCGAAGGCCGCGAAAGCGAAGAAGGCGACCCAGGCCCCCGCAGCCGAGCAGCCCGCACCCCAGTCGGCCGCCGCCCCGGAAAGGGTCGAGAAGCCCGCGAAGGCTGCCAAGGCGGCGAAGTCCGATACCGACGGCGAGGCGACCGACCGCCTCCCGACCACGCTGGATGAACTCAAGGAGACCAAGGGGGGGGTTCGTCGCCTTCCACTTCCTGACCGGCAAGGACAAGGACGCCATCGCCAAGGACCTCGCTGCCGCCTTCAAGCTCGCCGAACCGCAAGCCGCCAAGATCGTGCGCCGCATCACCGGCCGCGTCCGCCTCTACGCCCGGGTGTTCGAACTCGTCCCCGCGAAGAAGTAACCGGCGCGGACCGCGCCACGACGCCCCTCGGCGACCCCGAGGGGCTCTTTCGTGTCCAGAAGGGTCAGCGAGAGCGAGACCGCCGCGAGAACGTGCGAGAACCGGCCGAGGCGCTGTTTGGACCGACCGACCCCGGTAGGAAGCCGGTCCAGCCTCGAACGTTCCGCCTGTGGCGTGGAGCGCCATCCGTTCATCGAAGACTTCTGCAGCGCCTGCAAACCCGCCGACCGGCGCCCGCCCTGGCAGTGGTGCGAAGAACATGTCCGGGTCGACGAGACCTCGCCCCTCCCTGGGCGCTGGCGGTCGGACGCCTCACCGTGGGTCCGGTCGGTGATGGACGACTTCGCCAACAACGCCATCCGCGACATCGCCGTCGAGTGCGCCGCGCTGAGCGCCAAAAACCAGACCGTGATGGACTGCGCCCGCTCCGCCATCGCCGAGGCCCCGGCACGGCGGTTCAGAAATCAATTCCCATCCCCACCACCAGTCGGAAGTCATCTGGCCTTGGCTGCAGGCCGTCGGCTCCGATCCGGGGCACCGAGATGCGATCCCAGACGAAGGAGACATCCAGATCGAAGCGGCGGGTCAGCTCGAGTGAAAGCGTGCTCACGCTGTGGTGCGTAGTCTCGCCCACCTCGCGGCTCGTGTACTGACCGCGGTATTCCAGAATCAGCTCGATCCGTCGCGTGATTTTCCAATCGAGACGGCTGCCGAAGATCAGGGCCGCGACTCCCCTGCTTGAAGGCTCGTCCGGCTGGCTGGAGGCGAACCAGGCCTCCTGAAAGCCCGGGCCCGAAGTGATGTTCCAATCCAGATTTGGGCGGTCGATGAGGTTGTAGCCGACGCCGGCGCCGGCGGTGAGCCGGTGCGCGAGGTTCTGAAACCGATCCCGGTAGTATTCCGCGAAAGGCAGGATGAGATAGAACCGGCGCGAGAGCCAGAGATCGAATTCGCTGTTGAGTCGATGGTTGTTCGCCTCCTCGACTCCGGAACTGGTGCTCACGTTGCCGATATAGTCCAGACTCAGACGGGTCGCGGGGGTCCGGCGCTGGAGATGGGCCTTCGCGTTGTACTCCATCTGGTCGCTGTTTCCCGCCCGCAGCGTGAGCCCAAGCGTTCCCTTTCCCGACCAGTAATTCCGCTCCCGGGAACCGCCGGGGGTCAGGCTCTGCACCTGTTCCGCCGGCACGTGCCGCGGTGGCGAGCCGCCGACTCCGACGGCCCCGGGCCGGATCAACACGGGTCCCGACCGGGTCTCCCCGTCAGTGAACAGGACATCTATGGTGCGCGCCGATCGCACCTGCCGGATATCCTTCCAGTCAAAGGTCAGGCTATCCAGTTCCTCGCTGTCGAATTCGAGCTTCCGATCCTGCATGGCCTTCAACCGACCCTTGAGCCACTCGCCGGACTTGAGCTGGATCCAATCGAAGCTGTCTTCGGGCGGGGCCCAGCTCAGATCGGGCAGACCTGAGTTGGTGGGTCCGTCGACGGCGTTCCCAGGAGCCGGGAGCGGGACGGTGGTGGTAAGGGTGACGTAATTGGTGACGAATACCATGTTCGTGACCGTCACATAGTTGGTCACGAAGGCCGGATTCGGAGGGCTCCCGGCATCCGCACCGAAAGCCGTCGGTGCACCCGCAAGCCCGAGGCAGAGGATGGCCAGCAGCACGTCGGGCAGTGATCGTGCGGTGACAGGCGACGCCCTGAGGGCGCTCAGCACATCCCGCTCATCCCCGGGTTCGAGTCTCCTCACGTTGGCTCTTGCAGTGTTTCGATGCCCTTCCAGGAACCGCGCGAGGCAAGCTTCGTTTCTCATGCTCACACTCTTAGAGTTTCCCCACCTGAATCCCGGCCGCTCCTCGGCGAGCCACCAGGCGTGACGCGATCGCCCGATAAGCGAGGGCGCCGACCAAGACGGCTCCCAGGAGTTCCAGGCACCTTCGGAAAGCGTAGTCCACGATCTCCCTGCCACCCGCCTGGGCCTGCCGGACGACCGGGTCGGCCTGTGCGGACAGTTGAGCGAGGTTCGTCGAACCCAGCGTTCGATCGAGGGTCCGCAGCAACTCGGTCAGTTGCCGCGCGGCGGCGTCCACTTGCGCCGCTGTCCGGCCGTAGTCCTGCACGCGGAACGGTTCGGTGTCATCGGCGCGGGTTCCGGCGGTGTTCGTCTCGCCCACGCCGAAGCGCTTCATCAGAGCGTCGAACGTCATGAGCGTGGTGTTCAGGGACGTGGACATCCGCGCCGCGGACTCGAGCGCCTGGCGAACCTCGTTCACCAGCGGCGTCAGTTCCTTTTCCTGCGACCGGACCGCACGGAGGATCTCCTCCCCTTCCGTGACGATTCGCCCGGGCAGCTCTTCGGCTGCACGTGAGACGCGATCGACGGAAGCGGACAGGGTCGTCGAGTTCGTCACGAGTTGGCGGACGGTGGGAGTCTCCATGGCGTTGACGGCGAGCAACTCCGTCTGCCACCGCACCAGCATCGGCATCTTCTGGGCCACGTAGAGCGCGCGCTCGGCAAACATGCGGGTCTGCGCGATTTCGCGAGTCGCGGGGTCGAGTCCGGAAAGCGGATCGAGCATCAGGAGGTTGAAGACACTGCCCGGCTTCCCAGTGGCGGCCCGGGGGGCTCGTGACACCCGTGAGGCCAGGCCCAGAGCCCGGGCCGCGAACACGCTCTCCGGCTGCGGATTCTGCCGGCGCCACTCCTCGATCGCCCGCCGGAACTCAACGACTTCCTCAGTTCGGAGCACTTTCACGGCGGATCGCCAGGCATTCGTCTCGGCGTCCCGACAGCTCTCCAGCATGGGCAGGGCCGAGTCACCGAATACGTTCGGCCGCCAGTATTCCTCAATCGCCGCCCGGGTAACGGTGACGAACACGGCCATGTCCAGAAGGTTCGCCACCGCGTTCGGCCCCGAGGCAATGGAACAGATCTCGCTGCCCAGCGCGGTCTGCCAGCGGAGTTCCTCGGCCCGGTCGAGATTGTTGGTGCCGCGCCTGAGTCGCTCGACGCCGCTCACCATGTTCACCGAGAACTCCTCGGCCAGGCGGAGCAGCGTCTGCTGGACGTCCACCGGGTCCACGGGAGGGCCGGATTCCTTCCCCGGCGGGACGGCGCGCAGGGTCATGCCCGGCGCATCCACCGCGGTCTTGACCGCCCGACACCCCGAGCCGGGAATCAGGAGAACCAGAATCAGCCATGCCAGCCCGCGGAAGAAGAACCGCTTCGAGGCTGGGGCGGACCGGGCGTGACAGGCGCCCTCATTTCCATTGCGGGGTCTGAACTGCCTCACCTCGACTCCTGTGGTTCCGGGGTGGCCCGCATCATTGGGCGGGAATGGTGATGAGTGGCAGTCGGTCGCCTGTGCCCGTCTCGGCCAGCGTGAAGAAGAACATGATCGCGGTCAGCGCCCGCTTGGATCGCCAGTCCGTGTCATCGATCCAGAACCAGTATCCCCGATAGGGCACTGCGGTGAAGCAATCCGCGGGTTTCTGCTTGCCGCTGTGAATGCGGACGCCGTCCTGTCGACCCGCCTGGACCGCTCCCTCCATCGAAGGCAGGGTGCGATGTTGCTCGAGGTGCACCTCAGGCACATCCAGGTAGCTCGCGAAGGCGCCCATGACCTGCAACATGGAGCGGCTGTTCACGGCCAGCTCATGACCTGCCCCGCGGGCTGGCGAATAAGTCAGCACGAAATTCTGCCCCTCGGCCGGGAGCATGAGCAGCCGGCGGATTTCCGCTGTTTTCGCTGCGATTTCCGCGGGTACGTCGTCACGGCGGAAGAACAGGACCGCGGTCTGGCCCTTGGCCTTGTCCTCCTCCACCCGCATCCCAACCGCACCCGCCGCTTGCACCTCACGAAGCAGCTCCAACACACGGAGGAAAGCGGGATCGGCGTCCCGCACCGACCCCCCGGCCGCCGACCGGTTGCGCACGCCATTCAGGGACTCCACGGTCAGTCCCAGGATGAAATCCGCCGCATAGCCAGCCTGGAGCATGAAAAAGATATGCTTGGGCTCGATGGGGGTAATAAGACCTCGAAGGAACTTCTCCCCGGTCATCGGCACATAGGTGATGGTGGGGCGGTCGGTGAAGCGGCCCGCGCCTCCCAGAGTCATGCTATTGCCCTGGATCGCGCCGGACGAGGAGAGTTGGCCGCCGGCATTCACGCTGGTCTCCATCGAGTAACCGCTCACGATGGAGGCCACATCCACGAACACCGGTAAGTCCAGGTACCGCATCTTCACGATGTTCAGCAGGGTTTGCTGCTTCCAGGAGTCGGCGATGGCAGTGCTGTAATCGAATCGATCCACGGAGACCGTCCCGGGACCGAGATGCCGGCAGCCGGTGACCAGCAGCACGCCGGCGATGCCGGAGAGAACGGAGGAGAGCGGCCCCTTCCGTGCCGCGATCGACATCAAGTGAGTCATTTCATGATCCTCGTCCGCTAATCCGCTCGTCCGCGGCTCGCCTTCCGCAGCCCGCGGCGCAGGAGCTCACTGGGCCGGGATAGCGATCAGCGGGAAGCGTTCCACGGTTATCGTCCCCGGTCCAAGGCGGGTGCCGCAGCCGCCCGGCACAAGGGGCTGCGGGCTCGGGAACCGGAGCCTTCCCTTCCGCGGGCCGGGACAGGTCGGTGCGGCGGACGGCGGCGTCATCGGATCAGCGGCAGCGCGGCCGCCAGCCGCAGGTCGAGCACCGCGTTGAGCTGGTTCTCGATCTGGAAGAACTGCGCGGCTTTCTTCGCCGGGACCACTTTCGAGAACTTCCGGAACCAGACCCGCTTGAGCCGTGTCCGCTGGTCCTCCAGATCGAAGACCTTCCCCGCAAGCCGGGTCGCCTCCCGGTCCGTGAAGCGGGCGGATCCGGCCAGGTACTCGCGGAGAATCCTGAGTCGCTCATCGAGAAGCTTGTCGAGTGCGAGCGAGTATTCGCTGTGGAGGGGCCAGAACTCGACGGCCTCATCATCCGTGAACTGGATGTTCTGCGCGATGATGAGCGTCTTCCGGGTTCTGATGTCCGAGCGGGTCAGTTCGATGAACGCGCGGAGATTGCCCGCGTCCACCGCCGGTTCGCCCGGAGGAATCGCCTCAGTGCTCTGCGCCAGGACGCTTCCGGAGGTCCCGAGGAGAACCGTGAGAGCGAGAAGAAAGAGTCGGCCTGCAAGATGGGTCATGAGAGTCGGGGTCGGTTGTCTGTGATTGATCGACGCTGTCCCCACTCAGCTGCCGGGGCGAACCGTGACGGGCTGGGTGAGCGAGAACTCCAGCAGCGTGCCGGGTGGGACCGTGACCGTCTGGCCCTTCTTCAGGAGACTGGCCGTGGCGCCGATCGCGGCGCCTTTCCCGGCACCGTCACCGCCATCCACGATCGCGCCGATCGCAGCACCCGCGGCCGCGCCACGAGCCGCCTTCCTGATCGAAGCCTCCCCGGCCTGTTGGAAGCCGCCGGTGGCGATCGGAACCGGGTTTCCACCCAACACCATCTGGGCCAGGCGCAGATCCAGGGTGGAGCGACCGAAGGCGCGACGGGCCTGCGTGGCGCTCTGGACCCGGCCGTAGATGACCGTGCCCGCGGGGACCGCCACCACTCCGTTCACGACAAGGTTGTACTCCAGCCTGGTGGTGAAGCTGGCTCCCGCCCGGCTCCGCGATGAAACGCTGTCCGTCAAACGGACCAGGAAGGTCGTGCCGTAAGGCAGGGTCACCGGACTCACGATCGCAGTCGCCGCGGGCGGCGGGCTGACGGCAGCCGGCGCCGCGACCGGCGTGGTGAACGTCAACGCGATGACCTGCGAGGTTTCGATGATCTGCTGACCGGACGCGGTCTCAAAGCGGACCGTCCCCGGGTTGCCGCCCGCATACTTGCCGTTCAGGACACTCCCGCTCCTGAGTTCGAGAAGGTCGGCTAGGGCCGGGGGCGCCAGTCCGACGCAGGCAGCGGTCAGGCTCAGAGTTATCAGGTGGCGATTCATGTTGAGTTGGGAATCCCGGTTTGGTGGGGAGTGACTCGCGGATCAGAAGACCAGCGCCAGCTTGAACCAGATTGTGTCGCCTTCGGTCCGGTGTTCCACGTCCAGTTCGGGCAGCCACTTGAATTCAGCGACCAGATCGGTCTTCTCTCCCACCTTCCGGGTGTAGGAGAGCACCGGGCCGACGCCGAGGGTCTCGCCCTCGAAGCCCCCCAACCGCGCGCCCAAGCCACCGTCACCACCGACCTGACGATAGTACAACGCGTTGGCGCCGACCCCCACCACGCCGGAACCCAGAGGCAGGTGCTGGGCCACGGTGGCGTCGAGGTGGAGCACGTCGCCGCTCTGGTAGTCGGTGGCCTCGTTTCTCGTGCTGACATCGAAGCCGGCGAAGAGACTGATCTCGGTTCCGATCCGGCTGCTGAGCCAGCTCAGATTCAGGCCCGGCTCGAAGGTCCAGTAGTTCCTGCCGGGGTTGGCGAGCCGGCCTTGCTCGAAGTCACCCGTGGGCGCGTAGACGCCGAACTGGCCCCCGAACTTCAGGTCGCCCTCCTGCCATCCCAGCATCAGGGGCAGGATCTGGATGTCGCCCAGACCGCTGGTGGTGTCCCGGCCGCTGACCGTAGCGGGGCCGAACCGCACGTCACCCTTCACGTCCATCCAGAGGTAGGGGATGGCCGCAGCGACCGCGTATTGCCCGCCCAGGATCTTCCAAGGCGTCTCGTAGAGCAGGATCGAGGTGTCGGCATAGACCGTCGCATCGAGGTTCGCCACCAACTGGCCGGCGACCTCCAGCGCCCGGTTGCCGCCCGCCGATCCGTCATACCAGGTGAAGGCATTGACATAGGCGAAGGCCTCTCGCCCCGGAAGGGCGTCAATGAAGGACGCGGTGGCGCCGGGCAGATAGTGTCCGCCGCCGCCTTCCTCGGCGATCAGGGCCGGAGTCAGTGTCGCCCCGCAGGCGGCGAGGAGTGCGGTGAGATGAAGTCGGGAACGCATTGAATTCACGGGGTCCTTCCTCAGGCGGTGGATGGCTGCGTCACTTGACGAACTCGAGGTCGCCCGGTTTCCAGGTCTTGTTGAACCACGGTTCGAGGGGGCCGTAGAGACGGAGAAGCACGTTGTAACTCCGACCGGTCACGGTCTGGATCCAGTTCCCTTCATGCCCTGTCGGGGGCGTCGGCCCGAACCACACGGTGTAGGATCCGTCGCTGTCGGGCTTCACGGACGGATTGTTGCTGTCCAGGCCGGCGAGCTTCTGATCCGTCTCCAGCATGGAACGGTGCTGTCCGGAGTAGACCATGAACGACCAGAAATTATTGACGGGTATCGGAGCCGGCAGAGTGATTCGGTAGGTCTTGCCACCGTCGAGGTAGGCACCTTTCGCGTCGGTCGCGGTGAAGCCGTACGCGGAGCCCGTGCCCACCCTGGGCGAGGCCATGGCGGGCGTGATGCCTGTCGCCATGTAATGGAAGAAGATCCGATCATCGAGCACGCGTTCGCCGTTGTTCAGGAATTCATGACTCATGCCGGCGAACGGGGAGGTCCACTTCCGATCGGCATAGAAATAGACGGACTCCTTGCGGGGAGCGAAGCTGAGGGCCCGGGCGGTGGCGTTGCCCGTCGCCACGGCTTCCGTGAGAATCCTCCGCATCCGGGCGTCCGGACGGAAGGGTTGACCCTTTTTGATGCCGACCGAGGCGAACAACCCGACGAGTTCGGGATCGAAGGAGTCGGCCGGCTCGTACTGGACTACGGCATTGAGTTCCTCGAAGTAGGAGAAGTCGTTGGCGTGAACCGTATTAAACCGGCGACCCGAGAGGTTCAGGAACACCGGTACGGGTGGGTTGGCGGCCTGCGACAGGGGATACATCCGGAACCTGCTCTTGATCGCCGCGGCCGTGCCGGCGAGATCGTCACCCTGGACGAAACCGCGGAAGAACAGCAGGTTCCGGTACGAGGGCGTGCGCGCGACGAAGTAGCCCTCCGGAATCTCCCCTTTGTAGTCACGATGCACGAACAGGTATTTCCCGCCTCGGCCTCGATCCGGACCGGTCAGTCCGATGTCGGTCACGAAGCGGAAAAAGGCGTCATCAACCGGCCCCAGCACCCCCGGAGGGATTTCGGCGACGATCGGTCCGTCCTTCACGTTGAGTTCCGTCATGCCGTACATGGTCGTCGAGTTGGCGGTGAGAAACAGGGAGCGGGCATCCATCAGGTTCTCGAAGAGACCGAGGTCGCCGGGCCTCAGGCCCGTCTCGCCGAATCCCTGCAGCGCCGCATAGACCGACGCGGCCGGAATCCCGTTGAGGAAGGTCTCCACGCCGCGGGAGAAATCCAGGAAGTCGTAGACCTTCCTGACGGTCGTGGCGCTCGGCATCCCGTCGGAGAACACGAGGTCGCCGAGGAGTTCGGTGCTGACCTTGTCCGGGGTCAGCACCGACGCGGGCACCTTTGCGGCGAACTTCGGTTCGGCGGCTTCGACGGCCGGACCGAAGGTCGCGGCGCCGGTCGCGACCACAGTGAACGCGGCGAGAAGTTCTCTGAGTGTGTTTTTCATAGGTGAATCAACGGATTGTTATCGCTGGGGGCCATGAACTCCGGGATCGAACCAAGGACCGGTCCGACACGGACTGGCTCTCCTGGTTCGTGAACGAATCATGAATCATCGGGTGTACTCCACATGGACGCTTTCGATTGTGCCGTTGAACCTGAACGGCGCGCGGTCGAAATAGTCCGGGGAAACGGGGGAGCCGAGCGCGATTCCGATGTTGAGACAGTCGTTCGCCGTGAAGCCCACCGGTGCGCTAATCGGCACGGTGCCTTTGGCGAATCCCCGGCCGTTGACCCTCAGGCTGACCTCGAGGGGGCCGCCCGGTCTCTCCACGACGTACTTGGTCACGACCTCGATCTTCGCCCTGCCCGCGGAGAGCCTCTCCGTCGTCTTGATCCGAGTCCGGGATATCTCGAACAGGTTGTACTCGTAGGAGAGCACGCCATCCATGACATAGCAGGTCAGCCCCCCCGCAAACGATCCGGGCTTGTACAGGCAGCCGTTGGCGCTGGCGGGGAGTTCGGCGTCGATGGTGACGAGGTTGTCCCGGTTACCCAGCGCAGGAGCGGCGAATTCGGGCATGCGGTGTATGTCGCCGGAGAAGTTCCACTCGGGGTAAGGAGTCGAGGTCTTGAGGTCGGGACGGATGACCGGGATGAACAGGCCACCCCCGACGGGAAGGCCGTTGTTTCGCGTGAGTTCGATGAGAAATGTCTCCTTCATCTGGCTCAGCTTCTCGGACAGCTTGTCGGCGAGGTCGTCGGCCTGGGACCAGTCTTCCTCGAGATTGTAGAGCTACCATCTGGCCTGGTCGGGAGTCCGGGCGACCTGGCCCTTTTCATCGAAGAAGCCCTTGGGCAGGCCCGGAACCCAGGGGATACGCGGGCAAAGGCACCGGCGAACCAGCCGTCCTGGTAGATGCCGCGGCTGCCCATGATCTCGAAATACTGCGTGTGACGGACCTCGCCGGCCTTGGCGTCATTGAAGGTGCCGGCGAAGCTGGTGCCATCAAAGGAATCCTGCGGGATGCCGTTGACGACCGCGGGCGGTGCGATTCCCAGGACATCATAGATGGTGGGCACGACGTCGATGCAGTGGAGGAACTGCGCGCGTGGTGTCGGGTCGGGCCTGATCTTCGCCGGCCAGCGGACGATCAGCGGATTCCGCGTGCCACCGAAATGAGCGGCGACCAGCTTGCTGGACTTGTAGGGCGTGCTGCCGGACTGCATGGGCGGGGAGGGCAGGACACCCTGCGCCGCGACGGCAAGAATAGGAGCGATTCTCACGGTTCTGGCGTTTTGGTTCTTGGTTTGTGCATGCTCATTTCGGAAAGAGCAGCGTGACTGCCAACCTCAACCCCCACTCGGGGCCGCCGTCGGGTTTGTCGGCGTAGTATTTGGCACCGAGACTGAACTGAACCGGCTGGCCGGCTATCTTGAGCAACTGACTCACCTGGCCCACGAGCGGGACGGTCCACTGGGAGTTGTCCCAGTCATAGGTCGCCTCGGTCTGCACCCCGAAGGTGGTGAAGGTCTTGGTGGTGAAATTGACGAAAGGCTGCAGAAAGGTGGCGTTCACGTCCGCACGACCGTCCTCGCCGGCGAAGGACCAGAGGTGGTTCACCAGGGCGCCGTAGGTCCATCCGTTCTGTTGCTTGAGCAGGACCGCCGTCGGGCCGGCGCCCCACTTCTCGGTCCCGAGCAGGTCATCGGTGGCGGTCGGGAGCAGGAGGACCGGGCCCGCGCCCCAGATCCAGCCGCCCTGGGTCGGTTCGACGGGTGAGAAGAACAGACTTTGGAGGGTATCGGACAGACCCGCCTGACTGGAGGTGCCAAAGACGTTCTCCTGATAGACCACCGGGAGGATCGTTCGGGAAATGAGGTTCCAATCGGCACTCAGAGAGATGGGAATGACCGGCTGGATATTGACCCGGTACTGGAATCCATCCCCATCCGGACCGGCGCCGAATTCGAAGTTATTCTGGATCGGGACGCTGATCAGGCTGGCGACCGGATTGGACAACTTCTTCGCCAGTTCGGCCGCCTGCGCCTTCTCGTCGTCCGTCGCGGACCCCGCGCCGCCGGCGGGGACCCCCTCGGACAGCGCCGGAGCGAGAGGTGGGAACGTCGGGGAAAAGACCTCGGACGACGCTGTGGATGCCGTCAGGGCAAGGAGGAGCAGGAGGGGACTGGATTTCACGCTCGAGTGGAAAGTCAGTTGATCGGGTGTCATGGACAGGCTGAGGGTGGGTCACTTCCGGTCACCCGGCCCCTGCGCGGGGGTCGGGGCGCGGACGGCGCGCGCGATCGCGGCGAGGACGTCGTCCCCGGAATCAGTCTTCCGGAAGAACCCGGCGCAGCCGATGGCTTCGGCCTCGGCCCGGATCGGGGGTTCGTCGTGGGCGGTGAGATAGATCGCCGGAGTCCGCACGTCCACCGACGCCAGGCGCCGGCCCAGTTCCAGACCTGAGATGCCCGGAAGACGGACATCCAGGATCAGGCACGCGAAGTCCGGCTGGCGCTGGTCGGCGAGGAACGCTTCAGCGGAGGGATACTCCACGGGGGTGAAACCGGCGGCCCGAAGCCAGCGACCGCACGAGCGTCGGATGCTCTCGTCATCATCGACGACGGCGACGTAGGTGAGTCCTGTTCTCGGCGTACTGATGCGGGCAGTATGCCCGACCGCGGGGAATCGCGGCTACTGCCCGAAGGGGAAGTCCGGAAGCGAGGCGGAAGCGACCAGCCGCGCGAGTTCGGCGCCCGATTGGACGCCCAGCTTCCGAGTCAGGGACGTCCGATAGAGCTTCACGGTCCGCTCGTGGATTCCGAGGTCGGCCGCGATCTGCTTGTTGAGCCTGCCCTGCAGAACCCCCGCCAGCACTTCGCGTTCCCGGGGAATCAGGGTTTCCAGCAGCGCCCTTGCGGCACTGATGCGCCGGGCGTCCTCCCGCTGCCGTTCGTCACGGGCCAGGGCGCGACGGATGGCTTCGACAAGAAAATTCCCGGGGGCGGTCTTGGTGAGGAAATCCTCGGCCCCCTTGCGCATGGCGCGGACAGTGGACGGGATGTCGCCCTGGCCGCTGAGGAAGATCACCGGCAACGGATTGCCGGCCCGGGCGAGAGCCTCCTGAAGGGCCAACCCGTCGACGTCGGGCATCCGGAGGTCGGTGACGACGCAGCCGGGGGCGTCAGGTGGCAGTTCGGCGAGGAAGGTTCCTGCGGATTCAAACGGCGCGACCTGAAAACCGCTGAGTCGCAGCAGACGCGTGACCGAGCGCAGTGCGGACGGATCGTCGTCGACCACGAAGACGGTGGCGGCAGCCGGGTTCATGACGGGGCGGCGGCGGGAGGGATGGGCACGGTGAACCGGAAGACGGCTCCTCGTTCGGGGCCGTTGGCCGCGGTCAGCGTCCCGCCGTGGGCTTCGACGATGGTCCGGGCGATCGTCAGGCCCATACCGAGGCCGTCCGGCTTGGAAGTGTGAAAGGCGTTGAAGATCTGCGGGAGCCGGTCGGGGGGTATGCCCGTGCCGAGGTCGGACACGGAGACCACCAAGGCGTCTTCGGCGCCGAAAGCCCGCAGGGTCACCCGGCGCCGATCCCGTGGACAGGACTGGACCGCGTCGAGGGCGTTCAGGAGGAGGTTGAGGACGACCTGCTGGAGCTGGACGCGGTCGCCGACGACCTTCGGGAGGGATGGAGACAGGTCCAGGACCAGTTCGGCCTGGCGGCTGCGCGCCTCGAAGTCGACGAGTTTCGCGACGTCACGGATCAGCGCGGCGGAATCCACCTCGGCCGCGCGGACCTCGCCATGCCGGAGCAGGGTCCGCATCCGCCCGATCACCTCGCCGGCCCGGTGATCGTCCTGCCGGATGTCGGCAAGGATGGCCCGCAGTTCCTCCGTGTCGGGGGTCGGCTGCCGCAGCAGGAGTTCGCCCGCCTCTGCATTGCGGAGAATGGCTCCGAGCGGCTGGTTCAACTCATGCGCGATGGACGAAGCCATCTGTCCCAGTCCGGCGACCCGGCCGAAATGGGCGACTTCCGCCTGGTGCCGTCGTTCCAGGTCGGCGGCGACAAGGCTCCGGCGGTGGATGGTCTGCGATCGCCACCGGGCGATGACGGCACCGAGACCGACGAGGAACAGCGCGATCCCGGCAATGAACCAACGGGTCTGCCACGGGTAGGGCCGAACCGCGAAGGCGAGGGCGGCGCCTTGTTCGTTCCAAACCCCGTCGTTGTTGGCGGCCCGCACCCGGAACCGGTAGTCCCCCGGGCGAAGCTCGTGGTAGTACGTTGACCGGCTGCCCGCCTCATCCCGCCAGGCCTGCTCGACGGGCTCGAGCATGACCTGGAAGCGGAGCTTCTCGGGGGCGGCGAAGTTCAGCGCTGTGTACCGGATCTCCAGGCCATGGCTGCCGGCCGGAAGCGAGATCCGCGATTCAAACGGCGGTTCAAGGGCGAGGATCGACTCCGTGCTCGCCGCGCCGAGGGCTCCGGGATGCTCGGGGCGATACTGGAGCGATTCGATGTGGACGGGCGGTGGAAGCACGTTCAGACGAAACGCCCCCGGATCGATCGTGGCGACACCCTTCAGGGTCGCGAACCAAAGGCGTCCGTCGGGACCCTTCATGGCCACCGGCTGCTGACCGCCGGGACAGTCCCGGCTCACCAATCCGTCGGCGGTGTCCAGCAACTGGCAGGACAACCGGTCGAGATCGCCGCGGACCACCGCCGTCAAATCCGCCTTCCGGGCCCGCGTCACCCCTCGGCGCGAGGTCATCCAGACGTATCCCAGACCGTCCTCGAGGATTCCGTGGACGCCGTCCGCCGGCAGTCCCGCCGATCGGTCCACTCGCTTCAGGTGTCCGGATTGCCAGTGGAGGAGACCGTCATTCCGGGTGCCCATCCAGAGGGCGCCGTCGGCGTCGGGCAGGAAGCAGAGAACGTCATTCAACGGTCGGGACTCGGGAGTGCGCACTTCCGCCAGATGGTTCGAGGCGAGCCGGTAGACGCGCTCCGAATTCGAAAGCCAGAGGCTGCCGTCCGCCGGTTCGGCCATCGCCGAGACTCCCGGCACCGTCGCCCCGGCGTCGTCGGTGAACTTCCGGATCCGCCCGGCTTCCCGGACACCGAGGGCCCGCTCACCCCCGAACCAGACCCGGCCCTGCGTGTCCTCGAACACAGTGAAGACGGTGGCACAGCCGAGATCGCCTCCAGGAATGCGGCGGATGCCGTCGGAGTCCATCTGCCAGATCCCGGATCCGAGTGCTCCGAGCCAGACCCGATGGTCTCGATCCCGAAGGATGCTGTGCAGGTACACGGCCCCCCGATTAATGGCCGTCAGCGGCACCTCGGTCGCCCGCCCAGCCTCCAGGTGGAACACCCCTCTTCCGTAAGTCGCCACCCATTGTCCATTCGTTCCATCCGCGGCGATCGAACGGATGGTCCGTTCGGTGAATCCGGATTCGGTGCCGAAGACCTGGAACCGGCGGGGTTTGAAACGCATCAGTCCCCCGCCGCTGGTGCCGACCCAGAGGTTTCGCTCGGAGTCCTCGAAGAGGCATCGGGTGCTGGGATGGCTCAGACCCTCGGTGGTAGTCCAGCGCAGGAAGCTGCCGTCCGGGCGAATCTGGCAGAGCCCCTTGTCGAACGTGCAGATCCAGAGGTTCCCCGCCCAGTCCTCGGAGACGCTCCAGACGCCCCCGGGCGGCTCCGGTAGAGTGAGCGAGGCGGTGCGGACACCCCGGTTCCAGTGTTCGACCTTCCGGCCAGCAATCAGGATCAGGGAGCCATCGCGCGCCGTCCCGCACCCGACCGAATCCGTCGTCAGCGCTGGCAGTCGGATGGTCTCCACCCACGCCCCGGAGATCCAGCGGCCCGCGAAGTTGTTCCGAATCGCCCACCACCGGCCATCCTCGTCCACATGCGTCACGTAGCCGTCGCGATTTGCCCGCGGCGGCGGCGGCAGTTCATGGAAGCGATCCCCGGTGAACTCCAGCAGGTGGCCGTCGAAGGTGGACACGAGAAGGTCGCCATCGGCCCGTTCGGAGAAGCTGCGCACATAGTTTCCCGCCCAGCCTTCGTTCGTGCCGTAGCTGCGCCAATGATGGTCCCGGATCGTGACCAGCCCGCGGTCCGTGCTCACCCAGAGTCGCCCGGAACGGTCCTGGTGCAGGTTGACCACCGCGGCGCCGGGCAGCTGCGGCGTGTTGCTGGGATTCAGGACCGTGAATCGAATGCCGTCGAATCGGACCAGGCCGTTGAATGTCCCGAACCACAGGTATCCGTCGGGCGTCTGCGCCACGGCCGTCGCCGAGTTTTCCGGCAGCCCCTGTTCCGTTTCCCAGCGATCGATCTGGTACGACGAAGCGGCGCCCGGGGCTGGCAGGTTTTGCGCGCCGACGGCGTCCGACTCCCGGCCGGGCGCTTTCACCACGGGCGCCACGACGCAGAGGCCGCCGAGCACCCAACAGAGCCACCTCCGAAGGATCCGCCCTGCGCTGCCTGCACCCTTCCGCGTGGCGATCGCGCGGGAACCCGATAATCTCATCCGCAGGCTCACGGACGGGAAGCCTATCGGCGACAACGAGGCACTCCAAGCCAGTGGGGACGGGATGGGAACGGCAGGCGATGAGCGAGGGCGGGAGGCCTCAGCGAAGCGAGGATCCGAACCGCCACCCCCCGTGGCCCAGCAGACCGCAGTCTGGGGCTCCTTTGTGATCGCCACACTGGCGGTATCTGTTCGAACAAGAGGGAATGCCGACCCACTCCTGATGCCGCCGCAGCTTGAATCAGTTCACCCGTTCGATCTCTCCAGGCCGCCAGGTCTTGTCGAACCAGGGCTCCAGCGCGCCGTAGAGGCGCAGGATCGTGAACCACCCCTTGCCGGGCACGGTCTGGATCCAGTTGCTTTCCTTGCCCACGGGTGCTTCGGGTCCGAAGAAAATGTCGACCGAGCCGTCCGCGTTGGACTGCACCGTGCCCGAGTCGCTCGTCAAGGCGGTGTCGCGCTGGTCGGTCTGCAAGACCGAGCGGGTTTGCGTGTCGTAGGGGATGATTGACCAGAAGTTATTGATGGGCACCTTGGGCGGCAGGTGGAGTCGGTAGCTTTTCCCTCCGTCCAGGTAGTTGCCGCTGCCGTCAAACGTGGCCATGGCGTATTGCGATCCGCCCCCGATGATCTTAACGCTCATCGCCGGGGTGATACCTGTGGCCATGTAGAAGAACACCGTGCGCGCATCGAGCAGGCGGACGTTGTTCTGAATGAACTCGTGGCTGCCGCCAATGAAGGGCGTAAACCAGGATTTCCCCGGATAAAAATACATCTGCTCCTCGCGGGCTCTGAACGAGAGGGCACGCGAGGCCGGCAGCCACAACCGCCACCATTGCCGTGATTCGGAGCTGATTGGTTTTCATGCTGGTCAGTCTTGGCGGGTTGGCTGATGAGTTCATTTCACCAGTTCGAGGTCCGGCATCAGGAATGATTTGTCCCAGAACGCATCGCCGCCGCCGTAGATGCGCATGACCGGTAACGGGCGCTTGCCCTGAGTCGGAATCCAATTCGACTCGAACCCCTCGGGCGCTTCCGGCCCGATGAAGAGGTCCACGCTGCCGTCGGCATTCACCTTCATGTTGGGCATGTCGTAGCTGCTGAGTCCCACGCGATCCAGCGGGTTGTAAATGAAAGCCCAGGTCGCGCGGTCGTATACGATCAACGCCCAGAACTGTTTGACGGGAACATTCTTCGGCACGTTCAGCCTGTAGGTCCTGCCCCCTCTGAGCAATTGCCCGTTCGAGTCGGCCATGCTGGCGAGATACACCGTCGCAGGTTTGGCCGGGATCTGCTTCGGGTAGTAGGTGCCGGGATGGTACATATCCGACCGGTTGTCGTAGAGGAGGGCCGTATCTGTCTCCCACGAGAACCCGCCGCTTGGATCGGGAAGATAGAAGTAACTCCAGTTCCGCTCCGGCCAGTAGAGGTTCTTCATCTGCACCTTGTCGAAGCGATCCTGCATGTAGTGGTAGGCGTCCACAGCGGCGCGCGTCATTATCTCCTTCATTTTGAGAGATGGGTTGAACGGCTTGCCCTTTTCGATGCCGATGGAGGCGAGCATCCCCATCATCACCTTGTCGCGCGGGAATACCGGCTCGACACTGATGATATCGAAGAGGTCCTTGAAGTAGCGCCAGTCGAAGAACTCAAGGGTGGAGACCCTCCGGTCGAACCCATCGACGAAGCGCGTCGGCCTGGGGTTCGCCGCTTCGGACAGAGGATACATCTTCAGCTTTTTCGCGTAGGCGCTGGCGTCGGCATCCGTTGCCCCGGCCAGCTTGATGGAGCGAAAGGCGAACTGGATGCGGTAGCCCGGCGACGGAATGACAAGGTACCCCTCGGGCACCTGGCCCTTGTACCCCGGTGGGAGGAATAGGTATTTGCCTCCCTTGCCCTGGTCCACACCGGAGGGGCCGACGTCGGCAATGGTCACCTGCGACGCGTCCACCACCTGGCCATACATGGCGCCTGTGTCAATCGCGGCGGGGACCTCCACCACCACCGGGCCGCTTTGGAGGTCGGCGTTCGCCACAATGTAGGGAGTCGTGTTATTCGCGGTGAGGAACTCATGCCGGGTGGTCAAGGGCTTCGACATGGCCATGACCTCGTTGTCCTTCATGCCCAAACCCTCGATCAGGCCGCGCCGGATCCCATAGACCGCGACCGCTGGCTGCGACCAGACCACCGCCTCAAAGGCCCGCTGGTAAGCGACCTGATCTTCGAGGTTGGCTACGGACGGCTTCGATCCGGGCGCCGGTTGTCCGCCGACCGGTTCGGTCAGAGCGTCAGCGGCGCGAGCGCTCAGCGTGGTTGACGCGAGCAAACTGACGAGCGCAGCGGCGAGGATGGGATTGGTTCTCATGTTTGCCTTGGAAATCGACCGGGAGCGGACGGAGGCGAATAATACGCGCATCGGGCGGGTCATTGACAATCGGCCGGCACGACGACTTCCGTCTGCTACCGGTCAATCAGGTTTGCGTACCTGAGCCGTGCGGAACTACTTCTTCGGGTACGCGACTTTCGTCGTACTGATGGTGCCGTTGAACGGGAACGGAGCAGCGTCGAAGTAATCCAGCGACACGGGAGAGCCGAGGTCGCTACCAATGTCCAGGCAGTCCTGGGCGGTAAACGTCAGCGGTGCGGTCATGGGCACCTGGCCCTCGGCCACGACCTTGCCGTTGACCTTGAGCGTGACGTTCAGCGGGGCGGCGGGCCGGGGCGCGGCCAACCTGGATGCGACTTCAATCTGCACTTTGCCGCTCGGCAGCTTGCCCTGGGCCTTGATCTGTGTGCGCTGAATCTCGAACAGATTGTACTCGTAACAGAGCACGCCATCCAAGACGTAACAGGTCAGACCAGCGGAGAAGGCGCCGAGGGCATAGAGCACGCCGTTCGCCTTCGCGGGCACGTCCAGATCCATTGTGACGGTGTTGTCGAATTTCCCGAGCTTCGGCGCCGCGAACTCCGGCATCCCGGTGATGTTACCGCTGAAGGTCCACTCCGTGTAGGGGGTCGAGGGCGCGTCTTCCGGGTGGAGCACCGGCGTCCAGAGACCTCCGCCGATGGGCATGTTCTTGTTCCTGGTGGATTCGACGAGGAAGAGGCTCTTCATCTGCGCGAGCCTCTCCGGCATCTTCGTCGCAAGGTCGTTAGCCTGGCTCCAGTCCTCGTCAATGTTGTAGAGTTCCCACACGTCATTTTCCGGGTTCCACGTCTCGATCCCAGCAGGCTTTCCGGGGATCCACGGGGTGCGCGGGCCGAAGGTACAGGCACGGCTTCTGCCTCATCGCGAGGCAGCAGGAGAACGACTCGCAGACGTACCGCGAGAACCTCCCGGCCGTGGTCACCTTGGGGACTTCGTGGTTGGGACATTTCCTCGGCGGATCGGTCGCCGGAATGGCGTCAAGCGTCGCGTTCACAAAGATCGGTGGCGTGCTGACGCGTGTCGCCAGCAACGTCAACCCCGGCAACTCGTACGACGATGTCCTCGGAGGTTACGCCCCGCTTCCGAATCCAGCAGACGGGGCTGTCCTGCTCGCCCCCTGCCTCATGGTGACCTACGAGACGAGCCAGTACGCGCTGCGCGGACATCTCCGGGGCCTGTTCCAGTTCTGCCACACCGCCACCGGGGTCAATGATGGCGATACCATCGCCGGCATGGGCGACCTCGCGGGACGCTCGTTCATGCTCTGCAAGCGGGTCTACACCCGGAACATGAACAGCGGCATCGGGGAAACCTGGTACGTGTCCGGCGCGATCGCGGTCGAAGTCTCGCAGCCGGCATCCACTCCGTAAGCCCGTCGACCCATGGCCGAACTCGCCTACCCACCGAGGACCCCAGTTCAGAATCTCCGTATCGTCACAGCTCCCTGGACTGTGGCGCGGGCACTCCGGATCACGGGCTTCACCGACGAACTCGTGATCCGCGCCGGACGCGACGAGTCGGAAGGCCACGATGAAGTCCCGTGCATCTGTCTGGGCACCCTGGGGTGCTTCCGAGCCAGGGTCGCGGTGAATGCCGGTTCGCGGAGCGTGAGCGTGTACGCGAAGCAACCGGTCACAGGGCAGCCTCGGCCCCGGCTGGTCGTGCGCTCGAATGCCGAGATCGGACTGGCGCAGGACATCTCGCAGACGGCCGCGGCAGGAACCGGCTGGGTGAAAATCGGCCCCATCACATTCGCTACCAGCCAACGCGGGGGCGTCTGGGTGGAACTGTGGAACCCGTCGGTCGGTTGGCCGTGCTGGTTCGACGATCTGACCGTCACCTGAGCCATGACCACCTACCTCTCACGGCCGGTTTTCGCCTGGGATGTCGACTGGACGACGACGCCCGTTCAGCGGCTCGACTACGACATCCAGGAGGTCGGCTACGGGCTGAAGGAAGCGCTGCTCTGGGGCGACCAGACGCACGTCATCCGCTCGTGGTCGGCAGAGGTGCCGCTGGATTCAGGCGCGGCCATCACTGAGTTCGACCTCTGGACCGAGTCCTTGCGCGGCCGACTGGTCGGCTTCTGGCTCCCCGCCCCGGAACAGGCCTTCCGGATCGTGGCGGCAATCTCCGCGACCCAGTTCGACATCGAAGCCTGCGGCTTGGCCACTGCCCTCGGCGAAGGCCCCGAGGTTCATCTGTGGTTCACGAGGGCTGGGCAGTCCTCGGTGGCGGCGAAGGTGACAGCCGTCCTGGACCTCGGCGGTGGAATCGAACGGGTGACCGTCTCGCCCAGCCTCGGCTTCACGCTCGACGCCACCTGGTACGTCCGCCCGCTGCTCTACGTCCGACTGGCCGACGACACCGAGCGCGCCCGGTTCGTGGCGGAGAACCGGCAGGTGCGGTTCATCAAGGTCGTCGAGCTTACGCTGGAGTACGCCGCCGCCGAGACGGGGCAGTCCCCGGTTTACCTCTACCGCTTCTGGATCGAGACCGACCCCGTCGCCGAATGGCGGTTCACCGGTTTCGCCTGGGACCTCCAGATCAGCGAGCAAGGCTGGACCGCGAAGCGGATCACGCACGGTCAGGTTCAGAGGAGCACCCGGGCCGACATGCCCGACTTCTCAATCGAGTGTGAGCGCGACGCCGACATCCCGGTCATCCACCTCGTGCCGCCCGCGCTGGCGCTACCGCTCAACGTGGAGATCCGCGAGTCGATGTCCCTCGACGACGCCAGCACTGTGATCGCAATCGGGCGGGTTCAGAGCGTTCGAGCCTCCAGCCGGAGCCTCGTGGCCAAGTGCTCCTACTTCTCGGAGGTCCTGCCACGCTCGGTGCCCGGGTTCCTCCTGCAGGCTCGCTGCAACTGGCAGGTGTTCTCCGGTCCCTGCGGCGCCAACCAGGCGGCCTACGCGAAGACGGCGCAGGTCACGGCGGTCTCGGGGCGCAGCGTGGTGGTCACCGATCCTTCGCTCGCTGGGATCGGCGCGGCCTGGTTCGCCGAGGGTTGGATCGATGTCGGGGCCGGCGTGAACCGTGAACTGCGAACCGTCATGGCCTCGTCCGCGGCCTCCGGCAGCGCGGTGACGCTGACGCTCAGCTACCCCTTCAACCGTGCCCAGACCGGCAACACCGCCACCATCACGCCCGGCTGTGACGGCAAGGCCGACACCTGCGGCGCGAAGTTCGCCAACTTCATCAACTGGGGCGGGCACCGCAGCGTCGCCCGCAACATCACCCTCAAGGGCATGCGCACGCCCGACATCGGAGGAGGCAAGAAGTGATCGCGACCCTTCCGTTGGAACTGACAACTGAACTCCGCGCCCGGATCGCCCGAACGGCCCGCGAGTGGATCGGGACACCCTTCGTTCCCCACGCCCGCATCAAAGGGGCCGGCGTCGATTGCGTGAACCTTCCCGCCGCCATCCTCATCGAAGCAGGCGTCATCGAGTTCGTCCTCACCGGCCCGTACACCATCGATGCCGGCCGCCACGCGCCGGCCAGCCTGCTCGTCATCTGGCTCCGCCAGGACGGCCGCTTCGAGGAATGGCCCGTCGACGAGCCGCCGGACCCGCTGACGCCGCTTCTTGAGGGCGATGTCCTGTGCTTCCGGTTCGGCCACGGGGTGGCGCACCACGTCGGCCTCGTCACATCGCCCGCCGGGGATTTCGTCCACTGCCTGCGCGGACACGGCGTCATCCAGTCGACGCTCCAAGACCCCACCTACCGCAACCTCCTGACCAACCACTTTCGACCCAAATGGGCTTCGGCGCCTCCAACGATCTGAGGGACGCGACCCCGCAGGAGCCCCTCGGGGTTGATCCCAAGCGGACCAACACCAACGAACAGGGGCGCCCGTTGCCGTACTTCGCTGGCATCGCGAAGCTGGGGGTGACGTGGATCTCCGAGCCGTGGGATGTCCGCTCGAAGCCCATCACCAAAAAGGTCGGCAAGAAGAAGGAGACGGTCGGCTTCAACTACTACGCCCGCGCCGCCGCCATCGTGTGCCACGGGCCGGTCGACGCCCTCGACGAAATCCGGTTCGACGATGACGTGGTGTGGACGGGTCCGGTCAGCCGGGGCGTCAGCGACTCGACCGCCATCACCGTCCCGGACCGCGGCACCATCACCTTCTACTGGGGCACCGCCACCCAGCCTGCCGATACCGCCCTTGCCGGCAGCGGCGTCGCGCACCCGGCCTACCGCCGCCAGTGCTACGTGGTCGTCGAGCTCTTCCTGGGTGCCAACAAGACCTCGATGCCCAACATGGAATTCGTCCTGCGCCGGGCGCCAGTGGTCCCGTGGATGACGGCCTCGGTCCTCATCGGCCAGGACGCCAACCGGGTCGCGGTGTTCGCCGAACTGTGGACCTCGGAGGTGTTCGGCCTTGGGCTGCCGGCCGGTCAGCTCGAACAGACGGCGTTGGATGTCGTCGCGGGCGACTTGGCCACCGAAGGCATGGGCATCTCGCCGGTCCTGACTTCGCCGACCTCGTTCAACCAGGTCCTCGGCTCCCTGATCGAGAACATCGACGCGTTCCCCGTTATCGACCCTTCCACCGGCAAGATCGGCCTGCGCCTCGTGCGCGATGGTGCGGCGAGCGTGGCCTGGGACGAGGACGACTTCACCGATCCGCCCGACGTGGACGCTGGTGGGTGGGAAAGCACCTACAACCTCCTGACGGTGAAGTTCACGAACCGCGAGAAGGCGTGGACTGCCGACGGCGTCTCGTTCCGGGACCGAGGGAACTTCGCTCTCACTGGCAGCGTCCGGACCCGCAGCGTGGAACGCCCTTGGGTGACGCAGCAGGCTGTCGCGTGGCGGATAGCGGCGAGCCTCGGGCGGCAGGCGGCGCTGCCCGTGATGACGGGGACAGCCCGCGTGAAGCGCACCTCCATGGCCGGGGTCCAGGTCGGTGACCTCGTCACCCTCACGCACACCGCCGCCGGGCTGTCCGCGCTGAAGGTCCGCATCGCTGAACTGACGGTCGACAAGCCCGACTCGCCCGAGGTCGCCATCCGCTGGAAGGAAGACCGGGGCTGGCTCAACGCCATCCCGACCGCCGTTGCACCCGATGACGTGGAACCGGAGGGCGAGTACTCCGCTCAGCCGCTCCTGGCCAACGTCGTTCTCGAACTGCCTTACGGCTACCTGCGCGAGGCCAAGCCGTCCCTGATCTTCCTGCCCGTCCGGGGCGACCCGCTGACGAACGGTTTCCACGCCTGGTGGGAAAGGACGGCCGACTCGTTTGTCCAGGTCGCCGGGGGCTCCTCCTTCGCCATGAAGGGCACGCTGAATGCCGCCCTCGACGCCGGGACGCTGGCCGAGGCCTCGATCGAC
>CAIMTB010000123.1 GCA_903844265.1 uncultured Verrucomicrobiota bacterium
GAACCTCTTCGAGGTTCTCAATTTGTTTGGAAGGCACTTCTGTCGGCCAACAGGAGGGCTTGCCACCGCTTTCGAGCGTGCGAGCGGAGCCATAGGCCAGGCGACCCCAGCGGAAAAGCGGTGGCACGCCACCGCACTCCATATCGGAATCGCATCCGATCGTGCGCGGTTCATGGAGAGCAGCGTTTTCCAAAGATTGGACACGTATTGGGCCCATGAACCTGGGCGCGCACTCCGCTGCGCGCCGGCCTTGGGAGGCTCACTTTCGCGTAGCACCGACAGGGCGGCGGGCAAGGGACTGCCCGCCCTACCTTCACGGTTCATGGGGAGCAGAGTTCGGGGTTATTTCCCGGGTCGTTTCGCGGGCGTGACCCAACCCTTGTGCCAGTCGAGGCGCCAGAGTTTTTCGAGCTTGATGAGTTCCGCGTGGCCGTCGACGAAGCCGTGGTTGATGGCTCCGGGCAGGTCGTTCTTGGGATTGAAGGTCATGTTCTTGGACCATGTGGCGCTGCCGTGTCGTGGCAGCGTGAGGCGGACCATGGCGCCGGCGAAGTCGTCGCCGGTGTAGAGATTCACCGCGGGCGGATCGGTTTCCTGCGGCCAGGTGTCGATCCAGTTGCCGTCGGAGACCACAGGTGTGGTCGATGGGGTGGGGCAGTCATCGTCGCTGCGGAACTTCTTTGGCTTCTGCTCGGGCGTGCTGAAGTAGGGATCGTCGTCGCCGTAGAACCAGCCGTTGAAGACGTAGCTGCCCTCGTAGTCAAAGCCCTTGGAACCGGTCCAGAGCCAGGTTTGGTTGACCGAGCCGCTGTTCGGGTGACGGCGCTTGGCCTTGGTTGGGGCGGGGGGCGCCGACGGGCAGACGCGAGCCGCGTTGATGGCGCCGTAGTTTGTGGCGAGGACCGTCACCCAGAGGGCGTTGTCCATGGTGGCCGTGGCCTGGCCGTTGTACGGGACCGGCTTCCCGAAATCGTTCAGGTACATGAACGTCGCCATGGAGAAGGTCTTCAGGTTGTTGATGCACTTGATGGAGTAGCTCTTGGCCTTCGCCTTGCCGAGGGCCGGGAGCAGCATGCTCGCGAGGATGGCGATGATGGCGATGACGACGAGCAACTCGATCAGCGTGAAACCGGCCCGGCGTTTTGCCGCCGTGGGCGCTGGAGGCGCTGCGGGATCTGGCGCAGACAGGGACTTGGACATGGGCATGGGCTTGGTTCTCCTGGATTTCCGAAGGGTCCAGTGACGGATTCGATCGGGAGGCTGTTCCGCCTCACCCCCGAAAAGGCATCGATCCCACGCGCGGCCACGCGCGGCCAAGAGCCCTGTCTGGAGTTTTGAAACGGTTGCCGAAGGTCGCCTCCGAGGTCAAGCCGTCTGAAAGCCTTGTGTTCTGCCCAGTGCAGCCCCGAGTCGTCGGTGGGCGACCTCTCCGAGGGCGCTGTGCCTTGGGGCGTCTGCAAAGGACGGCGCGCAGCGGAGTGCGCGCCCTGCCGTAGTCTGTGGATGCGCCGGGGAGGGTGCCCTGCCTTGGGGCGTCTGCACCCTTCACCCCTGCGGACGGGTCGCTGCGGACGTTGCGTTGGAGGCGAGGGCCTGCTGGATGGCCTTGAGGAGTGCGGCGAGTCCGTAGGGTTTGCCCAGGAACGCCTGGGGTCGCTCGGGATGATCGCCCTCCATGACCTCGGCCTCGGTGTAGCCGCTCGTGAAGATGACGGGGATCCGGGGGGCGAGTCGTCGCAGGGCGGCGAGGGTTTCCCAGCCGTCCAAGGGCGGCATGGTGACATCGCAAAGGACGCAGTGGATCTGATCGCGGTGTTGTCTGAACACTTCCAGGCTTTCGACGCCATCCCTCGCGGTCAGCACATGGTAGCGCAGGTGGGTGAGGGCGTCGGCGGTGGATTGGAGCACCATCGGGTCGTCATCCACCAGCAGCAGCGTGGCCGAGGTGTCGTCGTTCGGAACCCGGGGGATTTTCGCCGTATGCGGTGGCAGGGGCTCGAGGACCATGGGCAGCAGGAGGCGGAAAGCGCTTCCCTGACCTGGCTGGGTCTCGACCTGGACGGCCCCGGAGTGGGCCCGAGCGATCCCCAGGACCACGGGCAATCCCAGTCCCCGACCGGATGCCTTGGTGCTGAAGAACGGGTCGAACAGCTTCTCGATCGTGGCCGTTGGGATGCCGGAGCCGGTGTCGGCCACCTCGATGCAGGCGTAGGCGGAAGCCTCCGGTTTCCAGTCGATGGGGACACGGTTGACCGTGGGGATGTCCTCGGCCGGGACCTGCTTGAGCGTCAGGCGGAGGGTCTTTTCTCTCTCGCCGAGGGCTTCGCTGGCATTGGTGACCAGATGGACGAGGGCCTGTCCGATCTGGCTTTCGTCCGCGTTCACGGCGGGGCCGGGGACGGGGATATCGCTCTCCAGCGTTCCGGTTTTCCCGGCCGCGGCCTGGAGTGCGGGCAGGTGGGCGAGGCAGGCTTCGGAGAGATCCACGCGTCGGCGCTGGCAACGGGCTCGTCCGAGGTAGGTCACCATGATGCGGCTCAGTTCGGCCGCGCTGCGTGCGGACTTCTCGGCCTCGGTCAGCAGTTCGGTCGATTCCGCGTCGAGCGGGAGGAATTGCCGGGCCAGCTCCAGGTTCAAGATCACCGCATGGAGGCGGTTGTTGAAATGGTCGGAGATGCCGCACGCCATGCGCGCCAGGCCCTCGGATTTCTGGAGCTGCCGGTTCTGCTGTTGGAGCTTTTCCCTCTCCACCTCGAGCCGCTCGCGTTTGGCCAGTTCCTTCCGGAGTTCCGCGTTGATCTCCCGGAGGTCCTCTTCCTGGCTCTCGACCTTTGTCTCGAGTAGGAGCCGCAGCCGGTGCAGTTCCAGGTGGGTATGGACGCGTGCCAGCAGTTCCTCGGCCTGGAATGGTTTGGTGATGAAATCCACCGCCCCCAGGCGCAAGCCTTCCACGCGCTCCGCCGTTTCGCTGACGGCGCTGAGGAAGAGGACCGGGATGTCGCGGCTGGCCTCGCTCGCCTTGAGCTGACGGCAGACTTCGAAGCCGTCCATGCCCGGCATCCGGATATCGAGCAGGATCAGTTCGGGCGAAGTGGTGGCCACCGCGGCCAACGCCAGCTCGCCGCTGTCGGCCGGGCGCACCAGATAACCCGCCTGGGTCAGCAACCGGAACACCAGCGTCAGCGACTCGGCGGTGTCGTCCACTACCAGGATGGTGCCCCTGTGGGTCATTGGCTTGCCTTAGGTTTCTCCCCGGATCCGAGGCATGCCCCGAGGGCACGCAACAGGACGCTGTATTGGAAACGTTCTGCGTGATGCTCCAGCACGCGGCCCAGGGCGGGATCGCACTGGGCCGCGGCGTGGATCGCCTGGTTGATCCGTCCGGTGTCGAGGGTTGCCAGCGATTCCCTGAGGTCGGCGCGGACGGGTGCCGGCAAGGTCGCGAGGGCCAGGAGTTCGGGTGGTTTTTCCAGGCGGGCATCCGCGGTTGGCAGTGGGGATGTGGCGGTCACGAATTGCACGCCGAGATGCCTGCTCAGGCAGTCGTAGATCGATCTGAATTGGATCGGCTTCGAGATGAAGTCATCGGCCCCGGCTGCCAATACCTGCTCGCGCTCCTCCTGGAAGACCGAGGCCGAGAGGGTGACGAGCTTCACGGCGCGTCCGCCCTCCAACTGGCGGATGCGGCGGGTGGCCTCCAGCCCGTCCATCACGGGCATCCGCCAATCCATCCAGATGAAGTGTGGCTTCCACGATTGGAAAACCTCGATGCCGAGGGCCCCGTTCCCGGCGGTACGCACCTGGAAGCCGGCACCCTCGAGCAGTTGCCGCAGCAGCAGCACGTTCTCCGGTTGGTCGTCGACGATCAGGATGCGGAACTCGGGCTGGCCGGGGGCCAGGCGTGCCAGTCCCATGTCCCCGGCCTGCTTGGACAATGCGGCGTCCCCGGCACGTTCCGCCGGGATTTCGAGGCGGAAGGTGGAACCTTGGCCGGGGGTGCTCTCGACACGGACTCCGCCGCCCATGAGTTCCGCGAACTGGCGGGTGATGGTCAGCCCCAGCCCGCTTCCTTTCTGGTCGGACGTGTGGCTGAGCTGGACGAAGGGTTCGAAGATGCGTTTGTGGTCCTGGGCCAGGATGCCCCGGCCGGTGTCCTCGACCTCGATGACCAGGTTCACGCGTGGGACCTGGTCCGAGGGATGGGCCGACAGGCGCAACCTGACACCGCCCCGTTCGGTGAACTTGACGGCATTGCCGACGAGGTTGAGGACGATCTGGCGCAGCTTGCGCTCGTCGGCCGAGATGACGCGCGGGGGATCCCCGACGGTCTCGAAGGCGAGCGTCAGTCCCTTGGATTCGGCGCGTGCGCGGAGCAGGTCCACGACATCGCGCAGCATGGCCGGCAGGTCGAAGACCGAGTTCTCCAGCGAGGTGCGGCCGGCCTCGATCTTGGCCATGTCGAGGACGTTGTTGATGAGGTCCAGCAGGTGTTCCCCGCTCCGATGGATGAGGGTCATCGTCTGGCGATGCGAGGCGGGAAGGGAGGGGTCGTGGCGGATGAGGTTGGTGAACCCGAGGATGGCATTGAGCGGGCTACGCAACTCGTGGCTCATGTTGGCCAGGAACACGCTCTTCGCACGGTTGGCCGATTCCGCCTGCTCCCTGGCCTGGATGGCCCGGAGGCGCGCCCGTCGAGCGATCTCAGCCACGGCGGCGATCATGACGCTGTTGATGAGGAAGGCGCCCAACCCCAGTTGGTCGCCGTAGTCCTTGATGAAGGGTTGGTCGGTCACCCAGCGCCATCCATAGACCGCCACGAGGCTGGAGCATGTCGCTGTCAACACCCCGGTGATCCACCCGCCATACAGCGAGGCGATCATCACCGCGGGGTAGTAGGTGATCCAGGCAACGCGCGTCCCCAGATCATCCAGGAGGATCTTCCTGATGAGCACCGCCGCGGCCGTGGCAAGCAACGCGATGCCCACGTTCCTGAGCGAATTCCGCAGCAACGCTGGATGGGTGGGCTTCATGACCATTGCCCAAGGGAGAACATGGGCGCTCTGCACCCCTCACCCTGGAAGATACCGCGGGCCACCCCTTGGAGGCAGGCCTCGCGCACGCTTTCGCGACCACGCCTCAATGACCTCCCGAGCGCAAGCCTTTTGTCGCCACCTGGAAGGCGCACAGGAGATCTTCCGGTTCTCGGCGGTAGGGCGGCCTCTCCGAGGGCGCCGTGCCTGGGTGCGTCCGCGAAGGACGGCGCGCAGCGGAGTGCGCGCCCTGCCGTCAGTCTGTGGATGCGCGTCAACCGGCGGTGGACGAGGGGATCAACCCCAGATCTGGCGGTCGAGCGACCTGAGTTGGATGGCCTCGCAAAGGTGGTCGGAGGCGATGGATTCGGAGCCGGCAAGGTCAGCGATGGTGCGGCTCACCTTCAGGATGCGGTCGTAGGCCCGGGCGCTCAGGCCCAGGTCCTGCATGGCGTTCTTGAGATGCTCAAGCGTTGCCGGATCCAGTTGGCAATGGCGGCGGAGATCGCGGCTTTCCATGCGTGCGTTGCAGGTGACGCCGGGGTTTTGGCGGAAGCGGTCCTGTTGAACGCGGCGCGCGGTGATGACCCGGGCACGGACGCTGGCGGATGATTCGCCCTGGGCCGAGCCGGCGATGTCCTCGATCCGTACCTGGGGGACCTCGATGTGAAGGTCGATGCGGTCCAGCAGCGGCCCGCTCACACGGGCGAGATAGCCTTGGATCTGACGCGGGGAACATCGGGATTCACTGGGCATTTTGCCGTCGGGAGTCGGGTTCATCGCGGCCACGAGCATGAACTGGGCGGGGAACGTGAACGTGCCGGCCGCGCGGCTGATGGTGACCCGGCCTTCCTCCATCGGTTGGCGGAGGGTTTCGAGGACGGTGCGCTTGAACTCCGGGAGTTCATCGAGGAACAGGACGCCGTGATGGGCGAGGGAGATCTCACCAGGGGTCGGGTTCGCGTTGCCGCCGAGCAATCCGGCGTCGCTGGCGGTGTGGTGCGGCGATCGGAACGGACGCTGCGTCACCAGCGCCTGGCCCGCGGTGAGCAATCCGGCGATGCTGTGGACCTTCGTGGTCTCCAGGGCTTCCTCGAGGGTCAGAGGGGGCAGGATCGTGGGAAGCCGGCGTGCCAGCATCGATTTGCCGGTGCCCGGCGGCCCCAGCAAAAGCGCGTTGTGACCGCCGGAAGCCGCGATTTCCAGCGCGCGCTTCACGGATTCCTGGCCCTTCACGTCCGCGAAATCGGAGGCGTCCTCGGTGGGCGCGTCGAACAACCGTTCGACCTCGATCCGGAACGCGGGGATGACGCTCTCGCCGTCGAGGAACGCCGCCGCCTCGCGGAGGTTGCGGACCGGAATGACTTCCAGTCCGGACACGACCGCGGCCTCGGCGGCGTTCTCCGCCGGGACCAGGATGCCGCGGCAGCCGGCGGCACGCGCGCGGAGTGCGATGGGCAGGACGCCTTTGACAGGACGGACGCCTCCCGTGAGTGCGAGTTCACCGATGATGGTGAACTGGTCGAGCTGGTCGGGCGCCATCTGGTCACTGCCTGCGAGCATCCCGAGCGCGATGGGAAGATCGAAGCTGGGGCCCTCCTTGCGGACGTCGGCGGGTGCGAGGTTGATCGTCGTCCGGCCCATCGGAAACTTGTAGGCCGAATTCGTGATGGCGGTACTGACGCGATCACGGGACTCCTTCACTGCAGCGTCAGGCAGTCCGACGATGACGACGAAGGTTTCTCCCCAGCCGACGTTGACCTCCACTTCGACGGGATGCGCTTCAACGCCCTGCACGGCGGCAGAGCGGACCTTGGCTAGCACGGGCGCGGGTTAAACAAAGAAGCGCGGCCGGCGCAATGAGAAATCGCTAGGGATTCCGAGGGTAAGCGGGCCCTGTATTGCTCTCTGCCTAGCCAACACGGTCAGTCGACGCATGGAGGGTTCTCGGGCAAGAATCTCTGCGGTCCGTTCCTGCGGTTCCTTCTCGCGGCAGGGAAAGCCGACCCGCTCGATCTCACCCAGCAGGAGGCTGCGAACGCAATGTCATGAGGCTCAATTCTTCCTTCCTCCACCGGGCCGGTGGAATTGGCGTGGTTGTCGTGGGGACGCTCCTTGGGATCCTCTCCTGTCTGGGCGCGGGCCAGCCGGGTGGGGAGGTGGCCAAGCCTCCGTCGCAGACCCCGAAGGTACGGAAGGGTGACCTCAAGCCGGTGCCGGAGTCCGCGCAACCGGCTGCCAGTCATGCTCCGTTCGAGACCGGCGATTGCCAGTTGTGCCACCAGCGCGCGGACCCGGCCAACCCGGGGCCGGTGACCAAGGCCGGGAACGGACTTTGCTTCGACTGCCACGAGGAATTCCCGGAGATCATGGCCCGGAAATTTGGGCATGTCGCGGCCTCGGAGAGTTGTCTGAGTTGTCACAATCCGCACAACTCGAAGGAACCGAAGTTGCTGCTTGAGAAGGCCAGCGCCCTTTGTTTTGCCTGCCATCCGTCGATTCAGGACCTGGCAGAGAAGTCGCCGGTGAAGCATGGCGCTATGTCCGAGGGAGCACAGTGCATGTCGTGTCACAACGCCCACAGTGCGAACGTCGAGCATCTGCTGATCCAGATGCCGCGGGAGTTATGCCTGAGCTGTCACAACAAGGAGGGACTCACCGACGCGAAGGGCAAGAAGCTTCCCAACACGCAGCATGAGTTTGAGGAGAAACCCCAGCTTCATGGCGCGCTTGGCTTCGGGGATTGCAGCGCCTGCCACAACCCGCACGGATTCCAGCATTTTCGATTGCTGAACAAGGAATATCCCGCCGAGTTTTACGCCTCCTACAATCCGAAGGTGTATGCCCTGTGTTTCGAATGCCACGAGGCCGGGGCATTCACGGAGGCGGAGACGGACACCCTGACTCAGTTCCGCGATGGCCTGCGGAACCTGCATCGCCTCCACGTGAACAAGGAGGAGCTCGGCCGCACATGCCGCGCCTGCCACGAGGTGCATTCCTCGAAGCTCCCCCACCTCATCCGCGAGAGCGTCCCCTTTGGTTCGTTGGGGTGGCGTCTCAAGGTCAACTTCACCGACACACCCACCGGTGGCGTCTGTGCCAAGACCTGTCACGGTGCCCGGACGTACAATAATTCAGGGGTGCCGTCGGTCGCCCCGGTCGTACCGGTCGTACCCGCGGCCCCGGTCGTACCCGCGGCCCCGACTGCTGGAGTCGCTACGCCCGCGGCACCGACTCCGCCGGCCGCCGCTGTGAAAAAGGAGTGACGCATCGATGCGAGTTGGTTCGTCCATTGCAATCCTGATGCTCGTCGGCCTGTGTGCCGCCCAACCCGCTGGGCGCTCGCCCGTGGGCACGGTGGACCATCCCGGCGTCGGAACACTGGTGCGGGACGTCGAGCTCGCCTCGCTCAAGGGGTCGGTGGAACATCTGCTGAGCGACGGACAGGCGGCTGTGATCGTATTTTTCAAGCCAGGCCAGGATCACTCCCGTGCTGTGCTTCCTCAGATTGCACGGCTCGAGAAGGAGTTCGCCTCGAAACCAGTTCGTTGGGTGGGGGTTGTCTCGGACCGGATTCCAGCCCCGGCGGCGGCGGTCGTGGTGGCTGGGGCCGGCCTGCAGATGCCGGTGTTGATCGACCGCGGGGATGCGATCTATGCGCGTTTTGGGGTGGTCCAGGCGCCGGCGGTGAGTTTTGTGGATCGCGAACATCGGGTCGCGGCGTTCCAGACTTTTGCCCGGGTGAATTTTGAGGAGGTCCTGCGCGCGAGAACCCGGCGACTGCTGGGTGAGATCACGGATCTTGATCTGGATCTGGCGTTGAATCCTCCTCCGGCGCGCACCTGGAGCACGAATGCGGCAGCTCAGGCGCGGCTCCGGTTGGCGGAGCGCTTGTATCGTTCTGGTCGCACCAACCTCGCGCTGCAGGGCGTGAAGACGAGTCTCTCGGAGGACCCCGCATCCGTCCCGGCTCACATCCTCCTGGGCCAGATCCTCTCGGCGTTGGGGCGGAACGAGGAGGCGAGCCAGGAGTTCGCGGCGGCCTTGAAGCTCGACCCGGCGAATGAGGTCGCGCGCCAAGGCGCGGCCCCGTAACGGATGGGTCAGATCGCCATGGAGCTGGTCCCACGCCCTACTGGGCCTTGCTGGTGGTGCGGTCGGCCATCCAGAGAACGTCGATGTTGTTGGCTGAGGCGACGTTGAGGGCGAGTGAGCCGGTGTAGCGGACGGGGGCGATTGTGCGGCCGTCCTTCCATTTGCGGATCTCCGAGTGGCCGTCGGCGAATGAGAAGCCGCAGGCCCCGTTGTGGTAGCTCGCCGGGAAGTCGATGATCCGCGCCTGGCCCATGGTGGCGGGCGTGACCATCTGGTTCGCGAAGGCGGCGTCGTTGATGCTGTCAGGGTGCTCGTCGAGCAACACCCACACCATGCTCGGGCCTGGATCCGTGAGGTCGGTGGACTTGGCATAGATGCGGTAGGGCGGTGTCGGGAGCCACCCGCCGTTGCCGAAATGCTGGCCCATGGAGTTGCTCCGGACCCGCGGGAGGGTCTTGCCACTGACTTTCACGACAGCCCGGTCGGCCGGGCATTTGAAGACCCCCGCCGATTTTCCGATGTAGGACCAGAGGGGGCTGTTGGTCATGTTGGCGTTGATGTCCCAGTTGACCCGGTCGGCGCTGAAATTCATCCCGCCGCTGAACCAGTTGGGTCGCTTCGCCATGCCGTCCTCGGCGGCCACCAGGTTCTCGGCGTTGTCATCCCCGTACATCCGCCAGCCCAGCATCAACTGGCGCAGGTTGTTGATGCAGCCGATGCCCTGCGCCTTGGCCTTGGCCTTGGACAGCGCCGGGAGGAGCATGCTCGCGAGGATCGCGATGATGGCGATGACGACCAACAGTTCGATGAGCGTGAAGCCGTGGCGTGGGTCATGGGACGCCCGGTCGATGGCGCGGGGGGGTGGTTTCATGGCATGGCGGGGCAGGGTCGAGTTGGGTCTTTCTGCGGGCTTACGATCATCATGCTCAAAAACGTGGGCTGCGTGGCAAGTTCCGATTGGCCCGATTGGCCCTGCCCCAAGGGATAATGATTTCCAGGGGTGCCGGTGGTCCGGTAAGGTTTCCGTGTTGTCCGGGTGCTCCGGCAGATCCCATGGGTTCACCTTATTCGTCTCGTTACTACGAAGGTCTCAAGGAGGATTCGGCGGCTTCCGCGCGTGCCGTGGTCCCTCTGGTCCTTCAGCTCTTTCCCTCGCGCTCGGTCATCGACGTCGGGTGCGGTTCGGGCACATGGGCCCAAGCCTATCTTGACGCAGGTTGCGAGGTGCTGGGGGTCGACGGCCACGTGGTTGGGCAGGAGCAGTTGCTCATTCCGCAGGACCGGTTTGAGCGGCGGGATCTTGCGCAGTCGTTTTCGTTCAACCGCCGTTTCGACCTGGTCAACTGTCTCGAGGTTGCCGAACACCTCGATCCTTCCCGTGGCCCGGGTTTTGCCGCGGACCTCTGCAGGCTCGGGGATGTGGTGGTGTTCAGCGCTGCCGTCCCAGGTCAGGGGGGCACGCACCACGTGAACGAGCAGTGGCCGAGTTACTGGATCCCGTACTTTGAGAGCCAGGATTTCGTGCCGCTGGATTGTCTTCGCTGGCAGATCTGGGACCGCGGCGAGGTCGCCTGGTGGTACGTCCAGAATGTCTTCGCCTACGTCCGGCGCGGTCGTCTCGCGGATTTCCCGGCTGCCACCGCTGCTGTCCGGCCGTTGCCGACCGACCTCGTTCATCCCCGGGCGTATGTCCGTGCCACGGTCCCTTCCGAGATGAGCCCACGGATGCTGAAGGAAGTGGCGCGGGCGCTGCCGCATTTCCCGGGGAAGATCCTGTCGCACTTCCGACGGTGAGCGGGCCTCTCCGGGGGCGCGGTGCTGGAATGGGCGATGGGGTCAAACATTGACCGTCGACATTTGGATCTAGGTGACTCAAGGACGCTGCCGTTGCTGAAATGGCGGTGATTGATCGCCGCTGGCGCCCGGCGGTGGGACGTGCGTTGGCTCAAGGCCAGAATGTCAATAGTCAATGTTTGACCCCAAGGTCTTTTCTCGGTTGATCCCGAGAACGCTGACGAAAAAGAGGACGTCGTCCAGCCCAGGCGGGATGTCGCCATACATCCACGATCCTTCGCAGATCCCGCACCGCCGGAGGTTCTTACTCGGGGGCGCATCCTGAGTCCGTGGCTGGGATTACTCGATTTCGAAGTAGTCGCTGTCGACGTGCTTTACCTCGTACGCGTGGGATCGAGAGACGCCGATGTTGTGTTGGATCATCAGGTCCGCCAGCCGGTCGCCGTCGATGAGGATCACTTTCTGGGGCACCTTGCGGGCGTAGTGGACTGCGGTGTCGGCGAAGTCGCTGGTGGTGATGAAGATTCCCTTATTGGCCTGCTGGCCGGCCAAGGCACCGACGAAACTCTGAATCTCCTTTCGACCAACGGTCTGCTGCCAGCGTTTGGCCTGGAGGTAGATGACGTCCAGGCCGAGACGATCCTCGTTGATCACGCCGTCGATACCCTCGTCATGGGAAGCTTTTGTCACTCGGGCCGCCTCCTCCCGCGAGCCGCCATAGCCCATGGCCACCAGCAGGTCGAGGACGAGTTGCTCGAACCGTAGTGGGTCCATCCTCTTGACCAACTCGAGGACGTCCTTCTTGAGGGCCCCTTGGAGCACTTGGTAGGCGGCATCAATCGTCTCCTCTGGAGTGCGGACAGCCCCCGCGCCCTCTGCTGGCGTTACCTCGGGCGCGTCACCGCTGGGAGCAGTTGTCTTGGGGGTTGCCGTGGCTTGGACCCATTGAACGAACTGGGGGAACTGCATGAGAAACTCGCGGTCGATCACCTTCGGCTTTTGCTCGGCCACCCTTCTGCCGGAGTCGGTGATCACGTATGTCCCCCGCCTGGGTCGCTCCAGCAGTCCGGCGCGGTAGAGGTCGTACAGAGCCCAGAGCACACGGTTTTCCCAGCGCCGCTGCGCCCCGCTGGGCAGAATCTCGGCCCGGTCCTCCGCGGTGAGGCCAAAATGGTCCCCAAGTTCGCCGTAGATCGCTGAAGCCCGGCGTGGCCTTCCGTCGACGAAGAACTGAAGGGCTGGGGCCTTGATCGCGTTGAACTCAGGAATGGGCATAGGGTGGTGCGCCGTCAGGAAAGCCGTCGGCGCCGACGTGAGCAAGGCTGCGGGGGCGAGAGGGCGGCGACCCCGTGATGTGCTCGACACCCGTGTTGGCGGGAAGCCAGCCCGAGTTTGGAGATGGCGACCTCCCTGACGGAGCATTGCCCGCCACCAACGTGGCGGAAGGTTCGGCCTCTGTGCCCGGCAGGAGGTAAAGCGATGGGGTCAAACATTGACAGTCGACATTTGGATCTAGGTGACTCAAGGACGCTGCCGTTGCGGAGGTGGCTGTGATTCACCGCCGCTGGCGCCCGGCGGTGGGC
>CAIMTB010000124.1 GCA_903844265.1 uncultured Verrucomicrobiota bacterium
GCGCGGTTGATTTCGTCGGCGAGCACGAGGTGCGCGAAGATGGGGCCGTGCTGGAACTGGAATTCGCGTCGGCCATCGGGAAGTTCGACGACCAGGTTCGTGCCGAGGATGTCGGAGGGCATCAGGTCGGGCGTGAACTGGACCCGGCTGAACGAGAGGTCGAGGACCTCGCCGAGCGTGCGGACGAGGAGTGTCTTGCCGAGGCCGGGGACGCCTTCGAGGAGGACGTTGCCGCCGCCGAAAAGGGCGATGAGCGTTCCGTCCACGATGGGCTCATGGCCGACGATGATCTTTCCGATCTCGGTTCGAAGTCGGCTGAAGGCGTCGCGGAATGTGGTGATGCGGGCGTCGGTGGACATGGGAGCCGTCGTTACTTGAGGTCGTCGAAGTAGTCCTTCACGGTGCCGCGATAGGCGCGAGGGACCTGATCCTGGTTGAGGGCGCTCCGGGCATCGGACTGCGCGGCATCCACGGCCTGCTGGTACTGGACCGAGCTGTGGCCGACGATGCTGACGCCTTTGAGCGGGATGCTGGGCATGGGGCCCGGGCTGAATTGGCCGGTGAGTCTGGTGGGGGCGGCGTTCGCGGAAAGTTTGCCATCGCCGCGGTCCGTATGGCCGCGCGGGGCCGTGTCGGGCCGCTGGATTCCGGTGTTGTCCCAGCGTTCGGTGAACTCGGGGTAATAGAGCCAGCCGTTTTCGGGGGCCCAGGTGCCAACGCCGCGACCGCCGCGTTTGCCTTGGCCGAAACCGGCGCGACCGTTGGGGTGGAGCGCGCAGCCGGCACAGGCGCCGCCGTTGCAGGTTCCTCCGGGTTGCCAGGCGCGGTTCGAGGCGATGGCCTGTTGGGCGGCCTGGACCGATTCGAGGGCTTCTGCGAGTTGCTGGGAGTCCTGAGCCTGCCGGGCCACCTGGCGAAGCTCTGACTCGGCTTGGGTGAGGTCCTTGAGGACGCGATCGATGCTGAGGTTCTTCATGGCATCGAGGGCTTGGTTGAGGGCGTTGGCATCGAGGCCGAGTTGGCCGGCGTGTTGTGCGAGTTGGCTGAGGGCCTTGGAGAGGGCCTGCCGGGCCGCGGCATCGGGGGCTGCTCCTTGCATACCGGAGGCGAGCTTCTGGGCCTCCTGGAGCCGTTCTGAGAGCTTCCCGAGGGCATCCGGTCCGGTGCCGGGCGATCCCTGCAGCTTCTCGAGCTGCTTCTGGAGAGCGGGATCGTTGCTGTTCGGGGACGAACCCGGGGAAGTCGATCGGGCGGCCTCGCGTAACTTCTGGAGCAACGGTTGCTCGTCGAGTTGGCGGGCCTCCTCCTTCAGGCGTTCCGCGACGTCGGACAGGTGGCTGAGCGCATCGGCCCGGGTCAGGTTGGCTTGGGCGAGCCGGTCACCGAGGTTGGCGGCGTCCGTGATGGCTTCGCGGATCGCTTCCTGGGATGGCTGGCGTTCCTTCAATTCCTGGCGGATGAGCTGGGCCATCTTCCGGCCCGTTTCGTGGACGACCCGGGCTTCCTTGTTCTTCGCGAGATGGGAAGCGCTGCGGTACTCGGGCACGAAGCCGAGTCCGACCACGGCAGTCATCACCACGGGAATCCAGCGGGCGAAAACCGGGAGGTGGAGTGGGAACAGACGGCGAGGATCCACGCCTCGAATCGCGGCGGCGGCGTCGGCGATGACCAACTGCGCCCAGGTGGGGTCGGGATGGCGGGTTGTTTCGCCGACGTTCCGGGCGCCAAGTTCCAGTGCGGTACTCAGGCGTTGCTGCAGGTCGTGCCTGGACTCGATGAGCCGTGCCCCGGCGGTGAGAGTGATCCGGCGCCAACCCGACACGACGGCGCCGACGAGCGCGCCCACGACGGGAGCTGCCCAGGCGAAGCGGATGATCGAGGATGGAATCGGGAAAAGTTTGAAGAGCCCGAGGGCGATGAGCCAGAGGGTTGCGCCGACCAGAAGGCCGCGCCAGAGCCCGTCGAGGGAACGTTCCAGCCGGCGTCGCGCGGCCGCCTGTCGGACCGCTTCTCGGATGACGTCGAGTTCGCCCATGGAACGATTGCAAACTGGCCGTGCCACGCCGTGTCCGCCAGTGATTTCTTTCAGGCTACACGGTCGTGCGAGTCCTTCTCCCGCTCCTCCATCAGGTGTCCGAGAACGCGCCGCCCATGCAGCCATGCCACGAGGGCCGCTGACCAGTTGATGAGGAAGATGCCTGTCCAGAGGCCGGACGTTCCGAGGGCGAGGTGGAACGAGAGCCACGGAAACAGCGCGGCGGGCGCGAGCACCTGACGGAACAATCCGATCGCGAGTCCGAACATCGGACGCCGGAGCCCCTGGAGCATGAAGACGGTCTGGTGGACGACCACATAGGACCCGATCGTGAGCGCCGCGAAATGGAGGTAGGTTCGGCCCGTGTCGACGACCTCGGGGTCGCTGCTGAAGCATTCCATGAGCGGGCCTGCGAACGCGAACAGGAGCACGCCGCAGGCCGTCATCAGGGTCAGTCCATAGCGGATGGCGGTGCGCCATGCCTCCTGGACGCGGGCTGGTCGGCCGGCGCCGAAGTTCTGGCCGGACAGCGTGAGGGTCGCGATGTTCAGGCCGATGGTCGGCAGGAGGAGGATCTGTTCGATCCGGGTGGCGATGCCGTAGGCGGCGACAGTCTTCTCGCTGAAGCGGCTGGCAAACCAGGTGATCACGAAGGTCCCGAGGGCGACGGTCATCATGTTCAGGCTCGCGGGCAGCCCCTGGACCGCGATTTCCCGGAAGGCGATGGGGCAGGGGCGGAGGTCGGCGGCCACGATCTGGGAGCCAAGCGGGCTGCGGCGGAGTTGGAGTCCGACGAGGACCGCTCCGACTGCCGTGATGACCACCGTGGCGGCGGCGATTCCCGAGATGCCCATGGGGGGGAGGCCGAGCCCGCCGTAAAGGAACCAGGGGTCGAGTGCCATGTTCGCGAGGCATCCCACCATCAGGACATTGCGAAACGTGCGGGTATCGCCCTGGGCCTGGAGTCCGCCGTTGAGCACGGACTGGAGCAGGAAGAAAACCCCGCCCAGGAGGATCGAGTTCATGTAGGCGAGGGAGAGGCCGAGGTAATCCTCGGTTGCCCCGAGCAGCCGGAAAAGCGAGGGGGCTGCGATCAATCCCACGACCGTGATGGCGAGTCCTGCGAGGATGCCGAGGATGGCGGACTGCACGACGTAATGCCGGGCACGCGCGGTGTTGCCGGCGCCGAGGGCGGAAGCGATGAGAGCGGTGGAGCCCTGGGACAGCCCGCTGCCTGCGGCGATGAGAATGAAGAAGACCGGGAACGAGAGCGAGAGCGCGGCCTGGGCATGCGTGGAGATTCGCCCGGCCCACCAGGTGTCCACCACGTTGAAGAGGGTGCTGAAAAAGAACCCGACGCTCGCGGGGACGGCGAGGACCCGGACCAGTCGTGGTACGTGATCCGATGTCAGGTTCATGGGCTCGGCAAGAGGCTCGCCCCGCGCGGTGCCCTTGGGCGAGTGGTTTGTCGCGGGGCTACGACAGAATCATTGCGGTCGCTCGGGGGATGGGGTGCATCACGCTGCTGTGCCCAAGTCAGGGCATTTCGGCGGGAGGCGCCTCGGATTGCATGCGGCGCACATTTCCGGCGTGGCGCCGGCGGAGGGTGTAGATATGGGTGCGGCGTTCCTCCGCGAGGCAGTCGAGTTCGTGCCGGAGTTTTTGGAAGCTGGTGAACCGGCCCGCGGGCAGCGTCCCATCGGCGAGTGCCTTCTGGATCGCGCAACGCGGTTCCTTGACGTGCTGGCAGGCCCGGAAATGACAACGCAACGCTAGTTCCGCAATGTCGGGGAACGCATCGTCGAGCCCGCCGTCCGCAAGCCACATGTGGAACTCCCGCATGCCGGGGGTGTCGATCACCAGGCCACCGCCGGGAAGCAGGATCAACTCGCGCCAAGTCGTGGCATGGCGTCCTTTGCCGTCCTGCTCGCGGACTTCGAGGGTGGCCTGGATGGCCTCGCCGTGGAGGCGGTTGATGAGGCTGGACTTGCCGACGCCGGAAGTGCCGACGAACACGCAGGTACGGCCTGGGGCGAGGAATTTGCGAAGTTCTCCGATGCCCTTGCGCGTTTTGGCGCTGACAGCGATGACCGGGGTCTGGCCGGCGGCGGCGTGTGCCTCGGCAAGACGTTCGTCGACTTCTTCGCCGAGATCGAGCTTGTTGAGGACCACCACGCCCCGGGCTCCGCCCTCGTGGACCATGACCAGGAAACGCTCGAGGCGGCGGGGGTTGAAGGTCTGGTCGAGGGCCTGGACCACGAATGCGAGGTCGATGTTCGAGGCCAGTACCTGGGGTGCAGCCTCGCGCCCGGCGAGTTTTCGCGTGAGCAAAGTGCGTCGGGGCAGTACGTGGTGGATGACGGCTCGTGTGTCGCCGGCCTTGTGTCGAAGCGCCACCCAATCCCCGACCTTCGGCAGGTTTTCCGTGCCACCGGACTCATGCTGGAGCCGGCCAGCGATGCGGGCCGGGACCTCGCCCTCGGCGGTCACCACGGAGTAGGCGTGCTTGTCTTCGAGCGCGACGCGCCCCGGGTGGAGCCCGGCGTCGCGATGGGGCGCGAACGCGGCATCCCATCCCGAGTCCCAGCCGAGATCCTGAAGGTCGACCATGCTGTGCAGGGCCTCAGGTTAACCGGGAAACGGGCAGGCTCCAGCTGGATTTTGAAGTGCCAAAATCTGAAGGGGCATTGTCCAACAAGGGGACAGGCCTTTCGTTTGGCATTCCAAGATGCGCATAGAGGGACAGGTCTTGTGTTCATCATCCCGGGATTTGGAGTGACGATCCTGAGGGGCTTCTCTCTGGCGAGGGCGTGAGAGGTCCGTCTTGTAAAAGACCTGGCCCCTTATGCGTTGGTCTGAACCCCGACCTTGGACCTTGGACCTGGGTCGGGTGACCCGTATGCTGGTGGGATCAGGTGAGAGCGAACCGATATTACGTCGAGGGTGAGGGGCGCGCGGGTGCGGTGCAGGATTTGTTCGCCGCGGTGGCGGGGCGTTACGATCTGATCAATGACCTGCAGAGCTTCGGGCTGCACCGGTGGTGGAAGCGGAGGCTGGTAGGGATGGCGGGGATTCGTGGGGGCGAACGCGTGTTGGACTTGTGCTGCGGGACGGGGGACATCGCGTTTGCTTTGGCGTCACGGGGTGCGCAGGTGACGGGGGTGGATTTCAGCGAACCCATGTTGGCGGTGGCTCGGCGGCGGGGTGGGGGGAAGAGGGGGTGCGCGGGACTGGTCTTTGAGCAGGGGGATGCGTTGGGTCTGCGTTTTGAGGACGCGACGTTTGACGCTGTGACGATCGGGTATGGGTTGCGGAACCTGAGGAGCTACGAAGCCGGGTTGGTCGAGGTGGCTCGGGTCACGCGGGCGGGCGGGCGGCTGCTGGTTCTGGATTTTGGCAAGCCGTCCAACCCGCTGTGGCGCTGGCTTTATTTCCTGCATCTCCGGACCGTGGTGCCGGTGCTTGGGCGGATGCTGTGCGGCGATGCGGATACGCACGGGTACATCCTCGAATCGCTCCAGCGCTACCCGGAGGCGAGCGGCATTGGAGAGCTGATGGCCGGGGCTGGCTGGCGGGATGTCAAGTGGTGCGGGCTATTGGGCGGCGTGATGACGATCCACACGGGGGTTCGGTGCCAGCGAGCGATTTGAGCCACCGGGAACTTCGCCTGCCAAGCCCTCACCTCGGGAACGCTGCACAAAGGAAGAC
>CAIMTB010000125.1 GCA_903844265.1 uncultured Verrucomicrobiota bacterium
CATTCGCGGAGGAGGGAGACGAAGTGGTCCTTTTCGGCGGGGCCGAAGATGGGGCGTTTGTCGACGATGCGGGAGAGACAGTGATAGAAGGCGCTGGGCCTGCCCTGGGGGAGTTTGAGACGACGCGCACGCATGGACGGAAGAAAGAGGAGGGAAGGCGCCGAGTCAATCATATAAAAGACCTGTCCCTTAATTCGATATCTCGAAAATTGCACAAGTCTTTGCCCTTCCAACTTGGGGCACTGCCCTCCCTTATCCGTCCTCCTCCGCGAATCTGAGATGCGGCCCCCGGTGCGGACCCAGTCCACCGGATAATCCGCCATGACGATCATTCCGGCGTTGCCGTTCAGCGCCCTGCGCTCCGACCGGTTTCGACGCGAACTTCCACCCTCGATCCTGCCCCGAGGATCGCCGCCGCACCTTTCCGAAACGATTCCCAACCCACCGACGGTTGCGTCACCAGCAGCACCTCCCGGCCTCCAGCGCCGACCTTGAAGACAGCGACCTTCGCCATCACTGCCGCGTCGTCCACCAACGGTTCCCAGGTTCGCCCGTCGACGGATCCGAATCGCCCCGCCGCATCGATCCGCAGCGCAGGTCCGGTGATGGAACCCGGCTCTCGGTTGAATCGAAGCCGGGCCGGTGCGTTCGTCCCACCCGTGGGAACGACCACAACCGGCGGGCCTGAGAGTTCGGCGACATGCCGATCGACCGAGGCGGCGAAGTCGGAAAGAGCTCCCAGGGTCGGGTTCGCCGCGCCTGGATCGAGCTGCACCTCGACCTCCCATCCGAGATGGCGTCGAACACCAAGGATCTCGACCAGTTGCGCGGGCAACCCATCGGTGCCGGCCGGCGCCAGGAATGCCGATTGGACCACGCTTGAAGTCCATCGGATCCCTGTCGGTGATGGCTCGCCAACCGTGATCCGCAATTCGGCGAGGCCGGGCCTGGGATGGAGTGGCCTGAGGCGTGCCGCCAGTGCGAGGCGGTGGGCGAGTTCGCGCGTTTCTGTTCCGGTCCCGGTCGACTCAATGGCGGCGATGTCGGAGGCGAGTTCGGCGAGGTGGACGCGCAGCAGCTTGAGCGGGGCGTTGCGTGCGCCCGTGCCGGCACCCAGCGCGGCCTCGCGCAGGAGGGATGCGACCTGCTGGCGGGTGAGCCGCCATGCCAGAGGAATCGGGCCCGAGGGCACCCTTGGTTCGGCGGGGTCGGGCGATTCCAGGTCCACAAACAGCCGGTAGTCCCCCAACGGTTCGCCCTCGAGGCGGTCTGTGCCCAGTGTGAACTCGACCTCTGTCCGGCCTCCGGGTGCGACGTTCAGCGTGGTGGTGGCACCCGTGAGGACTGCCGCTGGCGCCACCCGTTCGCCGCTGGCGTCGAGGATCCAGAGGGATGCGGCGTCAGGCCATTGGAGGGATCGGGGCTGTGCCGCGGTGTTTTCGAAAGTGACCCGGAACGTCGCGCTCCCGAGTGGTGGAAGCGCCCCGGGACCGCTGATCGATACCTTGAGTTTGCGGCGGAGCGAACGTTCCTCGCGCTGTCCGAGGTAGTCGTCCACGCCGAGTACGCGAAGTTCCACCGGCGCGCTGACGGCGGCGGCGCGCCACAGGGCGAGTCCTCGTTGCACCTGGGGAAACTGTGTGGGCAGCACGCCACGATAGGTGCCCCGGAATTCATAGGTGCCCGTCCCGGGCAACCGGACCCAATCGGACACCTTTGTGTCGTATTCCTTGGGCGTGCCTGGATCGAGTCGGTCGGCGCGCGCGAACATATGGGCCAGGGCTTGCCCCGGCGGCGCGATTGGCAGCGGTCGATCGAGCGCGAGAACCTCGAGCCTGCCGTTCAGCCGGCAGCAGCCCTCCCACATGAAGCCCAGCGCCTGCGTGGACTGGTTGGAGAAACGCCACATCAGCGGGATCGGGTCGCCGAGGACGTGGGTTTCGGCGGCTGGGATCCGGAGGTCGAGTTGCACTTGCGCCGCCGCCGGCCGACCCCATGCGACGAACGCGAGGGCCAGCATCAGGCCCGGCAGTCCGGCGCCCGTCATGCGGTCACGAGCCGCGGGATCCGGATCCAGGGCTGGGCGGTGCCTCCACGAGTTGTGGGTAGCACTCCGCTGCGCGCCGTCCTTTGCTGACCCACCAAGGCGCGGCGCCCTCGGAGAGGTCGCCCTACCGCCGACAACTCGTGGATGCACGGGGGCTGGGCCGGTCTGTTTCATTCGCTTGCGGCCACGACCTTGAGGTCATCAAATCGAAGGGGCGTACCGGAGAACGGTTGTCCCCAGACCGCGGCCCGGCCGGTCACGGGCACCTCCGATTCCTCCCAGGAGATTCCCCAGGCCGCGGGTTCGGGTGAGCCGTCTTTCCACGCCTTGCCCTCGACCCGCCACTTGCCGTCGGTGCTCTTGCGAATCTGGACCCTGACCTGGGTCCAGGAGCCGCTTTCCCAGGTGAACGACGCGGTTGCGACCGTGTCGTCGCCTTTCAGCAGCTCGATGAGTTTCTTGGCGGGGGCAACCTGGACGCGGTAGCCGCCGACGGTGTTGATGCTGACGCCGAACACGGGGAAGCGGCGTCCCTGGGCTGTGCCGAGAATGCGGGCCTGGGCGCCCCAGTTCTCCTTTCTGCCCGGGCCAAACATCACTCCGAACGAGTCGAGTGGTGAACCTGGCAGCTCGAGGAAGCGGTTGCCGGCCTCCTCCTTGACCACGAAGTCGCCGTCGAGGCGCAGCAATGGCTCGGGAAGTTTTCCTGGCTCGGTCTTCGAGAAATCCTCGCTGAAAAGCGGTTCCGCCGCATTCGCCGACAACATCAGGACGAGGGCGGCCGTGGAACCGGACAGAAGACGCCGCCAACGGGGCCGCGGTGTTGCGGGGACTTCAAGAGGGCTTTTCATGGATGGGATCGAACGCGACAGTGGATGTCAGACGCCCGCGACGATTGCAAATGTGCTCTCTTCTCGGGAACACTCAACTGGATAGACAAGTCATGAATATTCTGAAATCCCTGACCGCCGGTGTCTTGCTCATGGTCACCCCGGCAGCCTTGCTGGCCGCGGAACCGGCTTCGTTCGACGGCCGGTTCGTGGGTGGGAAGGGCGATGCCGGCTACCTGCGATTGCTCGACACCGCGAGGCGGATGCTCACCCCCGATCCCGAGTTCCAGAATCTCGCGATGCTCTACATGCCCTCGTGGAACGGATTGGTCGAGGGCCCCACGTGGGATGCCTGGTGGATCCAGAACAGTTACGGGACGACCTACACCTCCCTTCCTTTTCTCGAGGAACCGTTCACGACCTTCCTCCAGAATTCCCAGGACCTCTGGTTCGACCAGATGGGCGACGGCAAGCGCGTGGGAGCCGAGGCCCCGTTCAACTGGGTCGCCCCCGACGGCTGCCTGTGCGACGCCGCACGTCCGGGTTGGATCGTCTATCGCCAGGGCGACGGGCGTCCGCACATCCACGATTGGGGCATGGAATTCACGGCCGCCGGGCTGCTCCTGCAATCGGAACTGCTCCTCGTCCGCCATGATCCGTTGTCCGCCGCCCGGTATCTTCCGAAGCTCGAGCGTTCTGCCCAGTTCATCGAGACCCGGCGTGACCCGGCCCGCAATCTCTTCCTCGCCGGTCCTGCCGGGAATCTCCTGGCCCCGAGTTATGCGGGTTGGAAGAAACCCGACGGGACCTATGGCCAGGCCTATCTCACCGGGCTGTCCGTGACCTACATCGCGGCACTGGACCGGCTCGTGGAGGTGGAGAAACTCGCCGGCCGTACGGAGCCCGCCACGCGCTTCGCCGCACTTCGTGATGCCGCGCGCCAGGGGCTCGCGGGCGTCACCACGGACGAGGGTTATCTTGTCCGGTCACTCGATCCTGACGGCACGCGGCACGGAGTGTTCGGCGCGGAAAAGCATGGGTACTTCGAAGCCTCGCCCAACCATGATGCCATCGCCTTCCGCGTCGTGGACGATGCCCAGGCGGTCCGGATCTTTGACAAGATGGCCTCGATCCCGGGCCTGCGGCCGCATGGTTTCGTCCTGCCGAATTATCCCTCGTACGATGATATGTACGAGGCGCCGCAGGGTCTGTGGGCGTTCGGGACCTGGGTGAATGGCGGTCATTGGTCGACCTGCGAGGCGCGCATGATGCTTGCCTACTATCGGCTCGGAAAGCACGAGGACGCACGCAGGTCGATGACCCAGCTGCTGGGGTTCGCGAACCGGTTCCGCATGGACAATCCGCTCGTGAAATTCGGGAGCGACGTCTACCAGCCGGCGCAGCCGATCAACCTGACCTACGACGCGTTCGGGCCCGCGGCGGGCTTCGTGCGGGGTCTCTTCGAGTATCTCTACCACGCCGACTCACTGACCCTTGTCCCGCACATTCCGCCGGGGATCACCCGGTTGGAGCAGCGGTTCCCGGTGCGCTTTGGTGCCAAACGGATCTTCGTCGCGACGTCGGGCATTGGCCCGGTGACTTCGGTCACGCTCAACGGCGGACCCTGGAAGTCCTTCGACGGCGCGTCGGTGACGCTTGGCTACGATCAACTCCCCGACAACGCGGTCATCGAGGTGGTGTTGGGAAATGCCCAGCCCCTTGGGTTCACGGCTCCGAGGCCTGCCTTCTCGACAAAGCCAATCCCGGCGAACGGAGACGCCTGGCGGGGAATGAAGATGGCGGGCACGAACGAGGTCGCGTCCCTGCTCCGGACCGCGCGACGACTGGAACGTTTTCATCGGCTGGTTGTCGGGAGCGGGTTGCCTGAGGCCTACGAGGCCGCCCATGCGCGGCTCGCCATCGACTGCCTCTCCACGTCACACCAGAGGATGTTGATGTTGGAAGAGGGCCGCCTGAAGCCGTTGTCGGAGCCCGCATCGCAGGCGGCGGCGGACCGGCTCTACCTCGACACCACGCGCAAGGTGTCGGAAGGGCTCGCCCAGTTGCTGGAGGAGTACGGAAAATCGACCGATCCCAGGAAAACCAAGGTGGGGGAACTCTGGCAGCGCAGCGCCGGCGCTGAATGATGCCGGGGATCTTGTGGCGCTTCGTGGCAGCCCGGCCAGGAAGCGTAGCAGTCGATGTAAGGAGACTCAAACTGGATCCAAACGCCAATGAATGGAGCCTCCTCACGTCGGCTGCTACGGCGATAGGTCCCCTTTCAACGGTTGGCAGGCGTTGGGGAACCCTGATCCCGGGACGTCCCCACAATTTGCCTGCGCTCGACTCCTGCCTAGGGTAGGAGGACGGCATGACTCCGACCTACCGGGACCTTCGCTCCCGCTTCACGCACCTGCTCGGTGCTGTCCTTGCCATGAGCGGCGCGCTGTTCATGCCTGCGGTCCGCGCCGAGACCTCGGCGCCGCGTCATTTCGTGGTGGTGTTCAAGAGTCACTTCGACATCGGTTACTCCGCACTGGCCCGTGACGTGGAACATGAGTACCGGACGACCATGATCGACCGTGCGCTCGAGACGATGGAACAGAACGCCAGGGGCGATGGCGTGCGCTTCGTCTGGACGATTCCAGGATGGCCGATGCAGACGATGCTCTGGGAGGGCCAGACCCCGGCCCGCCGTCAACGCATCGAGGACGCCCTGCGTCGTGGGAACCTGGTGATCCACGCGCTGCCCTACACGCTTGAGACCGGCTCCGCCGACATCGAGACATTGGCGCGCAGCTTCATCTATTCCTCCCGCATTGCGCGCACCTACGGCCTGCCGTTCCCGAACGATGCCAAGATGACCGACGTGCCGGGCCACGATTGGATCGTGCCTACTCTGCTTCACCATGCGGGAGTGAAGTTCTTCCATCTCGGGGCCAATCCCACCAATATCCAGGCGAAGAAACCCCGGCTGTTCTGGTGGGAGGGGCCGGACGGCTCGCGCGTCCTTACTTTCTTCTCGAATGGTTATGACAGCGGGCTTCTGCCCCCGCCGGATTGGCCGCATCGGACCTGGCTGGCCCTGGTCATGACCGGTGACAACGAAGGCCCCCCTTCCGGGGCAGCCGTCAGCGGTTGGCTTGCCACCATCCGCAAGACCTATCCCGACGCAAAGATCACGGTCGGTCGGCTCGAGGATTTCGCCGACTCGCTCCTGGCCGAGAAACCCGAGCTGCCGGTGGTTCGGGGAAGCGTGTCTGACAGCTGGATCCACGGGCTTGCCAGTTCGCCGAATGCCATGAAGACCTTGGCGAACCAGCGCCCGAAGCTGTCCGCCGTCGAGTCGCTCCGTACTCTGGAAACCGCGTGGGGGCTGCAGTCCAGGCCCGCTTCTGAACTTGTCGCGGCGGGTTACGACAACAGCCTGCGTTGGAGCGAGCATACCTGGGGTCTGGCCAACCAGCACTTCGTTCCCGGCCTGCACGGCGAGACGTTCCAGCGTGCCTACGCCGCCGGGTTGCCACCGAATTACGAGCACATGGTCGAGTCCTGGAAGGAACATGACCGCTTCGCTTCGCGCATCGAGGAATCCGTGGGGCCCGTGCTCGAGGCGGATCTGCATACGCTGGCCGAGGGCGTCAACGTCGACGGGTTGCGCGTGGTGGTCTTCAACCCGCTCCCCTGGCAGCGCGATGGCGTCGTCGATTTTGCGTTTCCGTTCATGGGCAGCGTCGCCGGCAGGACCGCCGCAAAATCCGTCGACGACGGCACGATGAGCGCCTTGCAGACCTGGGGGTCTGACAGTCATCGGAATGGCCGATTTATCGCCCGAAACGTGCCTCCACTCGGCTACCGGACCTATGTCTTCACCGCTGACCGGACATCGGAGACAGGCCTGTCCGGTGATGCGAAGTCGGGGGTGATCGAGAACCGCTGGCTGCGCGTGGCCTTCGATGCGGCGCGCGGCTGCATCGCCAGCATCCGCGTGAAGGCCACCGGGGCGGAACTGGTCGATCCCGCGGCGCCTCACGGCTTCGGGCAGTATCTCTACCAGCAGTTCGACAGGAAGGAATGCGACGATTACATCACGAGTTACATTCTCCCCCAGTATCGCGGATCCCACGGTCGTATCACCGGCAAGAGCACCTATGTCCCAGCGAACGCCAGGCATGTGGAATTCTCGCCGTCAAACTGCGTCCTCGAAGTGGATCGGTCGGGATCCAGCATCACGGCGAGCCTCGTTCCCAGGCTCTCGGACGGCTCCACGGAACATACCGCGGGACTCACGGTGACGTTGTACGACGAACTGCCGGCCCTCGACCTGAAGGTGAATGTCATCCGTCATCCAGCCACCGAAAACCCTGAGGCCGGCTGGATATGCCTGCCTTTTGCCATCCGCGACCCGCAGTACAGGATCCGTACTCCGGGCGCTGTCACGGATCCTTCCAAGGACATGATCGAAGGCGGTAACTTCGGGTTCTTCTGGACCCAGGGAGGCGCCAGTGTTTGCGACCCGGCGGGCCGCGGCGTGGGACTCTGCTCGCCGGATGCGCCTGCACTGAGTTTCGGGGAACCCGGGAGTTATAGGTTCCAGGGAACATGGAATGCGCCGAAATCCTCCGTCTATGTCCACCTCTTCAACAACCAGTGGAATACGAACTTCCGGTCCTTCTGGGGGGGTGATTTCAGCGCCCGTGTCCGTATCTGGGCGATCGACGGCTTCGAAGCCGAGCGCGACCTGGTGACACCGTCCGAGGAGACACTCGCGCCGATGCGGACGGGGTTGTGCAATTACAAGCCGGGTTCCCTGCCCAGCATGGCCACGGGACTCGCGTTGTCGCGGAAGGGAATCGCCGTGACCGCCTTCGGATCGAATCCCGACGGCGCTGGCACCCTGCTTCGCCTATGGGAACTCACCGGCCGCGGCGGCGATTGTATCGTCACGCTGCCCTCGGCGCTCGGGGTGAAGTCCGCGCAACCCGTGGACCTTCGCGGACGTGACATCGGCGAAGCCCTGCCGGTCAGGGACGGCAGGATCACCGCGCCGGTCGCGGCCTTTGCGCCGGTCAGCCTGCGCCTGAAGACAACCGAATAAAGGCGGAGGGTCACGAAGGGGTCCGTCCTGCAGATTGGACACTCGCACGCTGGACATTGCCTGCGAGTGGGACGGACCCCTTTGGCGGGATTCATTCCCCCACGAGAAATACCGACGTGAGGTGGGGTAGTTGGAGATGGACCCGGGTCACATCGATCCCCATTTCCTTTGCGTGGGTGGCTTCGGCGGGGGCAGTCGTGCCGGTGTGCGGGTCCCACCGTGCCAGCTTGTGATCTCCACGCAACGTGACGGCAGACTCCTTCAGTCGCGGATCGAGATTGGCGAAGAAATAGACGTGCCGCCCATCCCGGACCTTGTGGATGTAGCGCAGGGCGTGGTCTGGCTCGAAGGTGACGTCGTATTGGGGCAGGGCTGAGTCGAGCGCGCGGCGCAAGGCTGCGTTGTCGATGGGGTTGGTTTTTTGGGTGGGCGAAGCGGAACCCAACACGATCGCGCTGCCGCCGCGGGGATTCTTCCGCGAGACATAGCCGTCCTTGGGCATGTTGGAGCGTGGGTCCCGACCGAACATCGCTTCCACCGCCTTCTGCACGTCGGCGTCGTGGCCGAATTCGGCGGACTTGGTCGGCAACTCGCCCGAAGCGATGACATTTCCGCCCTGGTCCACGAACTCCTGGATCTTCCGCAGGGTCGCCCAGCGGATTGTCTTATGGCCGGGGAGAATCAGCACCCGGAACTGCTCCGGGTTGATCCGGTTGGTAAGTTCCAGGGATCCCCCGCGAACCCTGCAGCGATCCTCGAGAACCTCCGGGTGAAGGTAGGTGAAGTCGCGGCCCAGGGAGGTCGAGAGCGCCTCGCCCACGTCGACATAGTCGGCCTCGGGCACGGTGACGCCGCCCTGGTAGAATCCCAGGGGACCATCCAGCCGGTGGCTGCCCTGAAGCGTTGCGATCGGGTAGAGCACGGCGATGTCCGCGACATGGGCGTCATCGTTCTGGAGCATGACATTGACGCGGGCCAGCCAGGTGTTGAACTCCGGCAGGCGCGGCGCGTAGAGGGGATGCCGCCATGACAGCTCCGGCTTGAAGATGACATGTTTGTCATCATACCAGACCGCGTGCGCGATGAGCAGGTTGATGCCCTTGGTGTATTGCTCCATCGCGACCTTGTAGATCTCATCCCAGGAGATATCCCCCATCGCCCCGTAAGTCTCCGACATGACGAGGGTATGATCCCAGTTATAGGCCGCGGAACTGATCACCTTGTAGAACCGTTCCGCCGGGCGGTCGCCGCCTATCTTGTCGATGCCCGGAATTCCCTGGTGCTGGAAGCATTTCATCAGGTCGCCGGACACGGACACCGGGTTGACGATTTCCTCCTGATCCTGATGTCCGGTGGCCTGGATGCCGTGGGCGGCGCACCAGTCCTGGATCCGCTTGGGGAACCCGGTTGCGTAGAGCTCGGTCCGGAACCCGAACAGGAAGTTTCGCGCGGCCTGGGTGTCCGGGCCGATGTCGTACCACAGCGCCGGGTAGTAGGGGCGCGGGTCGAATCCGTACCGGGCCTCGAATTTCTCGTTGAACTTATCGGTCCAGGTCCTGCCCTCGGCGCGGTACAATGTGGGTTCGTCGAAGAAGCTGGAGGTGATGGTGGTCCCGAAATGCTTTGCGAAACGGTCGTAATACGCCTGGTGGGTGATTTCGATGAAATGATCCACCGCGTCCGGGTCGAGGTAATCGCAGATGGGTTCGCCTGCATTGACCGAGAGGAACGCCATGAGCCTCCAGGTGCCGGCGGGGGCCTGCCAATCCAGCTTCCGGTCGGTGACGCGGCGGGTCAGGTCCACGCGTTCGAGGGTGGTCGTGTTCATGGCCACGACGGCGGCGAGCCGGCCGGGGGGGAGGTTGGTCTCGAACGACCTCGGGCCGTTGAGGAGCCACTCGAGCTTGTCCAGACGCCTGATGGTGAGGTCAGGCCAGCGCCTGGCGAAGAGGCTGGTGTCACTCGAATTCTGCGAACCCGCCGAGCCGCTTGGAAAACCGTACTCGTCATACAGCGAGAGCGTGAGTCCCAGAGCCTTGGCCTGGTCCAGGGCCGCGCCGTACACCGAGAAGTAGTCCTCGCTGAGATAGGCCGGAGCGAACTTCCGGCCGAAGGGAAGGATTCCAAAGCCTCCGTATTTGCAGCGGTCGCGTGCCAGCAGCATCTGCTCGCGGACGGTTGGGGCTGTGACGGCGGCGTCATTCCAGAACCAGAGCGGCCGGGGCCAGAAGGATTGCGGTGGCTCGGCGAATTCCTTTGGCGATGGCGCGGCGATGGAGTGGAGGGCGAAGGCCCCGCAGATGAGGGCCAGGAACAGGGTGGGTTTCATGGGAGTCGTGTCAGCGCCCGCACCCAGTCCTGGGGCGCAGGGAAGCGGGGCAGGGAATGATCGGCGGGGTTGCGCGATGGACGGTGTGTGGCGTCATGCCGTTCGGGGGTCGCGGCGAGACGTTCGCGCGGATGGACGACGAAACTCAATGAGGATGATGCCAGAGCCTCTCCGAGGGCGGCGTGTCTGGGTGTGTCCGCAAAGGACGGCGCGCAGCGGAGTGC
>CAIMTB010000126.1 GCA_903844265.1 uncultured Verrucomicrobiota bacterium
CGCCCTACCTGGGAGTGGCCGAATTGCCTGTGGCGAAACCGGCGGATGAGCGAGTCGGGTGGGGCCGCTCGGGGGCAGGGCGCGCACTCCGCTGCGCGCCGTCCTTTGAGGACGCAAGGCACGGCGCCCTCCGTTGCGTCGGTCGGGTGACGACGACCGCGCGGCGGGCAAGGGACTGCCCGCCCTACCTGGGAGTGGCCGAATTGCCTGTGGCGAAGCTGGCGGATGCGCCCAGGCGGTCGTCTCAGAGCACCAGTCCGACCGGCAGCGTGTCGCCGAGGGCGCGGGCTTCGTCGGCGAGGTTGAGGTGGGTGACTTCGGTCACGAGTCGGAGCCACGGCTCAGGGGCGTTGGCGTGCTTCAGGATTTCGAGGGCCCTGGAACGTGGGGCATCGTCGAGGTCGCGGGAGCGGTCGCCAGTTTTCCTGGCCACCTGGGTGATGGCGAACAGGGCTCCATCGGCGCCGCGGGCATGGGCATCGCCGATCCACTCGAGCCAGGACTCGGCGACTTCCGGGGCGACCGCCTGGTGCTGACTGCGGGCGGGGGGGAGTCGTGCGCCGAGCCGCCCGAGGGCCCAGGTCCACGGGCCGTTTATCCCGGTCGGAAGACGGAGTTGCGCGCCGATCCAAGCGCCGAGCTGACCTTTGTCCTCGGCGCAAAGGTGATCGAGGGACGCCGCGAGACGGACCATTTCGTGGAGACCCTCGGGCTGGACTCCCTTGGGTCGTCCCGCGTGACGCGGGTGATCGGGATCGATCCGATAGGCGAGGTGGGGTCGGAGGTGGGTCCAGATTTCGCGGTGACGATCCGCCGTAAGCCCCGGAGCGAGGCGCCGCCAATGGACCCAATAGGCGTTCCAGATCTGAGGTTCCTGCACGAACTGGACGCCTTCCGCAAAGATCGAGGCGGCCTGTTCACATCGCCACTCGTCCAGCGGATAGCCGAACCCGGGTCGGAGCGCGAACCCCGCGAGCTGGAAGAAGGCGCGTTCGTGGTCGGCGGAGCGACGCCGTCTAGCCGCGCCCGCCCAGAGCGAGCCCCACAACTCGCGGAGCACGGGGAGTCGCCAGGCCTCGCGCGGGCCGAGACATTTCTCGAGTTCAGCGACCAGTTGCTTCGCCCCACGCGCGGTGGTGGCGGGAGCGTCCTCGGCAGCGTTGCGCGACTTGCCCGGTTTCGGGCGCGCCGCGAAGGCCTCGTTGATCGCGGAACGCGCATCGCCGAATCGCGCCGGCATGGATTCCACGGGTGGGATGGAGGATCCGGCAGCGTGGCCGCGGAGTTCGAATTCGAGGCGCCAGCGTTCGCCTGATTCGTTCGCGACGCACCAGAGTTCGAGGGTGCCGATCCCGGTGAGCGTCGCGCGGAGGTGGACAGGCACGAGGCCGGTGGAGTGGTTGCGGTCCTGCAGGAGCGCGTGAAGCGGGGGAAGCGGCTGCAGGTCGTCGCTCACGGACACGATTTCGCCGGCAGACTCGAAGCGGTCGGCGGTGCTCGTGAACAAGGGGAATTGGACCGGGCGCCCCAGGGCGAGGCGGAACTCGCGCGCGCTGAGGTCGACGGTCGCGCCTTCCTCGAAGCCGCGTGGGATCAGGCACAACGCGGTCTGCCGATTCTGTGCGGAGGAATCGGAGCCGGCCTTGGATTCGAGACCGACGTAGAGGGCGTGGGACGAGCCGCCGGTGATGCGCCGGGTGAGCCCGTGTCGCGCCAGTGCGTGCGAGGCCGCGCCGCGGGCCACCGCGAGGTCGAGGGAATCGTGTGGCAGAGCGGGAACCGGCGGCTGGTCGGGCCACCACGACGAAAGGATGGAGAGGAGTCGCTCCGCGAGCCGCGCGGACTTGAAAACGCCACCGTTGAAGAGCACGGCATCGGGGCGAGGCAGTGGTTCTCCCTCAATCCCGGGTTCGTGAGCCGGCGTGTGGACGCCCAATGCGTCCCAGCCCGCAGCACGGTGGGCGCGGAGGAACGAGACAAGCTGACGTGGGATCGCGGGGTCCTGGGCGTAGGGAAGCCCAAGCTCCTGCAGGGCGGTCCTGCTTGAACGCGATGCGGATTCGCCGGGAGCGCAATCGGGGATGAAACCGTCGATCAGGATCCGCGCCGCGTCCGTGCGGGTGAGGCGGGAGGTGAGGGTCCCGCCCAAGAGGGCGCTGCCCTGGCTGGCGATGGCGATGCGGATCTCCTCCGGACCCGGGTCCGTGAGCAATTGTTCCTTGGCCTCGCGGCAGGCCTGGAGGAGCTGGGCCCACTGGGATCCGGCGAGTCGGCGACCGCCGGCCTTCATCTGTTCCTCCGCGAAACGCGCGAGGGCCCCGTCCATGTTGTCGCCCCCAAGCATGAGATGCTCGCCGACCGCAATCCTGCGGAACGCCGGGCCGTCGTCGACGCGGTCGACGCGGATGAGGGTGAAATCGGTCGTGCCACCACCGACGTCGATCACCAGCACGAGTCGCACGCCGCGGAGGGCGTCGTCGAGCTGGCCACGCCGTGAAGCCTCGGAGATGAACGACTGGAACGCGGCCTGGGGCTCCTCGACCAACGTGCATTCGCCCAATCCTGCACGCCGCGCGGCCTCCGCCGTGAGCGAGCGCGCGACGGCGTCGAACGAGGCCGGCACGGTGAGCACGATTTCCTGGGTGGCCAGAAGGTGATCCGGGTGCGCGGCATCCCAGGCCCGCGCGAGGTGCGCCAGGTATTGGGTCGAGGCCTCGACCGGCGAGATCCTGGCGACTTCCTTCGGCGCGCCCCACGGCAGGATCGGTGACGACCGGTCAACGCCCGGATGACAGAGCCAGCTCTTGGCCGAGGCGACCAGACGCCCATGGACGCGTGCGCCGTGGTTGCGGGCGAAGGTGCCGATCGCGTGCGCGGCCGAGCCGTCCCAGGGCAGCGCCAACGCGCCAGCCGGGAATTCGCCGGGTGCCGGAAGGTAGAGGCATGAGGGCAGGGTGGGCAGCGCCGCGATTTCACCGAGGGCGCGGAGCTGGGGGATGGGGAAGTCCTCGACCCGCGCGTCTGCGCCGGCGGAGAGATCGGCGAAGGACAGGGCGCAGTTCGACGTGCCGAGGTCGATGCCGACGAGGAAGCGTGGAGAACTCACGGGGACGCGGTGCGACGCTGAGCCTGCTTCAGGCGTCGCCTTTCATCCGCACGTTGAGCTCGAGTTTCCAGCGGCCCGGACCACCGCGTTCAAGACATCGGACCTCGAGCATGCCGAGTTCCGTGACGGCGGCCTGGATCTGGACGGGCACGAGCTGCCCCTCGCGGCCGGGTTCGACGGGCAGGCAGGTTTCAATGGGTGCAAGTTCCTCGAACGCGTCGTCGCCGGAGGCGTCGTCGAGCATGGCGCCCACGCGATCCTCGCGTCGGAGGGAAGACGCGAAGAATCGGAAGCGCGTGGGTTCGCCGACCACCAGTGCGAATTCCTGGGGAGGCAGGTCGGCGAGGGTGCCTTCCTCCATGCCGAACGGGGCGACGCAGAGCGCCTTGACCGGGGGTTCGTATCCCGGCACCGCGGGCATCGGCGACTCGACCCCGACATAATACGCGCGGGCCGTGCCGCCGCGGATGCGGATGCCGTGGCCGGCGCGAACCCATCCGTAGTAGGCGGCGCCGCGTGCAACGGATTGGTCGAGGTCGGCTCCTGCCTGTTCGTGGACGGGTTGGCCGCCGTCGGTGGCGAGCCATTCGTTGAGGACGGACATCAGGCGTTCCTTGAAGACGCCCGCCTTGAAGACGCCGCCGTTGAACAGCACCGAGGTTGGGTGAACGAAGCTCTTTCCCTCGACGCGGACCGGTGCGTCTGGCGCGGCGGCGAGGGCGCGGGCCTGGCGGGTGAGGAATGCGGCGAGGTGCCGCGTGATCGCAGCGTCCTGCGCATAGGGCAGCGCCATCTGCGTCAGGCCGACGCGACGCGCGGTCTGCGGCGCGTCCGTGACCGCCACACGCGGGAGGAATCCGTCGGTCAGGACGCGGTCGAGTGTGTCGCGGGTGAGCTCGGCCTTCAGCGTGCCGCCCATCAGCGAGGAGCTTCGATTGGGGATCGGGATCGAAATTTTTTCGAGCGTGGGCTGGTTGAACAGCGCCTCCTTGGCCTGGCGCGCGCCGTGGGTGAGGGACGCGAATTGCCAGGCGTCGAGGCGTTTCCCGGCTGCGGCGAGCCCCTGGTTGAGCGCGTGCGCGAGGGCGAGGTCCATGTTGTCGCCGCCGAGCAGGATGTGGTCGCCGACCGCGAGTCGCGTGAGCTGGAGGTCCCCGTTGCCCTCGGTCACGGCGATCAGCGAGAAATCCGAGGTACCGCCGCCGACGTCGACGACGAGGAGCACGTCGCCGACCTTGAGTTCCTTGCGGAACCGCGGGCCCATGCGTTCGAGCCAGGCGTAGAGCGCGGCCTGGGGTTCCTCGAGGAGAGTGACGCGCGGAAGGCCCGCCAGGCGCGCGGCCTCCACGGTCAGTTCCCGCGCCGCCGCGTCGAACGAGGCCGGGACGGTGAGCGTGATCTCCTGGTCGGCGAGTCGTTCAGCGATGCCGGCCGATTGCAGGTGGACGTCACCCGCGGCGACGAGATGGCGGAGAAAACGGGCTGAAGCCTCGACAGGCGAGACGCGCGACACGTCCGGTGGAGCCTGCCACGGGAGCAGGTCGCTGGTGCGATCGACGCCCGGATGGCAGAGCCAGCTCTTGGCCGAGGCCACGAGTCGGTTCGGAACCGACACCCCGTGTCGGCGGGCAAACTCGCCGACGATGTCCACGGGTTCAGCCGACCACGGAAGCGCGAGGCTGCCAGCCGGAAACTCGGAGGCCGCGGGCAGATACAGGAAAGACGGGAGAAGGAAGCGGGCCTCGACCGTGCCCACGGCGGTGAGTTGCGGAATCGGGAGGGAAAGCTCGGCCTCGTGCCGGGCCTGGTCCTCGGGCGGGTTGAGGTCGTGGAGCGACAGCGCACAGTGCGTGGTGCCGAGGTCGATGCCGACGGAGTAGCGGGCCATGAAGTGGGTGGCGGGATTGAGGATTTCGGGGCGTTCGACGGTTTCGAGGGGTTCAGGAAAGCTCGATGTCCGCGGCGGCGATGACCCTGGGGTCGAGAGCGGGTGAGACCTCGGGGAGGCGGACGGATCTGGCGTACCAGCCGTGGTGACGGACGGTGCCGTGGAACGGGGGTTGCCCGGCGACGTTGCCGGTGAGGCGGATCCGTTGCGCGTCGAATCCGGAGGCCAGCGTCACGTTCGAGCCCTCGGCATCGCGGACCGCGGGTTCGAGGTCGAGGGATTGCTGGAGCACCCTGCGGCAACCGGCGTGAACCACACGGGCCGCCGCCGCCACGTCTTCGTCCGAGAAACCAACGACATCCTGCTGCAGGAAATCAACGAGGCGCCCTTCGCGCTGAAGCGCCGCGAGGAACGACAGTCCTGAAGCGTGGATGCGTTCCGGGGGAAGTGCAGGAGCGGGCCTGGGTTCGGGGGTTGGGGCGGGACGCTGGGAGCGGGCTTCCGCCGCGACGAGTCGCTGCGCGAAAGCGGCGTCGGAAAGCACCCGCAGGGCCAGCTTGAGGCGGCCGCCGAAGGGCAGGTTTACCGGAGACTGTTCGTCCATGCGGATCAGCCTACCTGCGGGCCGCGGCGTGAGGCGAGCCCGGTCGGGGAAGGGTCGGTCGGGGTGGGCGCGCACTCCGCTGCGCGCCGTCCTTTGGGGGCGCAAGGCACGGCGCCCTCCGCTGCGCTGTCCGGTGACGACGAACGCGCGGCGGGCAAGGGACTGCCCGCCCTGCTGGGACTGCCTATTCCGGGTTCACGAGTTTCATGGCGCCGACGCCGCCGGGGTTCCAGTTCGTGAAAAGGACATAGACCTCGCGGTTGCGACCGCTGCCGGTGACGTACCAGCAGGCGTCGTGGATGTGCTGGGCGTCCTCGTAGCCGAGGTCGACCTTGGGCCGGAGGGTCGCCACCACGGCCTTCTTCTTGAGGTTCACGATGTACACCGGGCCCGGCGAGTTGCCGGCACCGTCGAGGCACGGGGCGAGGACGTAATCCCCCCAGAGATCGACGTCGCACACCGTGCTTCCGGGAGGGAGTCCGTCGATGGCGATGACTTTCTGGTGCTTGGGATCCCAGGTCTTGAGGAGTCCTTCGGGGCGCGCCGAGAGGACGAGCGTGTGGTTCTGCGGGTTGTAGGTGATGCCGTGCGGGGTGCCGGAGAATGATTTTCCACCGAAAGCCTGGCCCTGGAACTTCAGGGGATCCATGCCCGCGGGCATGAACCACGCCTTGCCGTAGCCGTCGGTGACCCAGACCCGGTCGCGGCCCTCGAAGGCGACATCGGTCGGCGCGTAGCCCTTGCCGTCGGCGTAAGGCTCGAGGTTCGGCGTCTTCAGGATCTGGGGATTCTGGAAGGACGTGTCGGAGAGATACACTTCGCCCTCGACGTTGTCGGCGGCGGCGATGAGCGGAGTCTTGCCGCGGCGCGGGAGGAGGTCGGCTCCATGCAGGTTTCCGCGCTTGAACACGGGGTCCTGCGGGACGATGGCGGACTTGCTGAGTTTGCCGGTGAACGAGATCCACCCGATGTCCTGGAGGCCCCAGTAGACCGTGTCGGTTTCCTTGTCGACGAGGATCGTGCCGTGGGCGCCCTTGAGCTTCGACACGGCCTCTGCCGGGACGGGTGTCTTGTCCTTGGCCGCGACGAACCTCCAGAAGCCCTGGCCGGAAACCTTGGTTCCCGGCGCGAGCTTCTCGGCCTTGGGCGCCGAGACCGGACCCCTGGTCTCGGTGATGAAATTCAGCGGGATCGCCTTCGTGACTTCGTCGGGATGCCCGGAGTGCGAGGCGCCCGTGTCGTGGGCGAGGACGGTCGGAGTGGCGATGGCCGCGGCGAGGCTGACGGCCTGGAGGACGATTCTGGGATGCATCGGTGGTTGGACTGGCTCGACGTTGTACCGTTTCCCCGCGGACCAGCGTGGCGCGGACCCAGCGCAGGAACGCGGTCGCGACGCCAGTCCCGGGAGAAAACGCGCGGCACAGTGCCAACTCCGCGAGCAGATGAACAGCGGAACTTCAACAGTTCAGTGGTGAAGTTTTTCGCGCGGTGGAAGTGACGGGAACTTCGCGTGCGGCTCGGTCTGGTACCAGAAGGCGGTGGAAGCCACGTCGTCCTTCAAGGAAAGGTAGCGTCCGCCGTCCTGCCAGCCGAGGGCCTGGATGGTGACCTTCAGGTCTTTCTCGAAGCGGACGGGGTCGGGGATATGCCAGCGATAGAGGCCGAACCGCTGGCCGGGCTGATAGACCTGTTCAGCCGGGATCACCTGGGCGAGACCGGCGTAGGGCGTGTTGAAGATCGTGTAGCGGTTCTTCCCGTCCGCGCCCTTGGTGTCGAAATTGTAGGAACCACAGAAGTAATCCTCGGTGCCGGTGCCGCAGATGGTCGGGAACTTGGTGTCGCCATCCATGAAGAACTTGATCTCGCCCTCGCCCCACCAGCCCGGGCTGTGGACCTCCCAGGCGAGGTAGGTGCCGACGTACTGTCCGCGGCCGCGGACGCCGTCGAGGATCGTGTAGGTGCCGGGGGAGCGGAGTGGATCCTCGCGTCGCCATTGGGCGTGGAGGTAGGCGGCGTCCTTGCCGAGCGAGCCGAGGGCGTAGTTGACCTGGTAGTAGAGCATCATCGGCTTGTCATCCAGGTTCTCGAGGGTGATGCGTGCGGCCTTGCGGAACGGCATCGGCCAATAGCAGTTGAAGGCGCTGCCCGGGTTCACGCAGACGGCCTGCGAGGTGAGTTGCTGGTACTGACCCAGGCCGCAGGCGAAGAAATCTCCGACGGGCACCTCGATCGAGGGTTCGGCTTCGTTGTCCCAGTAGAAGCGCAGGATCGATGTGCGCCAGTTGCCGGTGGGCGTCATCCAGATCTGCTGGATGCTGCCGGGGCCCTTGATCTGGCCGAGCGTGAAGGTGGTGTGGGGCTTGATCTCGACCGAGGGCGAGACCTTCCAGGTCTGGCCGAGTTCGCGCGCGGCGTTTTTTCCCGTGCCCTCGGTGGCCATGCCGGCCTTGCCTTTCTCCCCGGTGAAATTCTCGGGGCTGATCGATCGCGATTTCGCGTTCGAGAGACGGTGCAGGTTCTCGAGCCCGACCTGGAGTCCGTCGAACCCGGCGGCATTCGACGGGAGTGTGGGAATCACGGAAGCGAGCGCGAGGCCCAGAACAAACGGGATGGCGGCTTTCATCGCGGGCATTCCCGGTCCGGTCCGGAGCCAACGCCAACAAAAAGTGGCCGTGGGGAGCTGCAAGGCGCGGCTTCTGGTCCCAACGACTCACCCCTCGACACGCGGGGCGGGGTCCTGCTTACTTCGCGGACCTGATAGGTCCTGGATGAATCCTGAACTGCTCGCCGAGGCGAAATCGCTCGGCTTCTCAGACCGACAGATTGCCCACTTGACTGGCCAGACGGAGGACGAGGTGCGCGCCTTGCGCAAGAAGCTCGGCCTCGTCCCGAGTTATCGGCTTGTCGACACCTGCGCTGCCGAGTTCGAGGCGTACACGCCTTACTATTATTCCACGTACGATCGTGGCGATGACGAGGTCAAGCCGAACGACCGTCGCAAGGTGATGATCCTGGGCGGCGGACCCAACCGGATTGGCCAGGGCATCGAGTTCGACTACTGCTGCGTCCACGCGGCGTTCGCGCTCAAGGAGGAGGGTTTCGAGACCATCATGGTCAACTCGAACCCGGAGACCGTCTCGACGGACTACGACACCAGCGACAAGTTGTATTTCGAGCCGTTGACGCTGGAGGACGTGCTTCACATCTACGAGCGGGAAGGTTGCTGGGGTGCGATCGCCCAGTTTGGTGGCCAGACCCCGCTCAATCTCGCCCTGGGTCTCCAGCGCAATGGGGTGAACATCATCGGCACCACGCCGCAGAGCATCGAGGTTGCCGAGGACCGCAAGCTCTTCGCGGCCATGCTCCGCCGGTTGGACATCCCCCAGCCCAACAACGGCCTCGCCACCAACGAAATCGAAGCCCTGGAAGTGGCCCAGCGGATCGAGTACCCCGTCCTCGTCCGCCCCAGCTTCGTGCTCGGTGGCCGAGCCATGCAGATCGTCTTCTCCGACCCCGAACTCCGGCACTACATGAGGTTCGCGGTCGAGGCCTCCCCCGAGCGACCCGTGCTCGTTGATGAATTCCTCGAGGACGCCACCGAGGTGGACGTCGACTGCATCGCTGACGTTGGCAACTTCGAGGATTCATCGGAGGGCACGATCGTGATTGGCGGGATTCTCGAGCATATCGAGTTCGCCGGCGTGCATTCGGGCGACGCGGCGATGGTGCTGCCACCCCACACGCTTTCGGCCGAGATCATCGAGACGATCCGCACGCATACCCACGCCATGGCGCGGGAACTGCGCGTCAGCGGCCTCATGAACGTGCAGTACGCGGTCAAGGACGACGTCGTGTATGTGCTCGAGGTCAATCCCCGCGCGTCCCGCACCGTGCCCTTCGTGTCGAAGGCCATCGGCGTCCCTCTCGCGAAACTCGCCGCCAAGGTCATGGCCGGCAAGTCGCTCAAGGAACTCGGGTTCACCGCCGAGATCTGGCCCAAGTATTGGGCGGTCAAGGAGTCCGTGTTCCCGTTCAACAAGTTCTTTGGCCAGGACATCCTGCTCTCCCCCGAGATGCGCTCGACCGGCGAGGTCATGGGGCTCGACCCCGATCTCGGCATCGCCTACGCCAAGTCCCAGATGGCCGCGAACTCCTCGCTGCCCCTCAAGGGTCGCGTGTTCATCAGTGTCAGCGACGCCCACAAGCCCAAGGTCGCCGAAGTCGCCAAGCTGTTCGTCGACCTCGGCTTCGAGTTGATGTCGACAGGCGGAACTGCGGCGGTGATCGAGGCCGCGGGGCTCAAGGTGCAGCGCATTCCCAAGCTCAACGAAGGTCGCCCCAACGCGATCGACTTCCTCAAGAACAAGGAAATCCAACTCGTCATCAACACCCCAAGCGGGGCCAACCCCCGCGCTGACGAGGTGCGGATCCGCACCACGGCCGTGGTCACCGCCACGCCCATCATGACCACGCTCTCAGGCGCACGCGCCGCGGCGCTGGGCATCGCAGCCCTGCAGAAGCAGGGCTACGAGGTGCGCACGGTGCAGGAATATCACTAGGGCCCCGGACTCTTCGACCCCGGCGCAGCGGTGCTCGAAATGGCACCGCTGCGCCTGCATGTGCGGCCAAGCATCCGAGTGCTCGAGATTCCACTGAATCCGGCAAGATTCTACCAAAGTCCAGCTTGACCCTGTCGGGGCGTGTCTCTTAACTCCGCCACGTCCCCGTTCACTTGGCTGAATCAGGGCTTGTTTCAGCCATAATTAGAGCAATCAGTTCTGGTCTGTCTGGAGGTAGGGATCGGATTGCTTTCGTTGTGAATAAATGGGGGGGGAACAACACAACCTAGCGGTGGTTTATGGCTAATGGTCATGTGAAGTGGTTCGACAACAAGAAGGGCTTCGGATTCATCTCGAACGAGACGGACGGAGCCGATGTGTTCGTGCATTATTCGGTCATCCAGACCGAAGGCTTCAAGACCTTGAAGGAGGGCGAGTCGGTCCAGTTCGAGTTGACGGAGGGCGAGAAGGGCTTGAAGGCGCAGAATGTGCAACGGTCGCTGACCGAGTGAGGTCGGGCGCCATGGGACGTTCGGCAGTGGGGCGTTCGGCGCTTGGATGGAGATCGCGGCTTCCCGTAGGATGGCCGTGATGGAGGAAAATTTTCCGGGTGGGCCAGCGTCGAGTCTGTATTTTCACGTCCCGTTCTGTGCGAGGAAATGTGAGTATTGCGCCTTCTATTCCACGGCAGGTGACGCGGAGTTGATGGACCGGTATGTGGCGTCGCTGGTGCGGGAACTGGAGATGCGGAGGCATGAGTTGGCCCGCACGCCGGGCACGATCTTCTTCGGGGGCGGGACTCCGTCGCTTCTGAGTCTCCGGCATTGGGGTGAGATCCTGGCTGCCTTCGAGCGGTTGAGCTTGAACGGGGCTGGGGAGTGGACGGTCGAGTCGAACCCGGCGACGGTTTCGGCAGACAAGGCGCGCCTGCTGCGGGACGCCGGTGTGAACCGGGTGTCGATGGGGGTGCAGTCGCTGGACGAGGCGTTGCTTGATCGTCTGGGGCGCGTTCACAGCCGGGACATGGTGTTTCGTTCCTTCGACACGCTTCGTGCCGCAGGCTTCGACAACATCAACCTCGACCTGATGTTCGCGATTCCCGGGCAGACGATCGACACCTGGCACGCGACGCTCCGTGAGGCGATGGCGATGGGGAGCGAACACCTTTCGAGTTATGAGGTGATCTACGAGGAGGACACTCCGCTCTTCGAGCAGATGAAAGCCGGCGAGTTCGATGTCGACGAGGATCTCTCCTCGCAGATGTTCGAGGATCTCATTGCCCTCTCGGCCGAAGGCGGCTTCCAGCAGTACGAGATCGCCAACTTCGCGCGGTCGGGCCGCCGATGTCGTCACAACCTGACCTACTGGCGGGGCGGCGCCTACGCGGCGTTCGGCCCAAGTGCGTCCGGCTTCGAATCCGGCGTCCGCTATCGCAACGTGGCGAATACCCGCCGCTACTGTGAAATGCTCGAGCAGGGGCAGCTCCCCCGCGATTGGAGCGAAACCCTCGAACCCCTCGCCAGGGCGGGTGAGATCGCAGCCTTTGGATTGCGGAGGAACGACGGCTGGGCCTGGTCCGAATTCGTCGCCGCAACAGGCTTCGACCTCCGGGTCCTCTGGGATTCCGAGATGACCGACCTGGTGCGGCGCGGTTGGGGTGTTCGCGACGACCAGGGATTCCGACTCACGCCGCAGGGGTTGCGTTTCGCGGACGCGGCAGGGAGTGAATTTCTCCGGACCGCGCCCGAAGCAGTGCGTTCGGGCGTGCCCGGGTTGCGTGGACTTCTCGGAGGTTTGCAGTCTGCCTCCGTTCAAGCATCCTCACGCACATGACGATGGACGGCACCATGCTGGGGGTTCTCAGGGATTTCGAGTCGACCGTGATCACCTTCTGGCGCGCGGTCCCCGGGCTTTCCGATCATGCTGTGGCGAGGGTGTACGAGACGGCGTTTCAAGCCTACGGAGCGGAGCAGCGCGGGCGCCGTGCCTTCCCGCACAAGCTTTCCGGTGATGACCTCGTCCTGTTCGAACAGATCCGTGCGGCGGCCGATTATCGGCTCGGGCGAGGGCCGTGCCCGGCTTCGTGTTCCGCCGGCGTTCCAACCCAGGAACTCGCGACGATCGTGAAGTGCCTGGGTGAGTTGGGGAAAAGCGTCCGATCCCACGCCGTCAACGGCGGACGTCAGCCCTACCTGCAGTACGTCTCGCAGTTCCTCCCGCCAGCGAAGTAGTGGGGAAGGGGCTGTGTCACCCCTTCTTCTTCCACTCCACCTTCGGGGGCTCGGGCAGGCCGCGGACGCGGAAAGACGTTCGGAAATGCATCTTCGCGACGCGGGGCAGGGCGTCCGCACCGTGCCGGGCCACAAAATCGCACCCTGCCTTCTCAACCGCACTCGAGGCGCCCTTCGGCAAAGGTGACCCGAATTCCTGTTCCAACGCCTTCAGGCGGTGGACGAATTCATCGCGGGCCAGGATCGACGCTGCGGCGACGGCAAGGTCCTCTTCCGCCTTGTGCCGCTGGACGAGCTGCAGTTCGCGGCCCATGGACATCAACGCACGTTCGATGGTGCCTTTGTCACTGGCGAACTGGTCGCTGATGGCGCGTATCGGTGGCGGCACCATCCGGTGTTTCTGGCCGAGAAGATTCTCGATGACGCGGGCGTGTCCCCAGGCCAGCACGCGGTTCACCGAGCCATTGCGCGCGTGCATCCGGTTGTAGGCCTCGTTGCCGACCACGACGACATTGTGGACACAACTGGGCGTCTCACGGATCAGGGTGGCCAGCCGCGCGATCTGGGCGTCGCTCGAAATGTTCTTCGAGTCGCGGACTCCCTTGTCCTTCCACGCGGTCAGGACCCGGGCGTTGACGTACACACCGGCGATGCACATCGGCCCGAAGAAATCGCCCTTGCCGGATTCGTCGATGCCGAGGCGCGGGTCGAGGAGTTCCGGATTCAGGACCATCTCATAACCGAGCCTGGCCTCTCCGATGATCTGGGGCTCGAGGACGAACTGCACGAATTCCTCGGTGCCTTTGCCCTGCACAACCACCTTGCCGGAGGTGTAATACGTGACATTGAGGTCCTTCTTCATGCCGCTGTAACGCGCGTACGGGACCTCCCTCAACTCGAAGGTTCCGTCCCGGACGATCTTCTCCAGGAGGTCCGCCTGTCCGGCGGTAAGCTTGGCGGTGTGGCTGGTCAGTGGCGGCACGCACGGAACCCAAGGCCACGCGACGACGCGGGTCGAGGCGGAAGTTTGGAACCACGACTCTCCGCAGCGCCGACTCCGCAGCGTCCCTTCGCTAGTGGCCGCCGACGAGTCTTTGGAGTTCGGCCACGGCCTCGTGCATGCCTTCGGCCTGGGTATTGAGTTCCTCGGCCGCGCTGGCGCTCTCCTGGGCGCCCGAGGCGTTGGACTGCGTGACCTTGTCCATTTGGCTCACGGCCGTATTGATTTGGGCAAGGCCCTGCGTCTGTTCCTTCGAGGCGGTCGCCACGTTGGAAATCAACTGATCCACCTGTCGCACCTGATCCACGATGTCCCGCAGGCTCTGGGCCACCTTCTGGCTGATCGCCACGCCCTGGGTTGTCCTGGCTGTGGCTCCCAAGATGTTTGCGGTGACTTCCTTGGCGGACTGCGCGCTGCGCTGGGCGAGGCGGCGCACCTCATCGGCCACCACGGCGAATCCCAGCCCTGCCTCGCCGGCCCGGGCGGCCTCCACAGCTGCGTTGAGGGCCAATATGTTCGTCTGGAAGGCGAGTTCGTCGATGGTCTTGGTGATCTTGCCGATCTGATCACTGGACGTCTTCAGGTCATTCATCGCCCCGCTCATGGCCTGCATGTCGGCGGCGCCGGCGTCGGCCACCCGGCGTGCACGCATGGCCAGCGAGTTCGCCTCTGCGGCGTGCGCGGCGTTGTCCTTCGTCATGCTTGCCATCTGCTCGAGTGACGCCCCCGTTTCCTCCAGCGATGCGGCCTGTTCACTGGCGCCCTCGGCAAGCGACTGGCTGGCCGTTGAAATCTGGCGTGCGGAGGCGCGGACCTCCGTGGACGCGCTGGTCAGCCGTTGGATCACGCGGTGCAGAGGAAGGGTCACCTGCCGGCGTATGACCACGAACGCGATCACAAGGAACAAACCACCGACCCCGATCGACGTGACCAGTCCTTCGGTCAGATAGCTGCGGCGCAACTGGCTGATCGACGCGGCCGTCTGGGTCTTCGCCTTCACCAGGCCAGCGGTGGAGAAGCGGAAGGACATGACGCCCGCGATGCCGCTTTCCGGCCAGGCCGTGTGGCAGCGGCGGCAGTCGGCTTGGATCGGTTGGGGTTGGTAGATCTCGAAGGCCTCATCGGTCAGTCTCCGATGTTGCTCGGGCTTGTCCTTGAGCAGCGGGCTGAGTTCGGACGGGAGTGTCTTTTTCAGCGCCGAATCGTCGGAGGAATAGGTCACTACTCCATCGCGATTGAACAGGGAGACTTCGAGCAAGCCCTGCAGATTGCGCTGCGCCGAGAGCAGCTTGACGAATTTCTCCATCTCACCGCGTTCGAGCGAGCCGCCCACCGCGTGCTGGACCGAGCGATGGACGTTCTCGGCATTCTGCCATTCGCGCTCCTCCAACGCGGCCAGGCTCGTCTTCGACAGCTTCTCCAGCCATCCGCCCAGGCGCCATTGTTGAAAGAAGATCGACACGAGAAAGAGAGCCGTCGATCCAGCCACGATCAGGAGCAGTTTGAGGTGGAGTTTCATACTCGTGCTGCTGGAGGTCACCTCCCGCCAGTCGTTCCCGACAGGTTCTGGGTGAGCATCGGGAAGTGGGTCCGCTTCGCGAAGTCCTTGCTCGCACAACCGATGCACGGCGCCCTCGACTTGATGCAGTTGTTGATCGCGCCGTTCCAATTACGGACCGTGCAATCAGCGCTGGTGATCGGGCCGAGACAGCCCAGCTTGAAGAGGCAGCCCTCGTCACCGAGCTCGCGGGCATAATTCTCGCGTTCGTAGTCGGCGAAACGCGGGCATTGATCGTGCAACAGACGCCCAAAGAAGGCCTTCGGGCGTCCGGCCTGGTCCATCGGCGGCAGCCCGAATTTCAAGACGTGAGCCAGGGTGCCCACGATCCAGTCCGGATGCGGAGGGCAGCCGGGAATCGCGATTGACGGGGCTTGAACGCCATTGGCCAGCAGGTACTCCGACGCGCTGACGGACCCGGTGGGGTTGTTTTCCGCCGCCGGGATGCCGCCATGGCAGGCGCAGGTGCCCACTGTGACGATGGCCTTCGCGTTCCGGGCCGCACGCAGCAGCTGCGTCCCAAACGGTTCGTCGCCAAAGGTGCAGGCCCGAGGCATGCCCGCGGGCACCGCGCCCTCGACACAGAGCAGATACCCGCCCCGGGCGATGGTCTTGTTGACGGTGTCGACGGCCACGTGGCCCGTCGCCGTCGACAGGGTCTGATGAAAGCAGAGGCTGATGTACTGCGTCAGGAGTTGGGCCGGCGTGGGCGCCTCGCTGTCCAGGAGGGATACGGAGCAACCGGAGCAACTCTGTCCCTGCAGCCACAGCACAGGCGCAGCGCCGGTGGCCAGGTTCTCCAGCGCCTGGGCCAGCTCGGGCACGGCACCGGCGCCCAAGCCAAGGAGGGCGCTGAGTCTGCTGCTGTATTGCAGGAAATCGCGTCGGGATATCGCATTCATAAGAGCTGCCCAGGATCAATGCACCGCACAGGCCAGGCATGGATCAAACGAGCGCACCACGCGCGCCACCTCGATGGGATTCTCAGGATCGGCCACGGGCGTGCCGATCAACGCCTGCTCCACGGCTCCCGGGATGCCACGGTCGTCACGGGGTGAACAATTCCAGGTGGTCGGCACCACACATTGATAGTTGCGCACCCGGCCGCCACCGATCTCCAGCCAGTGCCCCAGGGCGCCACGCGCGGCTTCCGTCATGCCGTATCCACGCCCGACCTCGGGGACCGAGTACGGACTGCACGCCGGGGCGTCGGGGACCAATTGGTCCAGCCAGACAGCGCAGCGATCAGCCACCAGCTTGCATTCGAGGGCTCGGGCGGCATGGCGGCCCATCACGGAAACAAGCTGCTCAGGCTTCTTGTCCACGGCCCGCAGAAGATTGTCCACCGCGGTTCGGCATCCGGAGGGAACGTCCTGATGATAACCCACCAACATTCGCGCCAACGGACCCACTTCCATGACCTGGCCACGGTAACGGGGCGCCTTCAGCCAGGAGTACGCCCCGGGCTTCGTCGGCGCCGGCACCGTCGCACCAGCACCCGGCTTCAGGCCGGATGCCGAGGAAAACAGCGAATGCGTGACATCCTCCGTGATCGCATCCGGATCGACATCATCCAGCTTGCCGTTGATGAGGACGCCCGGCTGGAACATCCGGGTCCGCCCGTCGGCTGACTCGGGAAACACACCGTAGGAAAGGAAGTTCGCGCAACCGTGGCCGACGGAGAAGTAGTCCGGGAACGCCCGGGCGACCCCCGCGACGTCGGGCAGGTAGGACTGCTGGATGAAGGCTTGCAGGCGCCCCAGCAACGATCCGAACTGGGCGATCTTGAGAGCGGTCACACGCTCCGTTATTCCTCCGGGCACAAGCGTCGCCGCGTGGGGAAGTTTGCCGGCGAAAATGGCGCCCATCTTGTGGGCCATCGTCCGCATTTCGAACGCTTCCAGATAGTGCCTGAGAATGGTGAAATTGGCGTCCGCATCCTCGAGATACTTGGCGGCGTAACGGGGGAGGAACGGCGCGGCGGGCGTGACGGACCTGGACGCCAGTTGAGCCTTTACCCATCCCTGCAGGGCTGTGAGAGCCGGGTCATTCCCGGGGTACGCCGTGATCGCCGCCACATCCACGAAATCCACCCCCGAGAGCAGGTAGAAGTGCGTGATGTGGGACATGATGAAGTTCGCCCCTTGGATCAGGTTGCGAACCAGTCGGCCGTTCTCCGGCGGGTGGATGCCATAGGCCATCTCCTGGGCGAGCACAGAGGCCACGCCGTGCTCCACGGGGCATACCCCGCAAATGCGCTGGGTGATATGCTGGGCGTCCTGGGGATGACGCCCCAGCAGAAGCACCTCAAAGCCCCGGAACATCTCCCCGGACACGTACGCCTTGGCGACGCGGTTCGCTTCGACTTCCACCTTGATGCCGAGGTGGCCTTCGATTCGAGTGACGGGACTGACTGTGATGGTCGTGCTCATGAGCAGGCTCGCCTCGGTTGCCGTATTGCCGGATGTCCCTGCCGACGATGACGGCAGCCGTGCCAGACCTTGCGCATTCGGGTATGCACCTCTTGGTCCATCGGCACTAGGATGGCTGAACTTGAGCGCCCAAAATGTGGACTGCTGTGTCGAAGCCATTCATCACTCCAACCAAAACAACCGAGAAATGAACCCGACCCTGGGCCAGCTGAGCTGCCGAATCTTCCTCGCCCTATGTGCCCTGATCGCCGCCGCGCCCATGCTGGCCGCTGAAGAACCGGCAGTCGCCAATCCCCCTGCGATCGAGACGCCCGCCGCGCGCGACGCGCGCATGCAGTGGTGGCGCGATGCGAAATTCGGGATGTTCCTCCACTGGAGCCCCGTCAGCATCCAGGGGACCGAACTGAGTTGGTCGCGCAACGGCAGGAAGCCGCTGGATGTCAGTGGCGATCCCGCCGGTCCCAGCGCCGATCCGGCCTACGACAGCCTGCACAAGCAGTTCAACCCGACCCGCTACGACGCCCGGCAATGGGTGAAGATCGCCCAGGACGCCGGCATGAAGTACATGGTGCTGACCTGCAAGCACCACGAGGGCTTCGCGATGTATCCCACGAAGTTCCGATCGGACTTTTCCATCGCCGCCACCCCCTTCAAGCGGGACGTGGTGAAGGAATTGGCCGACGCCTGCCACGCGGCAGGCATGCGCTTCGGGGTCTACTACTCGCAGCGCGATTGGACGCATCCCGACTACGGAATCGGCGACAACAAGAAGTATGTGGAGTTCATGAACGGCCAGCTCCGCGAGTTGCTCACCGACTACGGCAAGGTCGACGTCGTCTGGTTCGACAGCTACGGCACTGGCGACCTAGAAAAGTTCTGGCAGATCGGCGCGACGTGGTCGTTGATCAAGTCACTGCAACCGGCGGCTGTGATCAACAACCGGCTGGCGGTCCTGGCGTCCTACAACCAGCAGCCCGCCCCCTACCGGGGGGATTTCGACACGCCGGAACAGCACATCGGCGCCATGCAGAGTGCCCGCGCCTGGGAGTCCTGTGTGACCCTCGTGGGCGGCCAATGGTCGTACAAGCCGCAGGGTGAGATGAAGGGGTTTGCGCAGGTCATCCGCGATTTGGTCGTCTGCGTGACGGGTGACGGCAACCTGTTGCTCAACGTCGGCCCCACGCCCAGCGGGGAGATCGAGCCGCGGCAGGCCGTGCGCCTCAAGGAAGTGGGCGATTGGCTGAAGAAATATGGCGAAAGCCTCTACGGCACCCGCGGCGGGCCGCTGCGCAACGGCAAGTGGGGCGGCACGACCCAGCGCGGCGACAAGGTGTGGATTCACGTCCTGGAGTGGCCCGGCGAACAGCTCAACCTGCCCGCGCTGAAGGAAACGGTGAAGTCGGCTCGCGTCCTCACCGGGGGCGATGCCAAGGTGGTCAACACCCCCGGCCAAGGCCTCCTGGTCACCCTGCCCAGGGCGCAACAAGACGCCGTGGACACGGTCATCGAATTGACACTGGAGCGCCCATGAATGGCGACCTCGGGAAGTCGGAGGGACAGTCCGTCAGGAAACAATCTCAACCATGAAACACATCCCCCCTGCCATGGCATCGAATCCCGGATCAGACCCTGTTCCCATGCCAACCCGCGGTCTTGGTTTCGCCATGGCCGCGCTCGGGCTTCTTGTCACCCTCGGCGCCGGAAACCCGGCCCGGGCGGCAACCCTGACGATCGAGAACGAAGCGCTGAGCGTGACGTATGACGATGCGCTCGGATCGTTCGCGGTCGCCGAAAAGCCGGGCGGCAAGGTGTTTGTCACGGACGGCCGATTGGAGGGCAAAGCCACGAAGGCCGCGGTTGAGGCCGCCAGCGATCCGGTCTTTGGAGCCGGACAGAAGATTGGGGTCACGAACGCCGAAGGAGGCGTCGCCTCGCTTGAGCTCTACGCCAAACTCCCGTTCGTCCTGATCCGCTCCGAACGTCTCAATGGCGGCAGCGAAGTGCTGGACCTGCGCAAGGCGTCGCCCGCCACGTTCACGCTTGACCTCGGCAAAGACGCCGCCGAGCTGCGCACCTTGGGCACCGGCGGCCTGCTGGCGGCGGACAAGAATCCCGGCAGCTACCTGTTTCTGACCTGTGCGGATCCTGCCACGCGCCGCGGCGTGGTGACCGGCTGGATCACCCAGGAGCGCGGCAGTGGCGGGGTCTTCTCCAGCGTCAAGGATGGGCGGATCGAAATCAGGACGCAGATTGAATATGGCCACTGGTTGCTGGCCGCCGGCGAGAGAGCACCCTTGGAAACCCTGGCCATCGGGGTCTTCAACGACGCCCGCCTCGGCGAGGAACAATATGCGGATGCCATTGCCAGGAACTACCACATCAGGCTGCGCCCGCAGGTCAACGGCTATTGCACCTGGTATGCCGGGCACGGCGGCGCGAGCAACGAGAAGGACATCGTCACGCTGTCGGAATTCGTCGCCAAGGAACTGAAACCCTACGGCTTTTCCTTCGTCCAGATCGACGATGAATGGCAGGGAGGCGGCACCTACAATGGCCCGCGACGAGGCTTTGACCGCGTCAAACCCGACGGCCCCTATCCGAACGGCATGGCGCCCGTCGCCGCAAAGATCCAAGGCCTGGGCCTGACGGCGGGGATCTGGTTCATGCCCTTTGCCCGTAATCACAAGGATTCCCAATACAAGGACCTTCAGCATTGGTTCATGAAGCGCAATGACGGCAGGCCGTATGAGACCGAGTGGGGCGGTACCTCGCTCGACCTGACCCATCCGGAGGTCCAGGCGCATCTCACGAAGCTGGCGAAAACCATCCAGGGCTGGGGCTACAACTACTTCAAGATGGATGGCCTTTGGACGGGCACCGTCACCGAGCAGATCTACGTGAACGATGGCTATCGCGACGACCAGATCGGCAACCATGAACGTTTTCACAACCCTAGGAAGACGAACATCGAGGTCTATCGCGATGGCTTGAAACTCCTGCGTCAGGCGGTGGGTCCGGACGTCTTCTTCTCGGGCTGCAACGTGAGCCAGAACATGCGCACATTGGGCGGCAGCATCGGGCTCGTCGACTCGATGCGCATCGGCCCCGACAACGGCCAGGATTGGAACGGGATCATCACCGGTCCGCTCCGGGGCTCACGTCTCTACTTCCTCAACGGCCGGCTGTGGTGGAATGACCCGGATCCGTCCTATGTCCGTGACAGCGTCCCGCTGAACCACGCGCGATTGCTGACCTCCTGGGTGGCCGTCAGCGGGCAATTCAACCTCAACAGCGATTGGATTCCAGGCCTGTCCACCGAGCGTCTGGAGGTCATGAGACGCACCATGCCGGCGCACGGTGCCACGGCCCGGCCGGTGGATTGCTTCGACGTCCAGCTGCCCTTCGTGTGGCTGGTCACCGACACGCGGCAACCGGTGCGCCGCGACGTGCTCGGCCTGTTCAACTGGGAGAATGCCGCGAAGACCATCCGACACACCGCCGCGCGGATCGGCCTCCCCAACGCCCAGAGTTATCACGCCTTCGATTTCTGGGCGAACCAGCTGCTGCCACAGTTTGCCGGCGAGGTTCAATTCGATGTTCCCGGCCAGTCCTGCCGCGTGATCGCCGTGCGCGCCGCTTCGGGTCACCCGCTCGTCCTGAGCACCTCGCGGCATGTCACACAGGGCATGATCGACGTGCGCGAGGAATCGTGGGATGCCGCAACCGGCACGCTCTCGGGTGTCAGCCAGGTGGTCGGTGGCGATCCCTATGAACTCCGCATCGCCGGAATAACGGACGGCAAGGAATGGAAGCCCGGCGTCGCAGGGCTTGCCGCCGCCGATCAGGCCGCCGGCGTCAGCGTCGCGCAGGCCGAAACCCCCGGGTTGCTGCGCGTGACCCTCCGCGCAACGGCCAGCCGCGAGGTCCGATGGGCGCTGAAGTTCACCGCCAGCCCTTAGCCCCACGGCAAGGCGCATCCCCGACTTGCCAACGGCGGATAAGGTTGGTGACCATCGCTGCCGGTGAGATCTAATGTTTTGGCCGCGTCGATGTTGTTCCGGCGTTCCTTGTCGCTGGCGGGGGTGTTCCTTGCCACTGCCTGCCTTGCCACTCCTGAGGAACCTGCCCGGTCGTGGTGGCCGCAGTTTCGGGGTCCCAATGCCGGCGGGACGTCAACGACCGCAAAACCACCGGTCAAAGTCGGGCCCGGCGAAGGTGTGATCTGGAAAGCGGAGGTGCCCTGGTCGCCTTCCTCGCCGGTGATCTGGGACGATCGGATCTTCCTCACCACCTTCCATGAAGGCCAGCTCGAGACCCGGGCGCACGAGCGCCGCACCGGCCGTCTGCTCTGGGCCCGGGGCGTCAGGCCGGATCAGTTGGAGATGTTCCACCAGACGGACGGCAGTCCGGCAGCCTCCACACCCGCCACGGATGGGAAGCACGTGGTGACCTACTTCGGGTCGTTCGGGCTGGTGTGCCACGACCTCGATGGCAAGGAACTCTGGCGGCGGCCGCTGCCTGTGGCCGTGAGCGGGGGCAGCTATGGATCGGGCACGTCACCGGTGATCACGGGGAACCGGGTCCTTCTCAACCGTGATCAGGATTTGCACTCGTCATTGCTGGCCGTGGATCTGGAGACAGGCAAGACCGTCTGGGAGGCACCGCGACCGGATGTCGCCGGGGGATTCGCGACGCCGATCTACTGGAACAACGACGGGGTTGATGAGGTGGTGATCGCGGGTTCCGTCCGGGTGAAGGGGTATGACCTTCTCTCGGGGATGGAACGTTGGAGGGTGGATGGGGTGTCCGGGTTGGTGTGCCCGACACCCGTGATCGGCGATGGGATGCTCTATCTGGCGTCGTGGTCGCCGGGCAAGGCGGATTCCAGTTTCCCCCTGGATTGGCCGTCATTTCTCAAGGCGTTCGACAAGAATGGAGATGGAAAGGTGACGGTCGAGGATTCAAATCCGGTGACATGGGACTTTCTCCGCGGCATCGACAAAGACCGGGATGGAAGCATCACCGCCGTAGACTTGGAGCTGATCCGGACCGGCAGTGCAAAGGCCGAGAATGTGTTGATGGCGGTCCGGGCGGGAGGGCATGGCGATATCACGGGCTCCCATGTGGCGTGGAAATTTGCCCGTGGACTGCCTTATGTGCCATCGCCCCTCTACTACGATGGCCGGGTCTACCTCGTGAAGGACGGCGGGATGATGTCGTCGTTCGATTCGAAGACGGGAAAGGCCTTTTATGTTCAGGAGCGCCTGGGCGCCGCCGGGAGTTACTACGCCTCGCCGGTCGCGGCAGACGGTCGGATCTATCTCGCCTCGCTTCCCGGCAAGCTCAGCGTGGTGAAGGCGGGCGGTGAGTTGCCGGAGATTCTCCATCAGGTGGACTTCGGGGAGCGCATCTTTGCAACGCCTGCGCTTGTGGAGGACACGCTTTACGTACGCACGCAGACCCATCTTTACGCCCTCGGCCGCGACCCGGGTCGGTGATGTGGGCGCACTCGCCTGCGTTTCGCGTAGGGAGATTCTGGACAGAAGGCCCTTCGCGCCTCTGAGTGCTCCTCGACGCGCTGCGCGATGCTCGCCTGGCGCGGCAGGACTGTCTGCTTTGAGGGCATCAAGATGAAGACCACGGGTGAGACTCCGAAGCGATCCGATGAGATCAACGAGGCCCCCCGCGTCTCCGTGAACCGCCTTTCCATTCGTAAATCTCTGCCGTGGCTGGTCGCGGTCGTGATCGTCGGTTTCGCTGTCTATCGTCTCAAGTTCAGTCCGACCCCGGTCACCGCCCACACCGTCGCGACTGGACAAGTTCGCGGCGAGGTCATGGGCACGGGCACGCTGGAGGCACGGGTCAAGACCACCATCAGTCCGCGCATCCAGGAACGGCTCGCTGAAGTGCTCGTGGATCAGGGCGACGCCGTGAAGTCCGGTCAACTGCTTGCGCGTCTGGATGACGGGGAAACCCGGCAGCAGGTGGCGATCGCGCAAGCCACGCTGGCTGCCGCCCGGGCCACGGTGGAGCGTGTGCGTGCCGACGAGGCTCGGGCGCAGGCCGTGCTCAAGCAGGCGCAGCAGGATCACCAGCGATCAACGGAGTTGCTGGCCGGCAAAATCGCGGCGCAGGCTGATTTCGACAAGGCGTCCGAGGCCTTGCGTGTGGCCGAAGCCGATCTGAAACGCTCTCAATCCGCGATATTGGAAGCCGAGAGCCAGGCGTTCACGGCCGAGAAGACCCTGCTTTATCAAAGGGAACATCTGGCGTTCACCGAGATGCACAGCCCTTGTGATGGACTGGTCACGCGCCGCGACCGGGACCCCGGCGGGATCGTGGTGCCGGGAGCGTCCATCCTCCAGGTCGTCGCCACGAACGAAGTCTGGATCTCAGCCTGGATCGATGAAACGGCGATCGCGGGCCTGAAGGAGCATCAGTCGGCGCGCGTCGTGTTCCGCTCCGAGCCCGCGAAGGCATACGCGGGTGAGGTCGCCCGACTCGGCCGGGAAGCGGACCGGGAGACGCGCGAATTCGTGGTGGATGTGCGCGTGAAGGAATTGCCGGAGCGCTGGGCGATCGGCCAACGGGCGGAGGTGTTCATCGAGACCGGCGGCAAGTCGGGTGTCGTCGTCGTGCCGGGGGCGTACGTCTTCTGGCGGGACGGCAAGCCGGGTGTCTTCGTCAACGACCACGGCAAGGTGCGTTGGCGGGATGTCGTTCCAGGCATCCGCGGGCTGAAGGACCTCGAAGTCCTGAGCGGACTTTCTGCGGGTGAAGAAATCGTCACGCCGCCCGCCAGCCACAAGCAGCCCCTGGTCGAGGGCCAACGCATCACCACGCGATGAATCTCGCTGTCCGGGATGTCCGCCACAACGCCGGCCGCTTCGTGTTCACGAGCGTGGGCATCGGCTTGTTGCTCATGATCGTCATGGGCATGGGCGGCATCTATCGCGGATTGATTTTCGAGGCGACCCTGCTGGTGGATCGCGTCGGGGCGGATCTCTGGGTGGTGCAGGGCAACACGCGCGGGCCGTTCTCGGAAGTCTCCCGCCTGCCCGCCAATCTCGAATACCGCGTCCGCGCCGTGCCGGGCGTGCTCAACGCGCGCCGGTTCGTGTCGCACACGATCCAGCGCGAGCATCAGGGCAGGCCGTTGCGCGTCGTGGTGCAGGGGCTCTCGTGGCCCGAGGACAAGGGCGACTGGGTGCCGATCATCGCCGGTCGGCGGCTGGGTCAGGCCCATTACGAGATGATCGCGGACCGCTCGCTTGGACTGTCTCTCGGCGAAAAAGTGAGACTTGGGAAGGACGTGTACCAGGTCGTCGGCCTCACTCAGGGCATGGTGGGATCAGGCGGCGATGGACTGGCGTTCCTCACGGTGAGCGATGCGATGGCGGTCCAGTTCGATGTGCCTGGCGAAGCCACGCGCCTGGAAAGAGCCGCGCGCCTGGCCCGTCTCGAAAACATCGACCTCGGCCGGGTGACTCCGCTGCTGTCAGAACGTGTGGTGGGTCCGGCCCGTGAACTGCCCGCGCTGACACCACCCCAGGTCAGCGCAATTCTGCTGACCCTGCGGGACGGCACGGACCCGGCGCGGGTGGCTGCGACCCTTTCGACATGGCCCGATGTCACCGTATATTCCACGCAGCAGCAGAAGGACCTGTTGCTCTCCGGCATGGTGGACAAGGCCCGGCGCCAACTGGGTCTTTTCCGGACGCTGCTCATCATCATTTCCACGATCATCATCGCCCTGATCATCTACACGCTCACGCTCGACAAGATCCGTGACATCGCGCTTCTCAAGCTCATCGGCGCGCGCAACCGCGTGATCGTCGGGCTCATCTTCCAGCAGGCATTGCTCATGGGTGCGGTTGGATACGGCCTTGCGTGGTGGCTCGGCGGGTATGCCTTTCCACATTTCCCGCGCCTCGTGGTGATCGAACCCTCCGACCTGATCCAACTCGCATTCATCGTGGCGGGCATATCCATGCTCGCCAGCCTTCTCGGCATCTGGAAGGCGTTGACCGTCGAGGCGAACACCGTGCTTGCCACATGACCACCGCCATCGGGACAACGCCCGGGGTTGAGGCCACCCGCCTGACCAAAGTCTACGGTCACGGCCGCACCGAGGTCGTGGCGGTGAAGGATGTGACGTTGCGCGTCGCCCGCGGCGAGATCGTGGCCTTGCTCGGCCCCAGCGGGGCAGGGAAGTCCACGCTGCTCACAGCCATGGCCCTCATCAACCCCCCGACCTCCGGACAAATCCACATCGGCGGCGAACTGGTCATGGACGGCCCCCGGGCGTTGGTGGATCTCCGCGCCTTCCGACGGCAGCACCTTGGATTCGTGTTCCAGAAGGCGAACCTGATCCCGTTCCTCAACGCCCTGGAAAACGTGCAGGTCGCACTCGAAATCAATGACGTCCTGCCCGGGACCGCCCGGGAGCGCGCGATGGAATTGCTCGATTACCTCGGCGTCGGCAGCCGGGCGGACAACCTTCCGGACGCGCTCTCCGGCGGCGAACAGCAACGCGTGGCCGTGGCCCGTGCCCTGGCGAATCGGCCCAGCCTCATCCTCGCCGACGAACCCACCGCCGCCCTCGACAGCCGGCGCGGCCGGCAGGTGATGGAACTCTTCGCCCAGGTCGCCCACGATCGCGGCACGGCGGTCATCGTCGTCACCCATGACGCCCGCGCCCTGGATGTCTTCGACCGCATCGAGGAAATGGAGGATGGGCAGTTGAAGAGCCGTCAGCGGAACTCCTGATGAAGAAATCCCCGGCTGGCAGGTTCAAGCGGACCCCCGGGCCGTCCCGACCATCGGAGCGAGCCCCGCGAAAACTCTGGATCGCGGCGTCCGTCACGGTGGTCCTTGTCGTGGTTGCCGTGGCCGGGTGGCTTGCGGGCGCGCCTCGGGCTCCGGTGGCGGCAGGACAGGGCACCGCGGTTTCGTCATCGCCCGTGATTCCTGAGGAGAAGGCGGTCTTCGCCGGATACGCAGGCTCGGCCGGTTGCCGGGGTTGCCATGAGGAGGCCTTCGCGCTCTGGGAGACGTCGAACCACGGGCGGGCCGAACGGGAGCCTGAGCGGGCACTGGACGGGCGGGCGTTCGAACCGACGCGAACCTTCCGGCACGGCTCGCAGGAGACCACGGTTGGGTCGGCCAACGGTGGGTACCAGGTGGTCGCGATCGGTCCCTCGAAGAAGGCCGAGGCATTCACCGTCCAGCGCGTGATCGGCCACGATCCGCTGCGTCAATTCCTCGTCTCCTTTCCCGGCGGACGCCAACAGACCTTGGAAGCCTCCTACGATCCGCGCTCCAACGACTGGTTCAACGTCTACGGCACGGAGGACCGGCAGCCCGGGGAATGGGGGCATTGGACGGGCCGCGGCATGAACTGGAACGACATGTGCGCCGGCTGCCACAACACCCGCGTCCGCAAGAATTACGAGGCGGCCACAGACAGTTATCACACGTCGATGGCCGAAAGGACGGTCGGTTGTGAGTCATGCCACGGGCCGCTCAAGGCGCACCAGGAATGGCAGGGGAAGTTCGCCAGGTCCGGCAAGACAGACCCGACCGTGACGCGGCTGACGCGCGATCAGACGGTTGGAAACTGCGGCTTTTGCCACGCGCGCCGCGGTGACCTGACCGGCGATTTCAAGCCGGGCGACGATTTCAACGACCACATGCGGCTCGCGATCGTGGACGGCACGGACACCTATCATCCCGATGGCCAGGTGCGCGAGGAGGACTACGAGTACGCCGCGTTCGTGGGCAGTCGCATGCACTTCCGTGGCGTCGCCTGCATGGACTGCCATAATCCGCATTCCGCGAAAACAATCCTTCCCGGCAACTGGCTGTGTCTCCGTTGCCACAATGGTTCCGTGCCCCTTGCGCCAATCATCGATCCGGTGGGGCACAGCCGGCACAAGGTGTTCGGTCACGACACCAACGGAGTCGCGATCAGCGGCGACCTCATGGGATACAAGTCGAGTGAGGTCAAGGAGAGCGGCGGTGAGTGTGTGAATTGCCACATGCCGCAGACCTCCTACATGCAACGCCACTGGCGGCATGATCACGGGTTCACGATCCCCGATCCGCTCCTGACCCAGCAACTCGGCGTGCCCAACGCCTGCAATCGCTGCCACAAGGACAAGGACGCCGAATGGTCGCGAGGCTGGGTCGATGCGTGGTACGGCCCAAAAATGGATCGGCCAAGCCGGCGACGGGCGCAGGTGGTCGCGGCGGCGCGCAAGGGCGATGTTTCCGCGCGTGATCCCCTGGTCAGGCTGCTCGCAACGGAGGAGATCCCCTACTGGCGCGCCGTGGCGGCGGGTTTGCTGGGAGGATGGGCACAGGATCCAGCCGTCGGGGCAGCCTTGATGGAGCGCCTGTCGGATACCAACGCCCTCGTGCGCGCCGAGTCCGTGCGGTCGCTCGAACCGATGCTCGGCAGCGGCCTGCCCGTCGTGTCCACGGCGATTCGGCAACGCCTCGAGGATCCCGCCCGGAACGTCCGCATCGCCGCGGCGTGGGCCCTGAGGACGACGCTGGATCCGTCGTCGAAGGCCGGGGCCGAACTGCTGCACTTCATGTCGATCCACGCCGACCAGCCCGTCGGACAGATGCAACTCGCAGCCTACGCCTCTTCTCGGAACGATCCGCAGGCCGCCCTTGCGCATTACCAGAAGGCCGTCGCATGGGATCCGAACTCGGCGATCATCCACCACGAACTCGCCGTGATCCTTTCCGTCCTGAACCGCAGCACCGAGGCAGCCGGCGAACTCGAAATCGCAACCCGGCTGGCCCCTGATAACGCGGAATTTTTCTACAAACTGGGGCTCGCCCGCAACGAGTGCGGAGATTCCGCCCGTACCGTCGCGGCCCTCAACGCCGCCGTCCGCCTGGATCCCAGCCATGACCGCGCCTGGTACAACCTCGGACTCGCGTTGAACTCGATGGATCGCACGGAGGAAGCCTTGTCCGCACTGGGCCGCTCCGAGGTCATCGCCCCGTCGGACCCGCGAGGTTCCTATGCCCGGGCGACCATCCTGGCGCGCCTCGGCCGCAAGGATGAGGCCATCCAGGCCGCGCGGCGCGCGCTCGAGGTGAGGCCCGACTTCGCTCCGGCCCGCGCCCTTCTCGAGTCGCTGGCATCGCTGCCCTGAGCCGTCGGGTGACGACGAACGCGCGGCGGGCAAGGGACTGCCCGCCCTACCTTCACGGTTCATGGAGAGCCGGGTTTTCCAAAATTTGGACACGCATTGGGACCCTGAACTGCGCGGGGATCTACCACGAAGGTCACGAAGATCACGAAGGCCAGAG
>CAIMTB010000127.1 GCA_903844265.1 uncultured Verrucomicrobiota bacterium
CGTTACCTGCTCCGACACCGTCCGCAATGGCGTCATGCCGCGAAGATCGGCAAGACCGTGGTGAGTTCCAGAATCATCGATCTCGTGGTGGAAGACCTGGATCGCGACCTGCTCGAGGTGCCGGTCGGTTTCAAGTGGTTTGCCCCGGGCCTCTTCGACGGCTCGTTGCTCTTCGGCGGCGAAGAGAGTGCAGGCGCGAGTTTCCAACGTTTCGACGGCTCGGCCTGGAGCACCGACAAGGACGGCCTGATCCTCGGGCTCCTGGCAGCGGAAATCACGGCCGTCACGGGACGCGATCCCTCCGATCATTATCGCGAGCTGACGACCCAGTTCGGCGCCCCGGCCTACACGCGAATCGACGCGCCGGTCTCTGCCACTCAGAAGGCCGCCTTCAAACGCCTCACCGGCGATTCCGTCTCGTCCACCGAACTCGCAGGCGAACCCATCACACGCAAGATCACGCGCGCCCCGGGCAACAACGCCTCGATCGGCGGGCTCAAGGTCGAGACCGCAAGCGCGTGGTTCGCTGCGCGTCCATCCGGCACCGAGAACCTCTACAAGCTCTACGCCGAGAGTTTCCTCGGCGAAGCCCACCTCCAGGCGGTCGTGCTCGAAGCCCAGCAACTCCTCTCACGGACGCTCGGTTCCTGAGTCGCCGCCGTCCCGTCTCGCAACGACCAGCTTCCGCAGGCCATGTGCTGATTCGATTCAGGGTGGCCTTGCGACGGCTTCCAACCCCACCCTCTCCGAAGCATGAGCTGCGTCCTGATTGTCGGTTCCACAGCCCTCGATTCCATCAAGACCCCGACCGCCGAGAACCCTCGGCTGCTCGGTGGTTCAGCCAGCCACGCGGCCGTTGCGGCGAGCTTCTTCGCCCCGGTCCAGTTGGTCGGCATCGTTGGCGAGGATTTCCCAAAGAAATATCTCGCCCTCTACAAGAAGCACGGGATCGCCCTCGATGGGCTCCAGGTGAAGCCCGGGAAGACGTTTCATTGGTCCGGTGAATACGAGGTGAACATGAACAACCGCCGCACGCTCGCCACCGAGCTCGGCGTGTTCGAAACCTTCTCACCCGAATTGCCCCAGGCCTGGCGCAAGACCCCCTTCGTCCTCCTCGCCAACATCGGACCAGACCTCCAGCACCACGTCCTGGACCAGATGCAGCGCCCGAAATTCGTGGTCGCCGACACGATGGACCTGTGGATCAACATCGCGAAGCCGTCCCTGCTGCGATTGCTCAAGCGTGTCGACGGATTCGTGCTCAATGACAGCGAAGCCCGCGCCCTCGTGGGCGAGGACAACGTCCACCTCGCCATCCGGAAGCTCCACAAGCTCGGGCCCCGTTATCTCATCGTGAAACTCGGGTCCCACGGCTCCATCCTCAGCAGCCCGGCCGGACGCTTCCTCTGCCCGGCCTATCCGCTCGCAAAGGTCGTCGATCCCACAGGCGCCGGTGACTCCTTTGTCGGAGGTCTGATGGGTTATCTCGCCCGTTCACGCGGCGGCATCGACCGCAACCTTCGCCGCGCCATGGCCCATGGCTCGGTGGTCGCGGCTTTCTGTTGCGAAGGATTCGGCCTGAACCAAACCACCCGGATCAAACCCGCACAGATCGAGGCTCGCGTGAAGGAGATCGAGGAACTGACGAGGTTCTGACTCAACCCGTCTTTTTTCGCGGCGCGAGGACCCTGAGCGTCCCGAGTTGCCCGGCTACCTCGAGGATCTTCGCCGCCGCCGCGACGAGGTCCTCAACCACGAAATCGTGATGCCCGCTCCCGTTGTGACGGGAACGGATGAGAACCGAGGTCGCACCGGCGTTCTCCGCCAATTCGGCGTCGATCCACTTGTCGCTGACGACATAGCTGTGGTCCAGATCCACGCCGTGTCGTCGCGCCGCCTCGCGCAGGAGACCAGGCTGCGGCTTTCGGCATGGACACTGGTCGTCCGATTCGTGGTGGCACACCAGCACTTCATCCAGCCCCAGCTGCCTGACCAGCATCGCGTGCATGAGATCCAGCTCGCGGCGGGAAGGTTTCCCCGAGACAACGCCGGGTTGGTTGGTGGTGGCAAAGACCAGAAAGCCCGCCTCGCGAAGGGTGCGAAGCGCGCCCGCGGCGTCCGTGCGGATCTTGAACTCTTCAAGCTTGCCAGCCGTGCCATTGCCGCCATCCGAGTCGGCAAGCACGCCATCGCGTTCGATAAACACCGCGGCTCTCATCTCTCATCGATCCTGCGTGGGCAGCCTCGACGGTCTCAATCGAAAACATTCCTCCGAATGATTATCAACATCCCGTCTTGCGCTGCCCGCCGTGAGTGGCTCTCAGGACGGGCGCCCGAAACGACACGGCGCCCCCGAATGGAGGGCGCCGGTCCCACGATGCCGCCAGATCCTCCGCCCCGAGGGGCGTGGATCGGCAATGACGGACGGCTGGGTGATTTCTAGGCGACCTTCGGCAGCGGTCGCGCCGCTCGCAGGTCGAGCCGCTTGTTGGCGTCCTGGTGGTTCGCATTCACGAATCGTTCGCGACCGTTGTCGAACTCCAGCGGCTTCGCCACCCGTACCGCGATGTCGCTGACGTGACAAAGCAGGTCCGCCTGCACCGATTCCTCGATCGAGCAGACGGCAGGGCGCCGAAGCAGGATCGACTCAATCCAGTCCTTCTGGTGGCTGTCGCTCGCTCGGACCCGGAACGAGAGATCCGTCAGCTTCTCCTCCGCGAGCCCGGCCGGCTCGGTCTTGAGCCCGCCGCGATGCACCTCCACCCAGCCGTCCGTCCCGACGAACGCCGTTCCGTGTCCATCGACACCGCGGTACTTGGCCTTCCAATCGGAGAAATCAGTGAGCGGCGTGGCCTCGTTGAAGACGTTCGGCGTGCCCCGGTAGCGCATCGTCACGCCGTCCCCGAACCTGAAATTCACGTCCCAGGCGATCGAGGTGTTGCACGCCCCTTCCTTCGGTATCAGGCCCGTCCCCTCAAGGCTCATCACGCCCTTCATCATCTCCGGATGCCCCCACAGGGCAATGTCCAGAGGATGCACCCCCCAGCCCGCGATGAAGCCCAGCGCATAATCGTAATTGTACCACCAGGTCTTCCACGCCCCGGTCGCCGCGTTGTCCGCAGCCTTGCCATCCGTGTACGAGGTCGCAGGCGCCGGCCCAAGCCAGGCGTCGTAATCGAGCCCGGGAATCGCCGCGCAAGGCGTGGTCGATCCACCCGGACGACTCGCCGGAGCCCAGACATCCATGTGCTTCAACTTTCCAATGCGCCCGTTTCGAACCAGCTCGATCGCCCGTTGAAATTCGCGACCCGACCGCTGCTGCGTCCCGAACTGGAAGATGCGCTTCTTCTGCTGCACCGCGTCGCGGAGCTTCTGGTCCTCGGCCAGGGATAGACCCATCGGTTTCTCCAGGTAGATGTCCTTCCCCGCAAGCGCCGCCGCCAGGGCCACCGGGACATGCCAATGATCCGGCGTCGCCACCGACACCGCATCGATATCATTCCTCGCCAGGACCTCGCGGAAATCACGGAACACCGCGCAATCCTCGTTGTGATACTGCTGGTTCACCCGCTGCCGGGCCTGCTGACGATGGGCGTCCATCAAATCGCAGATCGCCAGGACACGGGCATTCGGTTGGGCGAGGATGCCACCCATCACGCCCTGCCCCTGCGGGCCGACGCCGATGGACGCAACCCCGACCTTGCTGTTGGGGGCCACCGCACCCCCGCGGCCAAGCACCGCAGAAGGGACCACCATGGGGAACGTAGCCGCCGCAAGGGCGGCACCCAGGTTCGATTTCAAGAAGGTACGACGCGTGACAGGAGCATTCATGGGATTGGAATGCCGCGACATTCGCCAGAAGCGGGAAGTTCCGCACCGGGTTTGTGGCGAAACGCGAACCAAGGGCATCCGTCCCTCGATACCGCAAATGACCCGCTCGCGCTTTTCAACATTCGCCTTTCCCGTTTACCCAGCCCCGCGCCATCCCCTACCGTCACCCATCCCATGAGTGTCTCGCCAACCGCCAGCCCTGCCTCGCCCGAGGCGCGTCATCTCCGGGAACTCACGCCAGCCCAATGGCGGACAGGTGTCGCCGCATGGTTGGGGTGGCTTTTCGACGGCATGGACATGCACCTGTACACGCTCGTCGCGGCACCCTTCGTCGCACAGCTGGTGCACGCGGCATCGACCTCGGACGACGCGGTGAAGCAGAAAAGCTCGTGGATTCAGGCAGCGTTCCTTGTGGGGTGGGCTGTCGGTGGCGCGATTTTCGGCTGGCTCGGCGATCGGTTGGGACGCAGTCGCGCGCTGAGCTTCACGGTGCTCACCTACGCCGCCTTCACCGGGCTCTCGTTCTTTGCCCAGGAATGGTGGCATCTCCTGATCTTCCGGTTCGTCGCCGCGCTGGGCGTGGGCGGCGAATGGGCCGTCGGTTCCACCCTGCTCGCCGAGACGTGGCCGCGGAAATGGCGCCCGTGGATTTCAGCTGTGCTCCAATGCGGCGTGAACATCGGGGTCCTGCTGGCATGTCTGACCGGCTATCTGCTCAGCGGCCGGGAACCACGTTACGTGTTCCTGGTCGGCATCATCCCCGCCCTGCTCGTGTTTTGGATCCGTCGCCACGTTCCCGAGCCCGCGGAATGGCACGCTGCAAAAGCCGCTGGCCCCGCCACGAACCCGCCCGTGTCGGACCTGTTCCGAGGCAAGGTCGCCCGCACCACGTTTCTCACGATCCTGGTCTGCGCGTCCTCACTGTCCGCCTGGTGGGCCTTCATGTTCTGGCATCCGCAGCACCTCCGCCATCTTCCAGACGTGGTCCCCCTCTCGCCGTCCGAGATCAACAGGGTCGTCTCGACGACGTTCGCCGCGGTGATCGGTTCGTCGATCGTGGGGAATTTCTTCTCCGGCTGGTTGGCCCAGCGCCTGGGGTTCAGGAAGGCGCTGGTGCTCATGTTCGCCGGGTTCGCGTTCACGATGTGTGCCACGTTCGCGGTCGAGCGCAGCGCGGCTTCCCTCTCCAACTTCTGGCTCCCGGCGGTCGGATTCTGGTCCGGCGTGTTCGGACTGTTCACCATGTTCCTTCCCCCGCTGTTCCCCACGCTTCTCCGCACCACCGGCGCGGGCTTCTGCTACAACGTCGGCCGCATCGCCGCAGCCGTCGGCACCGTCTTCTCAGGCGCAATCACCCGCGGCGGAAACTTCCGCCAAACCCTCCTCGCCATCGGGTTGCTCTTCGTCATCGCCACCTTCGCGTCTGCCTTCATGCCCGACCCCGAACGCGAACCCGCCTAGCCCGTTAAAGAAGCACATCTCCGCCGTAGCAGTCGACGTAAGGAGACTCCATTGCTCTCTCTTTGGTGCTCGCGTGCGCGTCGGACCCTCTGCAGGCTCCCTCCCTAATGGCGTCCCGCAACGCCGATTCCGCCAACTCCATTACCCGCGAACTCACGGTCATGAACCGGTTGGGGATCCATGCCCGTCCGGCTGCGCTGTTCGTCCGTACTGCCGCCAAGTTCAAGTCCGAAGTGTACGTGGAAAAGGACGGAGAACGCATCAACGGCAAGAGCATCATGGGCCTCATGATGCTGGCAGCCGGTCCCGGCAGCCGCCTCCGCCTGGAGATCGCCGGCGCGGATGCTTGGGACGCCTTCCGGGCCATCGAGGAACTCGTCACGGTCCGCAAGTTCGACGAGGATTGAGCGGGACGTGGATCCGGTCCCGGGGCAGGCCCGCCTCGCGGTCCAACTTGGGAGTTTCCTGCGGAACCACCTGAGGTTCCAGCGCCAGGCCAATTTCCGTGCTTTGCAAGCACGCTGCTTTGATGCATTAGAAGGACACGCACCACCCCCTGTCCCCATGCTGACGATCCCAGGCCCGCAACCGCGTGAATCCGGTTACTGCGATGGGAAGTCGCGTCGCAACTTTCTCAGGATCGGCGCGCTGGGTCTCGGCGGCATGGCCTTGCCGGGCCTCCTTCGTGCCGAGGCCGCGGCAGGGCTTCGCAGCGCATCGAACTCCCACAAGTCGGTCATCATGATCTTCCTGCCCGGAGGTCCGTCGCATCAGGACATGTTTGACCTCAAGAGCGATGCCCCGGCCGAGGTTCGCGGCGAATTCCGCCCCCTGGCGACCAACGTCCCCGGAATCCAGATCTCGGAACATCTCCCCCGCCTCGCCCGCCTCGCCGACAAGTACTCCATCATCCGTTCGGTCGTCGGAATGGAGGATCGCCACGAGTCGTTCCAGACCTACACAGGCCGGCTCAACCGCAACCAGCCATCCGGCGGTTGGCCCTCCATGGGCTCGTTCCTCTCCCGTCTCATGGGGTCCGCCGATCCAGCCATCCCCGCGTTCGTCGGGCTCGCGCCGAAGATGGGACATGTGCCCTGGTCCGACAACGGCGTCGCCGGATTCCTCGGCTCCGCCTGTTCCCCGTTCGAGATCAACAAGGGCGGCGGCAAGGACGACATGATCCTCAACGGGATCACCCTCGACCGCCTCTCTGACCGCCGTGCCCTGCTCGGATCACTCGACCACTTCCGACGGGAGGTCGACGCCAGCGGCCAGATCGCCGGCCTCGATGCCTACAACCAACAGGCGTTCGGCATCCTCACCTCGAACAAGCTGGTCACGGCGCTTGACCTCAAGAACGAAGACCCGAAGACCATCGAACGCTATGGCAAGGGCGATCCCCGCAACCGCGACGACGGCGGACCCAAGCTGATGGAACATTTCCTCGTCGCCCGCCGCCTCGTCGAGGCCGGCGCCCGCTGCGTCACGCTCGCCTTCAGCCGATGGGACCACCACGGCGACAACTTCGGCGCGCTCCGACAAGACTTGCCACTCCTCGACCAGGGCCTCAGCGCCCTCATCACCGACCTCCACGATCGCGGCCTCGACAAGGATGTCAGCGTCCTCGTCGCGGGCGAATTCGGCCGCACTCCCACCATCAACAAGGACGCCGGTCGCGACCACTGGCCGCGGGTGAGTTTCGCGCTGCTCGCCGGCGGCGGAATGAAGCACGGCCAGGTGATCGGTTCCACGGACCGCCTCGGCGGCGAGGCCAACTCGCGCCCCGTGCTCTTCGGCGAAATCCACGCCACGCTCTACCATTGTCTCGGCATCGATGTCGCCAAGACCACCGTCCTCGACCTCACCGGGCGTCCGCAGTTCCTCGTCGACAACGGCCTCCAGCCCCTCCGCGAACTCGTCGGCTAGCCCTCAACCGAAACCAGACCACCCCGCGCCCCGGCTCCTGCCCATGCTCCAAATCCCCGGCCCAGCCCACCGATTTTGCGACGGCGTTTCCCGTCGGAATTTCCTCCGCATCGGCGCCCTGGGAATGGGCGGACTGACCCTGCCGCAGTTGCTCCACGCCGAGTCCGCCACCCGCTCCGGATCCAGCTCCAAAGCCGTGATCATGGTCTACCTGCCCGGCGGCCCCCCTCATCAGGACACGTTCGATCTCAAGTCCGACGCGCCCGCCGAGATCCGCGGAGAGTTCAAGCCGATCCGCACCAACGTCCCCGGCATCCAGATCTGCGAACTCCTCCCGCGCCTCGCCAAAATCGCGGACCGCTTCACCATCATCCGATCCATCGCCGACGCCATCGACGATCACTCGGATTACATGTGCCAGACCGGACGCCGGAAGAACAACTCACCTCCCGGCGGTTGGCCAAGCATGGGTTCCTGCGTCTCCCGCGTCCTCGGTCCCGCCGATCCCGCGGTCCCGCCCTTCATCGGGCTCGAACCCCGCATGCAGCATCGCCCCTACAACGCCGCAGGCGCCGGTTATGTCGGAGTCTCCCATGACGCCTTCCGTCCCGCCGCCGAGGCCCGCACCGACATGGTCCTCAACGGCATCAGCGCCGACCGCCTCTCCGACCGCCGGGCACTGCTCCACGCCTTCGACAACTTCCGTCGCGACGTCGATAACTCCGGCCTCATGTCGGGCCTCGACACCTTCAATCAACAGGCCTTCGGAATGCTCACCTCAAGCCGGCTTCTGGCCGCGCTCGACCTGAAAAACGAGGATCCCAGACTCCTCGAGCGCTACGGCAAGGGCGATTCCAAGGTCCACGGCGATGCCGCCCCCATGATGAACGAACAGTTCCTCGTCGCCCGCCGCCTCGTCGAGGCCGGCGCCCGCTTCGTCACCGTCGCCTACGGCTTCTGGGATTATCACGGGAACAATTTTGGAAACGCCCGCAACGACCTCCCCATGCTCGACCAGGGCCTCGCCACCCTGTTCGAGGACCTCCACGATCGCGGCCTCGAAAAGGACGTCAGCGTGGTCGTCTGGGGCGAATTCGGACGCTCACCAACGATCAACAAGGACGCCGGTCGCGACCATTGGCCCCGTGCCAATTGCGCCCTCCTCGCCGGCGGCGGCATGAGGGTCGGACAGGTGATCGGCGCCACCGACCGCCTCGGCGCCGAACCCACCGAACGACCCATCCTCTTCGGCGAAATCTTCGCCACGCTCTACCACTGCCTCGGCGTCGACGTGAGCAAGGTCACCATCCCCGACCTCACCGGACGCCCCCAGTTCCTCGTCCCCGACGGCTGCCAGCCCATCCGTGAACTGATCGCATGACTCCCATGCCCCGATTCCTGGCTCTGCTCACGCTTGTAATCCTCGGTTCGACCCGCCCATTCGGCGCCGCGGCCGCCGACACGCTTCGCATCCAGTTCCGCGAGGGCGCCACCCATCTGGTCCTCAGCACCCACGACGCCCGGCAGCAATTGCTGGCCACCGACGACCACGACCGCGACCTGACCCGCACGGTCACCTGGTCGGTGGAACCTCCCGGCATCGCGCGCATCGACGTCACCGGCCGCGTCGAACCCCTCGCCGATGGCACCGGGATCATCCGGGCCCGCGCCCTCAACGCCGACACCGTCACCGCAGCGATGCCCCTGACCGTGGTGAAAACCGGCGAGTCCGCGCCCATCCATTTCGCGAACCAGATCGTCCCCATCTTCACCAAGACCGGTTGCAACGGCGGCGGATGCCACGGCAAGGCCGCCGGACAAAACGGATTCAAGCTCTCCCTCCTCGGGTTCGAACCCACGGAAGACTACGAGCACGTGGTCAAGGAAGCCCGCGGCCGACGGCTCTTCCCGGCCGCACCGGAGCGAAGTCTCCTGCTCACGAAAGGCGCAGCCCAGCTTCCTCATGGCGGCGGCAAACGCCTGGAGTCCGAGGATTATCGGCTGGTGCTGCGCTGGGTCGCCCAGGGCATGCCCGTGGGCAGGGCCGACGCGCCGAAGATCGATCACATCGAGGTCTTCCCGCGACAACGCACGCTCCCCATCCATGGAGAACAGCAACTCGTCGTCACGGCCCATTACTCCGACGGTTCGAGCGAGGACGTCACCCGGGGAGCGCTCTATGAACCCAATGACAAGGACATCGCCGCGGTCCATCCCCAGGGCCGGATCACGGTGTTCGATCTCACCGGTGAGATCGCGGTCATGGTGCGATACCAGGGCATGGTCACGACTTTCCGCGGAACCGTCCCGCTCGGCGCACCGGTGGATCACGTGCCCTTCGCCCGCAATTTCATCGACGAACACGTCTTCCGCGACCTGAAGCGCGTAGGCATGCCGCCCAGCGAGCCCTGCGGCGATGCCACCTTCCTCCGGCGTGTCACCATCGACATCGCAGGCCGGCTCCCCACCCCGCCCGAACTGGAAGCCTTCCTCAAGGACGCTTCCACGGACCACCAGGTCGCCCGCGATGCCGCCATCGAGAAGCTCCTCGCCTCAACCGACTACGCCGACTATTTCGCGAACAAATGGAGCGCCCTTCTCCGTAACAAACGGTCCGATCCCAGGCAACAGCGCGGCACCTACGCCTTCCATGCCTGGATCCGCGACAATCTCCACGCCAACCGGCCCTACGACGAATGGGTCCGGCAGCTCCTGACCGCGTCCGGCGACATCGCCGACAACCCGCCCGTCGCCTGGTATCGTCAGGTGAAATCGATGCAGACCCAGCTCGAGGACTTGTCCCAGCTCTTCCTCGGCCAGCGCCTCCAATGTGCCCAGTGCCATCACCATCCCTATGAGAAATGGAGCCAGAATGATTACTGGAGCTTCGGCGCCTTCTTTTCCCAGGTGACTTACAAGCCCGGAAGCCAGCTCGGGGAGGAAGCGGTCATCCACCGACGCGGCGCCGCCCAGGCCATCAACAAGAAAACCGGCCAGGCCCTGAAACCCGCAGGCCTTGCAACGCCACCCCCCGACATCGGCGCCGACGAGGATCCACGCCTGTTCCTCGCCGACTGGATGACCTCACCCTCCAATCCCTGGTTCGCCAGGGCAGTCGTCAATCGCTACTGGAAACATTTCTTCGGCCGCGGCCTGGTCGATCCCGAGGATGACATGCGCGAGACCAATCCCGCCACCAACCCCGAGCTCCTTGACGCCCTCGCCGCGCATTTCACGAAAAGCGGCTTCGACCTCAAGGAACTGGTTCGCACCCTGACCCGCAGCACCACCTACCAGCTCGCCGCAGAACCGAACGAATTCAACGCCCGGGATCGTCACCATTTCGCCCGCTTCCAACCGCGTCGACTCCCCGCCGAGGTCCTGCTCGACTCGGTGAATGTCATGACACTCGCGGAAAGTTCCTTCGAGGGCCTGCCCAAAGGAACCCGCGCCGTGTGCCTGCCGGACAACAGCTTCAACGCCGCGAATTACTTTCTCACGGTCTTCGGCCGCCCCGAAAGCAGCAGCGCCTGCGAATGCGAACGCAGCATGGACGCCTCCCTCAGCCAGAGCCTGCATCTCCTCAACTCCAAGGACATCCAGGCCCGCATCACCTCCGATGCCGGCCGCGCCGCAAGGCTCGCTGTCGAGTCCAACCGGACCGACGACGCCCGCATCCGTGACCTGTATCTCCTCGCCTTCTCCCGCGAACCCGCCGCCGAGGAAACAAGGATCGCCGCAGGCTACCTCAATAATAAAATGGCCGCCGTCAAGGACGGCAAGGATGCCAAGGATACCGAAGCCGCCCGCGCCCGCGCCCGCCGCGATGCCTGGGAAGACACGGTCTGGGCCCTCCTCAACACCAAGGAATTCCTGTTCAACCATTGAACACGGGTCCGAGACCCCGGAAATTACTCCCATCCCGGCCCAATCGATCGACCCATGGCGCCTGCTTCTTCCATCTTTGATAACTCGGTTTCGCTCCGTCCCATGAGGCTTTGGACGGGAGGAAATGGAATTGTCAGCGGGACTTCCGAACATCCGACGGCCGACGAACCCCGGGACCCCGATGGGTTTCTGCCTTCGCGCGCGCACGCTCTCGCTCTCGCTATTTTCTTCTGTTTCCTGTCATTCCTATCTCCCAGGGAAGCCGCCGCTCAATTGCCCGCTGCCCGCCTCGCTTCCGTATTCCCAGCCGGCGCCAGCGCAGGGAGCGCAACCACGGTCTCGGTGTCAGGCTCCGACCTCGACGATCTCACCGGTCTCGTGTTTTCACGCCCCGGCATTTCCGCGACGCTTCAGCCGGGCGACAGTCATTCCTTCCGAGTCACCTCCTCGACCAACGCTGAACCTGGCTTCTGTGAGGTCCGCGCCGTGGGTCGCTTCGGAGTCTCCAACCCCCGCGTCTTCACCTTGTCCAACCTGCCGGAGGTTCTCTCACCCTCAACCAATTCCTCACCCGCGGATGCCTTTGAACTCGCCCTCGACACCGTCTGCAACGGTCGCGTCCAGGCAACCCAACCCCAGTGGTTCCGATTCCACGCCGAATCGGGGCAGCGCGTCATCGCTCGTGTGCAATCCCGCGAACTGGATTCCCGACTGGTCCCAGACCTCGCCGTCTCGAGCCTCGACGGCCGCGAACTCGCCATCGCCCGACGTTCATCCCTTCTCGATTTCGCCGCGCCGGCCACCGGAACCTACTTCCTCCGGATCAACGACCAGACATATCGCGGGGGAGAGGATTATTTCTACCGGCTTACTCTCGACTCCGGACCTGTCGCCGAATTTGCGGTGCCCCAGGTCCTCCGGATGGGTATCTCGAATCGCGTGTCCGTCTTCGGCCGCAATCTCCCCCGCTCCCAGCCCTCGGGGATTTCCGGCGCGGACGGCAGGGAACTTCAAAGGCTCGAGGTCGACCTGCCACCATCGACCGGCGGCGTAGCCACCCTGCAGATCCCTGCTTCGGTCCCCCTGGCCCGGCGCCCGTCGTCATTCGGACTTCGCGAGAGCCTGATGTCCCTTTCGATCCCGATCGGCGCCAAGGGTCCTCTGCCCATGGTCTTCGGGCTCACCACCCATCCGGTGTTCACCACCCTCGTCGAACCGGTCACCAGCCCCGCGTCCGCCAGTCCGTTGGTCCCCGTGACACCCCCCTGCGAGTTCGGAGCACTGTTCCCTGGGCGCGGTCAGCTGTCCGGGGTGACTTTCACCGCGAAGAAGGGCGAGATACTCTGGCTCGAAATCTGGTCCGATCGATTGGGGCATAATTCCGACCCGCGGCTCATCGTCCAGCGCATCGATCGCGATCCCCAAGGCAAGGAGCGGCATGAGGATATCCTCGAACTCAATGACCTCGACTCGAATCCCGTGGGACGCGATTTCGACACCACCAGCCGCGATGCCGCCGGACGATTCCAAGCCCCCCTGGACGGCCAGTACCGGGTGCTCGTCCGGGACCTTTTTCAGGGATCCGTAGCCGGCCGAAGAATTCCCTATCGCCTGAGTATCCGACCTGAAACGCCAGACTTCCGGTTGGCAGCACTCCCGCAGCCACAGCCTCGTCTCAACGACAACGACCGCCAGGTCCACCTCTGGAACACCGTCCTGCGCCAAGGCGAAACCCAGCCCCTCCGTGTCATCGCCTCGCGTCAGGATGGATTCGATGGGGAAATAGAAATCACAGCAACCAACCTCCCGCCCGGAGTCACCCTCGCCCCAGCCCTCCTCTTGTCCGGCCAGACTGCCACTTCGTTGCTGCTCACCACCGCAGCCGATGCTCCGTCCGGTTCCGCACCCGTCTCAATCATCGGACGCGCCCGCATCGGGGGTGCCGATGTCGTGCGCCGCGCCGCAGCCGGGACCGTCGTCTGGCACGTCCCGGACTGGGACCAGGAGCGCGCGACCGCCAGACCGTCCGAGGATCTCTGGGTGTCGGTGTGTGGAGTGGAATCGGCCCCGGTGACCGTGGCACCCACGTCCCCTGCGCCCCTGGAGGTCTCCGCCGGCGGCAATCTGACCATTCCATTGTCCATCCGGCGCTCAGAGTTGTTCCCGGCGGCTTTCAACCTCAGGGTCCAGGGCCATCCCGAGGCCTTGAAATGGAAAGATATCAGCGTTGCTGAAAAGGCCACCAACGCCGTGATTACGATCGCCGCCGCGGATAACAAATTGCCCCCCGGTACCCACACGCTGTGGCTGCAGGCCCTCATTCCGGGCAGGTACCGGAACAACCCCGAGGCGCTCGCCGCAGCCGAGGAGGAACTCAAGGTCGCGACCGCCAAGGCCGCAGCAGCCCCTCCGGAAGGCAAGGCACCCGCCGAGGAGGCACGTAAATCCGCGGAGGCGAGGAAAAAGTCCGCCGAGGAACGGGCCAAGCCCCGGGACCTCACGACCGCAGCCTACTCGCGACCGCTGATCGTGAAAATCCTGCCAGCCGCCGGGGGGACGGGAAAATGAGTTCCGACACAGCCCACGTCCCCACACGCTCGCCGAACACCACGGTCCAGCTCTTCCAAGGTCGATTTTTCCTGCGGATGCCCCATCCCTTCCCTACTCGAATTCTTCTCTGCCTATTCCTGCTCTCCACCGCCTTCCCTGGCCTGGCCGAGCAGCCGGGAACCAATCCCGTGCCGGCGATCCCTGTCCTCGCCGTTGACCGGCCATCGCGGACGGATCTGGTGGACTTCCACAAGGAGTTGCTTCCTGCCCTTCAAGCCAGCTGCCTTCCCTGCCACAACCGTAACAATACCAAGGGCGACCTGAATCTCGAGAATCCGGGAACCATGGCCAAAGGAGGCGAATCCGGCCCGGCCCTCATTCCCGGCCAAGCCGCCGGATCCCTCCTCCTCAAGGTCGCGGCCCACGCTGTCAAGCCGCGTATGCCGCCCCGTGAGAACAAGGTCAACGCAGTCGACCTGACCCCTCAACAGCTGGGGATTCTCGCCCTGTGGATCGATCAGGGCGCACCCGAGGGCCACGCAGCCGAGGCCCCGATCGCATGGCAGGCAGTCCCGTCCGGATTCCAGCCAATCTACGCGGTGGCAGTCACGCACGATGGCCAGCTCGCCGCGTGTGGCCGCGGCAACCAGATCCATCTCTACCGAACCACCGGATCCCGCCTCCTGCAGCGACTCGAAGATCCCGCACTCGGCGACGGCGCCGCCCAGCGCGACATCGTGAACGCCCTCGCCTTCAGCCCGGACGGACATTGGCTGGCCGCCGGCGGGTTTCGGGAAACTCGCCTCTGGCACTGGCAGCCTGCGCGCCCCATCCCCGAGATCCCACTCAAGGACGTCGTCGCGGCAGCACTGTCGGAGAATCATTCGCTTCTCGCTGTTTCACGGGCAAACGGCGCCGTCGAACTCCTGCGTTCTGACGACGGCACCAGCATTCGATCTCTCGCGATCCTCGATCCACCACCCCGGTTCCTGAGGTTTTCGAGCCGCGCCAGATCATTGGCCATCGCCAACTCGCAAGGCGCGTTGCGGGTGTTCGACGTGGACAGCGGCGCGATGGTCTCGGAAGCGAGCCTCGGAACAGAACCCGGCGCGATGACCTGGCTCGACGAGGGACGAAACCTGGCTGTGTCGGGCATCGCCTCTCCGACCATCCGCATCTTTCAACGTGTCGTCGGAACCAACAAGGAACCTTCCCAGCCCTACGAACTCCTGGGCCACACGGCGCGTGTCACCACCCTCGTCGATGCCTCCCCCATCGGAATCCCCCTTGTGAGTGGGTCCGAGGACGGCACAGTCAGGCTCTGGTCCGCTGATTGGAAAATTCCGCCGCGCATCCTGGGTGTCGGCTCGGAGGTCACGGACGTGGCTGTCGTGGTTGTCACCCGTTCCCTTGCCATTTCCACGCGTACTTCAGGCACGCAGATCTGGAGCACCGACGCCGAGCCCAGACTTCAGGGCCGCCTCGCCGGTGATCCCCGGCTGGGTTTCGCGGCTGATGCCGCCGAGCATTCCTCGGCCAGCGCCCGGGCCGAGTACGAGTACCTGAAATCCGCCCTCAAACGCGCTGAAGATGATCAGAAGAAACGCACCGACGACCTCGCAAAATCCAACGAGAAACTCGTGGCCGACGACAAGGCCCTCGCTGAAAAGCGGCAGAACCTCATCCGCGAGGAATCGACCCACGCAACCGCCGTGCGCGAGAAGGAGGAATTCACGGCCGCACTGAAGAAGGCCACGGACCGCTTTGAATCCGCCCGCAAAGCCTCCGACGCCGCCAGGACCGCGGCCCGTGAGGCCGTGGATCGACAGGCCACGGACCGGGCCATCGAGGAAGTTGCCGTGCGCGCTTCCGAGACCGGGGAAGCCAAGGCGCAGTTCGACCACGCCAGCGCGGAATTGCCGCCCAAACTCAGGCAGACCGAGGAAAAAATCGCGAACGCCGGGAAGGCGATGGACGCTCTCAAGCCGCAAATCGAGCGGGCGAAGATCCAACATGACACGACCGAGGGCGACGTCCGTCTTGCCGATCGC
>CAIMTB010000128.1 GCA_903844265.1 uncultured Verrucomicrobiota bacterium
ACTGCCGCGTCAATGAAGCCGCCCGACGCGCCTCCGAATCCAACTCCGCAAGCGCGTTCCGCGTCTCAAGACCAAAGCTTTCGTCGATCTGCAACAGCCCCAGATACATCATCATCGAGGCCAGGATATTGTTGAAATCATGGGCCACGCCGCCCGCAAGCTGCCCGATCGCCTCCAGCTTCTGAGCCTGCCTGAACTGACTCTCCAAAGCCTTGCGCTCGGTGATGTCATTCAGGAAAACCAACGCCCCCGGCTCCCTCTCAAAACTGAAGGGCGCCGCCGAAAATTCCACCGAAAAGGGCGTCCCATCCAACCGCACACACCGCTCCTCGCACGGCGCGATCGCCCGATGCTCCTCGCTCAACAACCGGAACATCTCACCCACCGCCCCGTGCCGATCCGAATGAAACCGCTCCAGGATCGGCTCCCCCAGCAACCTCCCACCCACCCCGGCGTCGAACATCCTCTCGGCCGCCCGATTGACGTAGACGAACCTCCCATGCACCTGCAGAAAAACCCCGATCGGCGCCGTCTCCACCAACGTCCGGAACTTCAGCTCGCTGTGCCGCAATGCCGCCTCCGACCGCAATCGCAGAATCGCCTGCACCGCATTCGCGGCTATCGTCTCAAGCGCCTCCACAAGGATCGGCGCCAGGGTGTCCACCGAATGGGACCCCACGTTCAATGCCCCCACCACACTGCCCTCGTGGAGCATCGGAACCACCACCAACAGGCGCAACCCATCCACATGCATCGCCTCCGACTGCGGCCACTGGCTTTCCCCATGCCGGACCAACACCGGCTTCCCCGATAGAATCATCCGCGCCTGCGACGACCCGGGATCATACCGCGATGCGAGCCGAATAAAAGCCTCCGGAAGGCCCCGGTGAACCGTGAGATCAAACGTGCCAGCCTTGTCGTCCAGGAGATACACGCCACCGCAGTCCCCCCCACCCGCCTCGATCGCCGCACCAAGACACCGCTGCAACCCGTCCTCCACACTCCCTCCCGCAGCCAACGCCAACGCAAGATCAAGCTGGATCCGACTCAGCCTCTCAGCCCGCTTCCGCCCCGTGATATCCCGGTCCATCCCCCGATACCCGCGGTACTCCCCATTCGCCCCAAACACCGGAACCCCACTGCTCTCCAATACCACCCAATGCCCATCCTTGTGCCGGTTGGTCTTCTCCAACCCGACGAACGCCCTACGCCCCGCAATGATCCCCCGCAACAACCCATCCTCGCGGCGCGACTCCTCCTCCGACATCAATTCAAACAGCGTCAACCCCACAACCTCCCCCGGCCTATACCCCAGCAGCTCCCAGATCCGACCACTCACCTGAGTGTATCGCCCCTCCGGATCCACCTCCCAGAACCAGTCAAACGTGGTCTCAACCAAACCCCGCAACCGAGCCTCGCTCTCCTGCGCCAATTCCGTCGCCCGCCTGATCTCCCGGAAATACCAGTCCAGCGCCGCACCCAAGGCCGCAGCCGAAGCCAACACAAAGCAGGTCCGCTGGATGAACTGCACCGAGGACCGGAAGTCGGCGTCGTGAAGCGATCGACGCAGGTACCAGCCCAGACCCACCACCCAGATCATCGCCACCACGGCGTACACGACAGCAATCCTGACGGCCATCCCCCGAGTGGGAATCGACGGTGCCCCACTCTTCCCAGGTCCGGATTTGTCAGAGTTCGACATAAGCCCGTCCACCTTCCCGACCCAAAGCAGTCCCTTACCAACCCTGCGCAATATGGGCCCCGCACGCCAATCTTTCCGAAGCCCCCCGGCGAACTTCCCCTTCCCCCCTCCGTCGTGCCCGATATGATGCACCCGACATGAGTTCCGCAGCCGAGTTCGCCACCCCAACACTCCCCGACGCCGGAGGTCATTTCGGCCCCTACGGCGGACGTTACGTGCCCGAGACACTCATGCACCCCCTGATGCAGCTGGAATCGGAATACTTCCGCTGCCAGCAGGATCCCGCTTTCCAACAGGAACTCGACTACTACCTCCGCGAATTCGTGGGCCGCCCCACCCGCCTCTACCTCGCTGAACGCCTCACCCGCGAACTCGGCGGCGCGAAAATCTACCTCAAACGCGAGGACCTCCTCCACACCGGCGCCCATAAAATCAACAACGCCCTCGGCCAGGCCCTCATCGCCAAACGCATGGGCAAGACCCGCGTCATCGCTGAAACCGGCGCCGGCCAACACGGCGTCGCCACCGCCACCGTCGCCGCCATGTTCGGCCTCGATTGCGTCGTCTACATGGGCGCCGTCGATTGCGAACGCCAGGCCCTCAACGTCTATCGAATGAAAATGCTCGGCGCCGAAGTCGTCCCCGTCCACGCCGGACAACAGACCCTCAAGGAAGCCGTCAACGAAGCCATGCGCGACTGGGTCACCCATATCCGGAGCACCCACTACATCCTCGGCACCGCCTACGGCGCCCACCCCTACCCCGTCATGGTGCGCAACTTCCACCGGATCATCGGCGACGAAACCCGCCGACAAATCCTCGAAATGGAAGAACGACTCCCCGACCTCCTCCTCGCCTGCGTCGGCGGCGGCTCCAATGCCATCGGTCTCTTCTACGCCTTCCTCAACGATCCCTCCGTCAAGATGTGCGGCGTCGAGGCCGGCGGCCACGGCATCCGCCCCGAACAACACGCCGCCCGCTTCCACGGCGGCTCCATCGGCGTCCTCCAGGGCACCCGCAGCTACATCCTCCAGGATCCTCACGGCCAGATCCAACTCACCCACAGCGTCAGCGCAGGCCTCGACTACGCCGCCGTCGGCCCCGAACACGCCTGGCTCCATGACCAGGCCCGCGTCGAATACACCTACGCCACCGACGACGAAGCCCTCGCCGCCTTCACCCGACTCGCCCGACTCGAAGGCATCATCCCCGCCCTCGAGTCCGCCCACGCCGTCGCCGAGGCCATCAAACGCGCCCCCACCCTGCCCAAAGACTCCCTCGTCGTCGTCAGCCTGTCCGGTCGCGGCGACAAGGACGTCGCCCAGGTCGCCGCCAAGATCGGGCTCCAGATGCCCGCCTGAGTTCCTCCTCCCCACCCCGACTCCGTATCCGACCCTCCTGATTCCAACCCGGGACGCCTCCATCGCAACCCGGGAGTTCACCATGAACTTCCTCTCCGGAACCCACCTTTCCACCAGGAACCCGGGGATCACCACCCCCGCCGCAATCCGCGTCTTCCCCAACAGCCGTGTGATCTCTGCGTTGTGCGCCGCCGCGCTTTTCGCCGTGGCGATTGCGGCCTCGTCCGGGGCCGCGGAACCTACCCCGCCCACTCACTTCCCACCAGCCATCCAGACCGTCCTCGACCAAACGCGTCCACTGACCGCACCCCGCGGCAGCCGCCTCCCGCTCCTGGTGCTCCCCATCAGCAACGCGCTCGCCGGGGCTCCCGACGCCGAGACCAGGATGGCCCTGACCGAACTCAACCGCCGTGGCATTGCCTACTCCGTGGCCTGGAACTTCGATGCACTCACCAACTCCATCGCCGAGGCACTGCGGATTGCCAGGTTCCAACGGGAACTCGGCATGTGGGTCGCCGTAGATGCCTCGGGCTGCGTCGGCCCATTCTTCGACGGGACCGACGCAACCCTTCACGAGGATGACGCGGGAAAGCCGTTCGCCGAGACGTCCTTCGGTGGGCGCCTGGGTTGTCCGTTCGCTCTCGAGCATCGGATTCCGCACATCCGATCGAAGCTCGACGCGTTTCTCGACCCCTATAAGAAAGCCGGGCTGACCCTGGATTTCGTCTTCGCCGACTGGGAAGTCGACGGACCAATCGAATGGAACGACGCCTGGTCCAATTCCAGGAAATGCCGCCGGTGCCGGGCAAACCTGCCGGGGATCGAGGACTTCAGGACTTTCCAGCGGGCCCTCAGGGCAATACGCAGCCACCTCCAACGCGAGGCCTTTGCCTCACCGGTGACATCCCGTTTCCCCGAGGCGAAGGTCGGCAACTACGGCGTCCATCCCCACGACGGATTTCGCTACTGGTATGATTACTTCGAGAAACAGGTGGCGGATGGGATCCCCTTCCGTGCGGACCACCGTGCCCGCTACCGCGAATGGGCGGATGAATTTTCAGGCAGCGGTTACAACTCGGCCATCCCGGTGATCTACACGTGGTATCCCACCTTCGGATGGTATGACTTCGCCGATCCCGACTACCGTTGGTTCTATAACATGCTCCTTGAGGGATCGAGCACCGGCCGCAACACCCCCACCAGCGTGCCGCTCGTGACGTTCGTGCATTGGACCACCACCGCGCCCCCCGAACACCCCGACCCACGCACCCTTCAGTTCTCACCCGAAAAATACCAGGATCTCCTGAGACACCTCATCCTTCGCGGGCACGACACCTATTTCCTGTGGTGCATGCCCGAGGAACTCTCACGCGAGATACGACTGGTCCATGAGGTCTATGCCGAAGGCCTTCAATTCCGTGAGTTTCTGGATGAAGGTCGCCCGGTTTCCTTCGAAGTCCCGAATCAAGTCGCGCCCGTAATCTCGGGATTGCGCCTCAAGGACCGGGTCCTGGTACTCAGGACCGATTTCGGCACGAACCGTGTCGATATCGGTCTCCACCTCCAGGGCGGAGGCACGATCGACGTTCCCTCACGAAGAGGATGGCAGACACTCGAGGTTCACCCGACCCCACGCACCCTCGACTGAAGGTCGCGCAGGACGACCTGCCCAGCATCCGGCAATCCCCCCATCCGCCCTCGCCGGACCCTCTCGATATAGGATGCAAGACCTGTCCCTTTGTTTAAAATCCCACGCCGAAATGGCGTGCGGGCGTCGCTGCGGGTTTCTAACGTGTCCCCATGACCACGGGACGACGGGCGGGCTTTTCCCCGACACGGTGGACAGCATGGATTCTGACCGGGTTGCTGGCACTGATGCCGGCGCTGGGAGCTGAACGGGCGGGCTTCAAGGTCAAGCGGGGGACCAACATCAGCCATTGGCTCAGCCAGAGCGCGCGTCGCGGTGCCGAGCGCAAGACGTGGTTCACCCGGGAGGACGTCGCCTTCCTGGCGGGGCTCGGGTTCGATCACCTCCGAATTCCGATCGACGAGGAACAGATGTGGGATGCCTCGGGCAAGCAGGAGGCGGAGGCGTTTGCCCTTCTGAACCAGGCCTTGGACTGGTGCGCCGAGTTCAAGCTCGCCGCGATTGTGGACCTCCACATCCTTCGTTCGCACCATTTCAACGACAAGGAGCGGCCCCTGTGGACCAAGCCCGAGGCGCAGGAGAAGTTTCTCCAGTGCTGGCGGGAGCTGTCGGACGTCCTCCACGCCCGGTCCGTGGACAGCGTCGCCTACGAACTGATGAACGAGCCGGTGGCAGACAATCCGGAGGACTGGAACCGGCTCGTGGCCAAGGCGATGACCGTCGTCCGTGCCCGGGAACCGGGGCGGGTGATCGTCGTTGGCTCCAATCGCTGGCAGTCGGCGGAGACCTTCGATCAGCTGAAGGTTCCCGACAACGACCCCAACATCCTGCTGAGCTTCCACTTCTACGAACCCTTCCTCCTGACCCATCACACGGCAGGATGGACGAGCATCGGGGGTTACACGGGGGCCGTGAAATACCCGGGACGCACGGTGGAGGATGGGGACCTCGCCGGTGTTCCGGAACCCTTGGCGGCGGAGGTTCGCCGCGGCAGTCGCGTCTGGGACAAGGCCAAGATCACCGAGAAGATGGCGAAACCTCTGGCAATGGCTCGGAAGACCGGGTTGCCGCTCTACTGCGGGGAGTGGGGTTGCCTCCCTGCCGTACCCTCGGAATCACGCCTGGCATGGTATCGGGACATGGTGGCAGTTCTGACCGCGAACGGCGTGGGTTGGGCCACCTGGGACTACAAAGGCGGGTTCGGCTTGAGGAAGCGGGACGGGAAAGCCGACCAGGACCTGACCGACATCCTCCTGCCCAAATGACCGGGCCACCCGCGATGAAACACGTCAGGGCCCAGAGTTGACTCCCGCCTTTCGACATATCCACCCCCCGACCCCGGCTGCACCCCTCATGAATCAACGATCACCAAGCCCACCCGTCGGAGTGAGTGGACGGGGCAACCCGAGCCGCCGGACGTTCCTCGCCGCTTCCGCGGCACTTCTCCTGACTCCCCGTGTCTCACGCCTGCTTGCGGCTGAGCCCGACAAGCGTCTGGCCGAACTCTTCGAATCATCGGATCCCGCCGTGCTCAAGCTGGTGGCCGAGGTTTATGAGAAGTGCATCCTGGGAAAGATATACCCTCCGGAAGACCCGTTGAAGCACAGCTGGATTGGCCCGGGCGGAGGCTATCGGGGCCAATGGATCTGGGACACGATGTTCGTGGTTGATCTGCTCAGCATCCTGCCAGGACAGGAAAAAGTGATTCGGGAGGTCTTCCAGAACTACTGGGATTTCCAGGATCTCTGGAATGCGCGGATGCCCGACTACGCCCATGACATGGTGACGTGCAACATCAAGCCGGGCATGGATAACGTCAAAGATTGGCCCTATTCCCAAATCCCCATCCTCGCCTGGGGGTTGGAGCGGGTCTACGCACGGAACCAGGACAAGGAACTGCTTCGACAGAGTCTCGCACCGACAGAACGATTCCACGATTGGTACTGGCGTGAACGCGATGTGACCAACGTCGGCCTGACCACTGTCGGCTCTTACAACGGCCAGATACGGTACGCCAAGTGGGAGACCTTTGACGATGAGTGCAACATGGACGGCCTGAAGATGTCCGTCCATCCCACACGCAAAGGCCCCCATGAAGGCGCCTGGTACGGGGATATCTGCGTCCCAGGCAACACAGCCTATCTGGTCATGGCCGAACGAAGCCTCCTGCGCCTGGCCCAGATCGCAGGTGACCAGCCAATGGCAGCGCGACGAAAAGTCCGGATCGACAAGGCGGTCGAGGCCATGCGCAAGCATATGTGGGACGAGGAGGCGGGACTCTTCCTTTCCGTGAAACGCGACACGCTGGAGAAGATCCCGGTGGGCACGATAGGCGGCTGGATTCCGCTCACCGCTGGCGTTCCGTCCGATGCCATGGCCGCGCGCATGGCTGAAGTCCTGCGAACCCCTGGCTGGAACACTCCCTTGCCGGTACCCACGGTCGATCGGAAGGACAAACGCTGGAAGGCTGACACCTTCTGGCGCGGCGATGTATGGCCGGCAACCAATTATCAGATTGCCAGCGGGTTGGCCGCCTACGGGCACAAGGACCTTGCCGCGGATATCGCCGACAAAACGGTCGCCAACGCCCTCGGGAACGGGATCAGCGAACGGTACGATTCCGTGTCCGGAAAAAAGTTGGGGGTCGAATACCTGGGCATGACCTGCACCGTCCTCACGCTGATGCTCGACGGCCTCGGCCGGAAATATCAGCTCCGGGTCAAGCGCTGAAGGAAGGCATAGATTTATGAAGGCACATGCGGAGAGTTTGAAGACTGAGGCGCTCGAGAAGGCCGCCACCGCCCGCCAACGAGCGCAACATCTGGAGCAGGCGGCTGAGAAGGCCAAAGGCGCGACCGGCGCCGCGAAAGGCCCTGAAGGATTCCCGCCGTTCGCGCTCAAACCGCCACGCAACCCCCACGGCACCCCCCGCCCAAGCCTCATCATCAGGGACCTGACGCTCCCCGGGCCGGACCGTGGTCCGATGCCTCGGCAGTCTCCGGGCGCGGTAGTCGCCAGAGGACATGCGACTGTCCGCGCTCCCCGTCATTCGGCCGAGCGCCTTGTCAGGTGGCACTTCGACTCCATTGCTCCCTGTATTCCACCCAGATGCCCAGATGGGGACGGCTCAGCCATAGACAGGCTCGCTTCCCCCGGCCGCAGTCTTGCTCAGCAGCACGGTGTTCTCGATCTGGGCCTCGAACGCCTCGTCATGGGAGACGACAAGCAGTTGGGCGAAGCCCGCCGCCTTGTGGGCCTTGACGATGGCCTCGGCGAGCCTGGGCCGGCTGTCCGCATCAACGCCGTATGTGGGCTCGTCGAAAATGCAGAAACGCAAGCCGCAGAATTCCTGGATCATGGCCAGCGTCATGGCGAGCGCGAGCTTGGTCTGCTCGCCGCCGGAGAGCATGGCAAACCGGCGGTCGCCGGGCCCGACGCGAAGACTATAGGGGTCGACGTTCCACGCCAATTCCACGGGCTCGTGGTTGATCTGGTTGAAGAGTTGTTGGGCGCGCAAAGCAATCCGTCGGCATAGATGTTCGGCAACCTTGGGTGCAGAGGCCTTGAGGATTTGACGGGCCGTTTCGGTGAGCTTTATGCACGCCTCAAGACGCCGCCGCCGGGCCACCAGCGTCTGCTGCTTGCCGAGCGCCTCCTGCAATTCCTTGAACCGCTCCTCCTCACGCCCCAGCGCGGTCCGGGCGTTCTCAAGGCGCACCGAGGCCGTCGCCAACCTGGACGACGCGTCCACGACCTTGGCGCGGGCTGCGACCAGCATCTCGGCGTTGAAGTCCAGCTGAGCCTGACTCAGGGACGCCTGCCTGGACTGGAGCACGCTCGCTGCTTCGGCTTCCTCGGCCTGGCAGGCCGCGAGGTCGACCAACCTTTTCGGAAGACCGTCCGCATTCACCTTGGCTGAAAGATAGGCCTGGTGAGCCGCCCCATGTGTGTCCTTGATGCCCTGTTGGTTTTGTATGTCCTCCTCCACAGCGGCGAGCGGAATGAGCTTCAGGTCAGTCGCGGCTAACGCCTCGGCCGCCTTCGTGGTGTCCAGATCGGCCTTTGCAGCCTCCTGGTTGAACCCCTCGATCCGCGCGTTCAGCGTGACGACGGCTCCCTCGGATTTCTTGAGCAATTCACCCTTGTTCTTCAGGTCCTGATCAGCCGCTTTTCGGCCGTCGCGTTCCGCCTCGAAGGCCCGCATGCGATCCCTGTAGTCATCCTTGATTCCGTCCAATGCCACAGTCACTCGCGTCAGGAACACCCGGGACGCAGCGACAAACTCCAGGATCCGTTCCTTGGCGGGGAGTCCTGCCGTGTCGACGCACGACTCCTCCGTGGCCGCCGGCAGGGGATGGATCGCCAAGGTACTCCCGTGGCTTGGCAGGAACGCCGCGAGTTGCTGCAGATGATTCTGCAGCGCCACCGGGAACATCCCATTGTGGGCGTCCATGAACTCCGAGACCCGGCCAGCCACCGACTTCCTGGATTCGGCAAGTGCCGCCTTTTCCTGACCGAGCCGCTCAGCGAGTTTCCTGGCCGCCTGATGGGCCTGAACCGCCACCGTATGCGCCCGCTCAAGGCGCCCTATTTCCATGGTCTGAACCCCCATCTCGGCGCGCACCCTGGAGGGATCGAACTGCTTGCACGGGTCCTTGAGGAACGGGCAGATGCCGCCTTCAAGCTTCCTGAGCTGGCCGGTCAGGGTTTCCTCAAGCTTCACTACGGACGCCAGTTCCGTGGCCAAAGCCTTCAACTTCTTGTCGGCCTCACGTTCCGCCGAATCAGCCTGCACCAGGGCCTGGGGATCCCAGGCCGCCAACTTCGCCGCGTCCCTGAGGATGGACTCTGCGCGGTCTGCGTTGTCCTGCACGCCCGATTCAAGGTCCGAGCCCCAGTCCTCGAGCGCACCCTGGGAACGGCGCGCGCGATCGGCCAAACCTGCGGCAAGGTCGAAGGCAGGCTTGGACTCGTCGAGCTTCTCCTGCCCGGACTCAATGGCCTGCTTCAGCTCAGCGCCTTCATCCATCCGGGTCTGGCGTTCGGCACCAGCGTCCTTGGCCCGGGTCCGGGCCTGGGCCGCCTTGCCTTCCGAGGCCGTCCTGGACTGTGTGGACTCACCTCGCTGCTTCAGGAGCCCTGCCTTCTCGACCTGCCTCTTCTGGAGCCCACGGAGGGCCTCCTCGGCGGCGATCCAGGCGGTGTGGGACGGCTGGTTTGATGCGATGATTTCGCAGGCAGCTTTGGATTCCTTGACCTGGGCATCCAATCCATTCCTGCGCTGCGCGATGAGCCTGAGCCGGTTGTCGGCCTGGGCATGATCGTCCCTCGCCTTCAGGAACTCCTTCTCCTTCAATTCCTGCCCGGACAGCGCCTGCCCCGCGGCCTCCTTTTCCTTCGCTGCGACATCCGCCACGTCGGTCGCCTGCTTCAACTCGACGCGAAGCGTCCCGACCTTTCCCGGGCTGTCGACGCGCCCCTGGATGCGCTCCTCGACTCCAGCGAGCTCATTCCCGCACTCCGCAACCTGGTCGGTGAAGCTCTTCACGACCGGCCTGAGCTGCTCGTAACACTGCCGGAACACCTCCACGTCGAGGAGCGGGTCGAAGTGGGCACGCGCAGCGACTGGCTTCGAGTCAAACGGCCAGGTCAACCGCCCCTGCTTGATCCCGAGCAGCTTGGAGAACAGCTCGGCGATGCGCGAGGGATCGGAGAAGCCGAAGAGACTGCATAGGAATAGGGAAACCGCCTCGTCGCCTTCGGCCTCGGTACTGCCGTCGCTTGTCAGGATCACCTTCGCCCTGCGCTTGCTCTGGCTGCCCAGGCCGCGTTCGACCCGATGGGTCTCACCGTTGAACTCGAAGACCACGTCAATCTCCCCGGCCTTCTTGCCCGTCCGAACAAAGTAGGTTCCGAGATCGAAGCGTTCCTCGGAGAGGGGATCGGTGAGAAAGAGGGCATAGCCGAGGCTCTCGATGAGGGTCGACTTGCCGTGGCCGTTGCGACCGGCAATCCGGTTGATCCCGGGTTGGAAGGACACGGTGATCCCATTCCCATCCGGGCCTTCCCCGTAGGACTTGATGTTCTTCAGCCGGATGGAATGGATGATCACGGAGTGCCTCCTTCCGGAACGGGACCTGAACCAGCAGGGCCGTCACCCCTTGACGAATCCGACGCGCCCTGGATGGCAGCGGCAACGCCATCCACCACGGCGCTCGTCTGGATCATCTCGCCCAACTCATCAGGAGACCTGCCCAGGCGGACCCCCTCCTTCAGCCCGTAGAAGAGCGCCGCGATCTGCTCCTGCGCCCCGTCCAGACCCCAAAGGTTCTCCTCGTCCACCAATTGCCGGATCGCCGAACGCTCGATCTGCTCCCGTGTCTGCCCCTCATCGGCAGAGGAGGCACCACCGGCGACGTCGTCGAGGTTGATGGCCGTGGCATCCAACGCAACGGCCGCAACCCCGGCCGCCTGCTGGATGTTCGTGGCGGCAACCTGCAGGTCCAGGGCGATGCGCCCAAGATGCAGCTTGCCGGACAACCGCAGCACGACCGCTGTCTCGGGGCTGAGCTTGTTGGTTGCGATCCATTCGCAGGCCGCGCTTTCGAGGGCGGCCGCCCCGTCCTTCAGCTTGTTGCCGAACGGCCCACAATCGAGCGCCAGATGTGCCACCGGGCGGCGGGGATTGGAGCGGATCTCAACTCCCCTCAACGGCGGAGTGACCGTAGGATCCAACTCCACGACGGCATAGCCTCGAGGACACGGGGCGCCAGCCTTGTTGAAGGAATAGTGGGACTCGCTGAGTTCGCAGTTCTCCGGGGATCCGGGGTTGCAGGCCCAACCCCCGTGCAGCATCGGCTTGTGGATGTGCCCGAGCGCCAGGTAGGCAATCCTGCCTTTGACCGCCTTGAGGTCGTCCGAGGAAAAGCCGCCGCCTTCCCCGACAAAATAGTCGGGCCCCGCGTGGAGCAGAACCCCATGCACCCGGTCCGGATCGAGGTGGTCGACGATTTGCCGGAACTTGAGCGGCGTGGCAGCTCCCAGGTAACCCGCACCCGTGAACCGGACGCCCTGCAGATCAATCCATGACCCACGACGCGTCTCGCGAGTCCAGGGCTCCAGATGCGGGCCATCGGGCCCAAACCGGGTCTGCAGCAGGATCAGCAATTCGTCATCGGCCAGATAGTCGAGCCACGTTGGATCGTCGGAACTGATGAACGCCTTGTCGTGGTTCCCAACCGTGGCGACGACCGGGATGCCCGCTTCCTTGAGCTTGGCGAGTACCTGTTGTGCCTGGCGAAGATGCGGCGGCTCGACCGCGGGACGGTCGAAGAGGTCCCCAGCGATGAGGAACACGTCGGCGCCCTTCTGGATCGCCTGATCCGCGATATGGTCAAACGCCCGCTTGAAGTCGTCGTCCGGAAGCCGTCCATCGAGGCGACGGCGACCCAGATGGATGTCAGCCGCATGGAAGATTCTCACGGCTTGGCGCCTCTCATGACAACTTGGGGTTCGGTCCAATGGACATGCAGGTCTTGGATGGTGACGCAATCGCTCGGGCGCCAAGCCTCCGCCCGCCCACCCGCCAAGACGAGCATGGACTGAAGCGGCGCGGCCAGGCGAGCCGGGGCTGAGCCGCGGTTGAACCACGGTTCAGCTCCGGTTCGAACCGCAGTCCAACCAAAACCCAACTCTCCATCCCCAGAAAAAGGCTGCTCCGGTTGCGAAGGACCGGCGGGGCACGCAGCCCCTGCGAAGCGGGAGACTCAGAAATCAATTCCCATGCCCACCACCAGGCGGAAGTCGTCCGGCTTGGTCGAGTCGAACCAGGCATGTTGGACCCCGGCCCCGTGGTGATATTCCACTCCAACTTGGGGCGATCGATCAGATCATAGCCGATTCCCGAGCCGCGCGTCACATGATCCGACAGGTTTTGGAACGGGTCTTTGTAATACTGGACGAAAGGAAGGATGAGATAGAAACGCCGCGAGAGCCACAGATCAAACTCACTGTTGACCCGGTGATTGCTCGCGTTCCCGGCCCCGTCACTCATGCTTACGTTGCCGATGTAATCCAAACTAAGTCGTGTCCCTGTTCCGAGGCCCTTGGGGAGAGATGGAGTCTCCTGACGTCGACTGCTACGGGGAGCGGTCCATCCGGTAGCAGT
>CAIMTB010000129.1 GCA_903844265.1 uncultured Verrucomicrobiota bacterium
CCGGTCATGGGCGCGGGAGGTTGAGCGACGAGGCGGAAGCGGATTCCCGAGAACGGCGGGATGTCGCGGGCGAGGAACGCGAGTTCCCCGGAGGCGAGGAGCTGCGACGGGAGGGCCGTGCCCCGGTCGTCCGTCACGCCCTTGAAGCTGGGGGATGCGATTTCAGCGGGAACGCGCACGAGATCCGTGCGGGTCCACTGGGTGGTATTGAAGACGTCGATTGCCTTTGCGGGCGATGCGTCGGCCGATGGGGCTGGGGCACGAAGAGCGGCATCGAGGATTTCGCGGGAGAGTTTGTCGGCGTCGAGGGCGAATCCCTGCTTCACGCGCCATTGGTTGGTGACGAACGGGATGTCGGGCTGGGAGATGCTGTTGTGCGCGCCCCAGGTGTGTTCGCTGTAGAGCAGCGTGTTTTTCCAGGCGCTGTCGATTTTCGCGGCGGGCCGGGTCGTGGGGGACAGCATCGCGAACAGGGTCTCCGCCTGGTTGATGCGTTCGGCGGAGGCGCGGTTCAACCCGGTTTCCCGGGAGGTCGAGCCGGCGCCGTCTTCCCAGTACGGGGTGAGGTCCCCGGAGAACTCCGGCACGCGCGATCCGTGGCGACGCTCGAAGTCGCGGAAGAAATCGCCGGCGAGACCGATCGTCACGCGCGGGGCGACATAGCGGCGGTTCCACTGGACCACCTTGTCGGCGAGCTGGGTGTCGGGCGGTGCATTGTCGACGCCGCCGTCCGGCCATGCGCCGACCCAGTAGATGAACGAGGTGTCATAGGGAAACGGGCCTGAATTGAGGGCCTTGGCGTGGGCGAGGACGTTTTGCTCGAGGTCGCCGAGGTGATGGTAATTATCGACGACCCAGCACAGCACGCGGTCGAGGCCGGCCTGGGATTTCCAGTAGAACGGGCGGTTGTCCCACTGGTGGATCGATCCGATGCGTGCGCTTTGGTTGGGTCCGATGGCGAAGTATTTCACGCCGGCCTGGGCCATCACGGGGACGATGCCCCAGGTCCAGCCGGGGACATCGCAGATGGCGGCGGATTCGACGGGCCGGCCGGTGAGCGCGGCGAATTTTGGGCCGAATGCGAGGCACTGGGCGAGTTCCTCGGGGCGGCAGAGGCCCGTGAGCATGTTGCCGTAGAGCGCGTCGACGCCGACATCACCGCGGCGCACGGACTCGAGGAATGCGTTGCGGCCTTCGGGTGTGGCCTGTTGCAGGAAGTGGTCGAGGGACCAGATCGCCTCGGGGTTCCACTTGAACCTCATGCCGGGCGGGTTGGTCGCGCTGGCCCGCGCCAGTTCCATCGATTTCTCGAGATTCTGGATCTGGACGCGGACGATCTGTTCCTGCTGATCCGTGTAGCCGACGTCGACGTGTGAGTGGGGAAGGACCCAGATGTCGCGGATCTTGGGGGGCACGATCGTGATCTGGTTGGTCTCGACCGGCTTGCCGGCGGCCACGAGCGTGAGCGTATGTGCGTGTGACTGGTCGAGGGCTGGGGCATCCAGGGAAATTTTGTGAAAACCGGGCTTGGAGATCTTGATCCGTCCGGATTCCCGGCCATCGAGCAGGAGGACGGCGGTGGTTTCGGGACCGACATGGCGGAGAGTGACTTCGATGGGTTGGACGGCGCCCTCGCCGCGGCGAAGCCAGACCGACGGTGATTCCACCCGGGTGAGATGCGTGCCGGAGGTGCTGGGGTCGGCGAGGAGTTCGATGCCAGCCGGCGATTCGAGGCGCACGGCGTCGTACAGGGCCCAGCTTCCGCTGAGCGTGGTCAGCGTGATTTCGTTGCGCCCGGCCCGCAGCAGCGAGGCGGGAAAGGGAACCTCCCAGACGTGCTCACGGCCACGGGCGGGGTCGCCGTTGACCGAGGCATCGCCGGCGCCGGCGGGCAGCGAGTGCTCGAATCGCTGGCCGTTGATATCGGCGCGGAACCGAGGCGGGCTGGAGCCTTGGGTGTCGAGAAAGTCGACGACCAGCCGGCACTCGCCGGCATTGCCGGCGGACTTGAGATGGAACTCGATGAGGAACGGGTGCGTCCGGCTTCCCGCCCAGCCATCGGCCGGCCCTGGATGGACGTACGGCCAATCGGTCTTGGGATTGGACTGGCCCACCACGAAGAAACCGTCGTCCTTGAACGACTGGTAGCTCTGCGGGGCGAGCGCGAACTCGCCGTCGAGATTGTCCGAGGTGCCGATCTGCCAAAGCGGGGCGAGGTCTGCGGCGAAGGCGCCGGAAGTGAAAGCGCAGGTGAGAAGGCTGAGTCCTAGGGTCCAAGGCGCGATCGATCGCGGGAAAAGGGCTGGCATGCGGGTGATGCTGGGTCTTCCCGGGGATTCGTCAACGCGCGTGGGGCGACTTGGATCCACCACGGTGCATCCTCAGGTTGACGGTAGGGCGGGCAGTCCCTTGCCCGCCGCCCTCCCAAGGTATCCCGAACCTGAGCCCCTAAATGCCGGCCCGCAGCGGAGTGCGCGCCCGATCCAACAACGCGTGGATGCACAGGATCCACCACGGACAACCGCCCGCGAAGGGAGTGCAGGCCGGCACGGGATCGGTCAAGGCGGTGCGGCGGCTGAATCTCGGGATTTGCGGGGCGGGGGCGAGGAGCGGAGATCGGTGACGAACGATTGGAAGAGTGGTGATTCGCGGAGGAGCCGGCCGCCGACATTCCTGATCCGATCCACGGCTTCGTCAGGCAGGAAGAAGGTGGTGGGTTGGTTCATGAAAAAGCGGCGTTCGGCGGGGTCGGTAATGGAGGAAAAGCCGATGACGACCGGGTAGAATCGGACCTCTTTTCTGGGTTTGCCATTCGCTCCCTGCTCGTGGAGTTGCCGGGTCTTCCATCGTTCGATCTGTTCCTTGAGCAACTCGGCGGTCTCATAGGAATAGCGGTCCATGGGAATCGTGGCTGCCTCGACCGCCAGGGTGAGTGTTCCGGGAGATACTTCGCGCTTCGCCCAGCCGGTGTCGGGCTTGGAAAAGGCGTTGACGACGACGATGGCGACCTTGTCGATCTGGCTCAGGTCGTAGAGTTTGCTGACCGAGGGATAGGATTCGGCGGCGTAGATGCCGTCGAGCAGCGCCCTGATCCCGAGGTTGTCGGAGACGCCGCCATCGACGAGGTGGATGAAGGGTTGGTTGGTCCGGTCGAGATAACTCGCCATCTCGGCGAAGTGGAAGCGGGCGCGGGGTTCGATGCCGTCGCCACGGGTGGCTGCTGTCCGGACGCTTTCCGCGAGGTCGGTCTCGAAGGTTCCCGCATAGTTGTTGAGGGTGACGGCGGAGAGGAGGCCCGGCACGGCGGAGGACGCGGCCACGGCCGAGGATATGCGGAGCGGGGCGAGGTCGGCACAGAGGAGGTCGAATTGGTACTGGGTGTAGCTGAAACGCGCGCCGGTGGAGACATCCGTGGCGTTGATGATGACGAAGGCGCCGGGTTTTTTAGCGAGGTCGGCAAATGTCGCGCCGTGGAACAGGGTCTCGTCGTAGAGATCCGCGGCGAGGTCGGACCGGCCGTAGGTTCTGGCCATGAGCTTGCCCCAGCGGAAGGGATTGAGGGTACGCCAGACCAGCTGGGTCTGTATGTTCTTCTTGAGGAAGGAAGACTCGAGGCTGCCGAATATCCCGTCGCCATACAGGGCATAGGCTGCCGCCGTGAAGCTGCCGCCGGACACGGCGGAGATGGCGTCCACCTCGTCCAGCAGCCGGTTGGTCATGCCTCCGCGGGCAAGGGCCGTGCGACGCAGTTCCTCGAGGACTCCGTAGGAAAGTGCCGCCGCGCGGGTGCCGCCACCCGAGAAGCACAGGATGAAGAGAGTGTCGGCGGAGTTGTTCGGACGTTCATGGGTGTGGAAGTAGTAACCACGGTCCGTCTTCGCCTGGGCAAGGGGTGGGGTCGGCGCCCGGTGGACGCAGCCGGCGAGTAGGAGCGCTGCCAAAGGTGCCGTGATGAGTCTCGAAAGGAACCGCTTCATGGTCCGGTAGTCTGGAGGACGACTTTGATCCGTGAGAGTCATGATTCCATGCCTATTCCAGTCGTCGCCGGAATTCGCGGCAGGCCTCGGTGATGTTGGGGGCGTTGAGGATCGCGGAAACGACACAGATCCGCGTCGCCCCTGCGTCGAGCACCTGCTCCAGGTTGCCCAGATGAATGCCGCCAATGGCGAACCAGGGCACGGGATCCAGGTTCTCCTTCGCCCAGCGGACGTAGTCCAGCGTCACGGGCGGCCGACCAGGCTTGGTGGGCGTGGCGAAGACGGGGCCGACCGCGACGTAGGCGGCACCGGCCTCGACGGCGCGCAGGGCCTGCTCCGGAGCATGGCTGCTGAGTCCGAGTCCGAGATTCCCGTTCCCGCCCAGGATATCCGAGACATTCCTGTGGCCGGCATCGAAGAAATCCTCCTGCCCGAGATGCGCCAGAGGTGCGCCGACCGCTTCCGCGATGGCCGGGTGATCGTTTATCACGAGATGGACGCCCGCATCGCGGCAGACAGCGGCCAACCCACTCGCGACCTCGCGAATCCGCTCGGCGGGCCAATCCTTGGCGCGAAGTTGAAGGATATCCGATCCGCCCGCGCAGAGTTCACGTGCTATCTCCAATGGCTCACGGCCATGGAGATAGGCTGAGTCGACGAATGTGTAGAGACGGCAATCGGTGAGTGGACGGATTGCAATCTGGCCGAGGCCCCTGATGCCGGCGCGCCGCTCGGAAGAACCGCAGACAGGGTTGTCTGCGTCACGATTGGTCATGCTGGAACGGAAAGGGGTTGGACATCGATGTCCACGAGGAGATCGGAGGCGATACGTTCGAGGTCCTCACGGATCTGTGCGAGTTCGCAGCCGGGTGGAAGCGCGAGTCGCGCGCTGGCCTTGAAGAGGGGTTCGCCCGACATGGGGGCGCTCACGCATTCGGTGGTGAGTTCCTCGACGTTGGCGTGGCGGGCGGCAAGGGCGGCGGTGATCTGCCGGACGATGCCGGGGCGGTCCTGTCCGACCAGTTCGAGCATGACGAGCCTCAGCGCGACGGGCGGCGGGGTGTCATCGCGCTTGATGAGGATCGTGAGGCCGGACGGGCCGAGGGCGAGGAGGGCCCGTCGCAACGGTTCCTCGCGTTCGTCGGGGAGGGTGAGGCGCAGAATGCCGGCGAATTCGCCGCCCAGCCGGCTCATGCGGCTTTCGAGCCAGTTGCCACCGTGGTCTGCCACGAGGGTGGCGAGACGTTCCACAAGACCGGGGCGGTCACGACCGATGACGGTGAGGACGAGGGCAGCTTGCACGCGATGGTCGTAAGCGGAAGTGCGGCCGAGGTAAAGCCGGATGGAGGACTGGCCGCCGATCACGGATCACTGATTCCAGCTGCTCCCCGCGGTTGGCCCGTCTAGCGTGGCGGCATGTTGGACGTGCTGGAACAGAAGGCCCGTGACGGTGGCGAGTTGAGCGCGGACGAGATCTCGGGCGCGGTGGCTGAACTCGCCGCGGAGGCGGTGCCGGTGGAGGTCAAGGCGGCCTTTCTCATGGCGTTGGCGAGGCGAGGTGAGACGCCGGCGGAAATTGCCGCGTTCGCGAGGGCGCTGCGCGAACGTTCCGTCGTGCCGCAGATCGACGATGCGACGCGGGCCCGCGGGATCGTGGACGTCTGCGGCACCGGCGGTGATGGGCAGAACACGTTCAACATTTCGACCACGGTCGCGATTGTGGTGGCATCGGCGGGCGTGCCGGTGGCGAAGCACGGCAACCGCGCGGTCACGTCGCGGTCGGGCAGTGCGGACGTTCTCGAGGCGCTCGGGATTCCGGTGGAGAATTCGCCCGAGGCGGCGGCGGCGTCGCTGAGGGATCATGATTTTGCCTTTTTCTTCGCGCCTCGTTTTCACCCGGCGTTCCGCAACATCGCGCCGGCGCGGAAGCTTTGCGCGGAACGTGGGCAGCGCACGGTGTTCAACTTCCTCGGGCCATTGCTGAACCCGGCACGGCCTCATGCCCAACTGGTCGGCGTGGCGAACCCGGGCCTCTGTGAACCCGTCGCGCGGGTGCTCCAGGATCTTGGGCTGAGACGCGCGATGGTCGTCTGCGGAAGAGCGGGCACCGGGTTCCTCGACGAACTCTCGTCCGTGGGGGAGTCCACCATCGCGGAATTCCACCATGAGCGGGGCTTTTCGGTGACGCGCTGCGCCCCGGAGGATTGGTCGCTCGGGAAGGCGTGCATTGAGGATCTCGCGGGGGGGGATCGTGACGAGAACGCGAGGTTGGTGAAGGCGGTGTTGTCGGGTGAGGAGCGCGGGGCGCGACGAGACGCGGTGCTGCTCAATGCGGGGGCCGCGTTGTTCGTGTCGGGCCGGGCGCGGAGCATCACGGAGGGGATCGAGGTTGCGGCGGAGTTGATTGATTCGGGCGGAGCAGGGCGGAAGCTGCGTGAACTGGCGGGCTGAGCGGGGGGAGTGGGGTGCGATGGCCCTCGACCGCTCGACAAGGCGCGTCTGCTGCCTAGTCTGGGGCCGTGCTTTTGCCGCCTGATTATCACATGCACACGCACCTCTGCCACCATGCGGAGGGAGTCCCGACCGACCTTGCACGGCGTGCCGTGGAGCTGGGTCTGACGGAGATAGGCGTGTCGGAACACAACCCGATGCCGCGGGACGATTTCGATGTGTGGCGGATGTACGACTCGAAGATGGGCGAGTATCTCGCGGCCATTGAGGAGGCGCGCGGGCGGTTTCCGCAGTTGAAAATCCGGGCTGCGCTCGAGGTGGATTACCTGCCGGGGGCGGAGGATTGGATTCGCAGCCTCGCGGGCCGGTATGACTGGGACTATTTCATCGGCTCGGTGCACTACATCGACGGTGGATGGGACATCGACAATCCGGCGAAGATTTCGAACTGGCATGAGCGGGATGCATTCGAGGTGTGGGGCGAGTATTTCGAGCGTTTGACGGCGGCTGCGGCGAGCGGGTTGTTCCAGATCATCGGGCATGCGGATCTGGCGAAGAAATTCCGGTTCATGCCGACGCGCGATTGCACGCCGATGTTCGAGCGTTTCCTGGACACTGCGGCGCGGGGGGGTGTCGCGATCGAGATCAACACCGCGGGATTGCGGAAGGATTGCCGCGAGATGTATCCGAGCCCGCAGTTTCTCGCGCTGGCATCGGCGCGGAAGGTGGCGCTGACCTTTGGATCGGATGCGCATCAGCCGGGCGAGGTGGGGATGGATTTTGTGGCGGCGGTTGAGTTGGCGCGGCGCTGTGGCTACACGCACAGCCTGAGATTTGAGAAGGGCCAGTCGAAGTCGGAGCCATTGCCGGCGGCTTCGTAGAGGCGCGGGTTTCCATGTCCCTGCGGACCCTCCTTGCCCGCGCGTCAGGATCGTTCTAGCCTCCGGCCATGCCTGACACGGCGGAGCCGGTGGTGCATCCGGGCACGACGACCGAGGAGAAGACGGACGAGTTGAAAACTCTCGATCCGGGGTATGTCGTGGTCGTTTGGAATGATCCGGTGAATTTCATGGATTATGTCACCCACGTATTCATGAAGGTGTTTGGGTGGGCGAAGGAGCGGGCCGAGAAGCACATGCTGGAGGTGCATCAGCAGGGCAGGAGCGTGGTGGCGCGGGAAGGCTTCGAGAAAGCCGAGCACTACGTCCACCGCCTCCAAGGTTATCACCTTCAGGCGACCATGGAGAAGGGACTTTGAAACTCCTCGAGAGCACGCCGGAACGGCTGGTCTTCGGAATGGGCACGAAGGAGAAGGCATTTTTCGGTCGGCTCCTCAGCTTTTTCCCGCTGGATCTGGATTCCTCACCGCGCCTGAGCCGGGCGGAGAATCCCGCCCTGGCGGATGCCGAGGCGTTGCTCAAGGACTCCCTGCGCGAACACAACCTTGACCTGGCGGGTTGGGTCCGGTTGCACCTCGCGGAGGGCGAGGCCTTGCGTTCGACCCGGTCGGGGTGGCGCCTGACGCTTGAAGGCGACAGCGCGGACCGTCTTCTCCAGGTTCTCAACGGGCTTCGCGTCGGTGCGTGGTCCATGCTTGGTTGCCCCGAGAAGATCGACGACGAGTCCCTCTCGGAGCGCCCCGGCGACGTGCCGCTGTTCGCCATCATGACCCTCGCCGGACAATTCGAGATGGTGCTTCTCCATGCCCTCAACAACAGCACCTCGCCGGGCCCGGAACCCGAATCGTCGGAACAGGCCTGAGGTCCCATGATCCCCCGGTACCCAGTCCGGCTTGGTGACCGGCTGGAATTCCCGGATCCGTCGGGCGCCGCGGATGACGGGCTTGTCGCGGTCGGCGGCGACCTCTCGCCGGAGCGGCTTCTTTTGGCTTACAGATGTGGTCTTTTCCCGTGGACGGTTCGGCCCGTGACCTGGTGGTCGCCGGACCCGCGGGGGATTTTCGAGCTGGGGGGGGTGCACGTGGGCCGGAGCCTGCGGCGGCGTTTGCGGCAACAACCCTTCGTCGTGACGTTGGACCGGGCGTTCCGGGCGGTGATCGAGGCCTGCGCGACGGAGCGCCGGCCCGGGGTCTGGATCACGCGCGAATTCATCGAGGCGTACGATCGCCTGCACCGGCTTGGCCATGCACACAGCGTCGAGTGCTGGCGCGGCGAGACGTTGGTGGGCGGGATCTACGGGGTCGCTGTCGGCGGTTTGTTTGCGGGCGAGTCGATGTTCCACCGGGCCGACGACGCGTCGAAGATCGCGCTGGTCCATCTGCACGACCACCTCGTTTCGCGGGGGTACGCGCTGTTCGACATCCAGATGGTCACCGAGATCACCGGGGCGCTGGGGGCGGTGGAGTTGCCGAAGGGGGAGTACTTGCGGCGGCTGAAATTGGCGGTTGCCCTCGAATGCTCGTTTGGCGCCGTCAGCGCTTGAGGAACGTCAGGCGGTCGGCGTGCGGTTCGTGGTCGTTGTTCCATCGGCAGAGGTCGGCATCCTCGACGCCGAACAACTTCGATTCCTTGAAGTTGATGGCGTGCCCGTCGCAGAAGACGACATTGTGCCGTCCGCGGTGCCGCCAGAATGTGGCGAGTCGAATGCCGGGACTGCCTGGCCAGGACAGGGCCTGGGAGTTGTTGCGGGAATTGATGTCGAGGAGTCCCATGCCGCTGTAGGTGGTCGGCGACTCGAGGTCGTACAGGGACGACAGCATGAACCCTGGGACCCAGATCAGGTGGGCGTCGCCGAGCGCGATCATGTCGGAAGGGGCGCGGACACTGGACGAGGCGATCGGCACGACGCCTTCGATGGCGGCGATATCCCCTTCGATCACCTTCTTGGTGTAACGACCGCCGAGGCCGAGTTCGCTGGAATCCCACTGCGTGCCGTTGGCGTTGTAGCCGTAGCTGCCCAGGGGTGCGGCGTATTCATTGCCGTCGACGGTGGTGCCCTTGTAGGAGGGGCAGCGGTAGAGCGCGTTCGTCCAGGTGGTCCGGAGGTAGGAGTCGAGCTTGGCATGCCAGAAAATCATCTCGTCACCGGCGGCGGGATCGAAGTTGTAGACTGGGTAACGCTCGAAATCATCGACGTACATCGAGAGGCCGAGCCCGATCTGCCGGACGTTCGAGAGGCATTTGATGCCTTGGGCCGTCTGCTTGGCGTTGGACAGGCTTGGAAGAAGCAGCGAGGCAAGGACCGCGATGATCGCGATCACCACGAGAAGCTCGATCAAAGTGAAAGCGGCGGGCGGCGGTTGCGCGGCGGTCGTTCTAACGGAGAGCAATCGAACGGAGAGCAATCGCGCGCGCGCAGGCTCACCACGGCGTCCGCCCGGCCGGCTTCCACCCCACGCAACCCAGGCACGGCAGGTGACATTCCGCGGCGGTCCTTGAGGCGGGATCAGGAAAAGCGGTGACAGGTCACCGCACTCCAAATCTCCGAGGTCAGGACGTGGGCCGCGGCCGGGCTGCATGGTCTTACCCTTTTCCTGCGAAAGACCCGTTCAGTTGAGCCCGACGATCCGATACAGCCGGATCGGCGAGGTCGGTTTGTTGGCGGCTGAATCCACGAAGAAGTTCGAGGTGGTCGACTCGACAAGCGTTTTCCAGGTGAGCGTGTCGCCCGTCAGGAAATCGATCCTGTAGCGTCCGAGCCCGGCGGCCTTGGTCCACTGGATCAGGACTCCGTCTTTGCCGAGGGTGACTTTCAGCCCGGTGATCGTGGGGACCTCGACCACGGCGTCTTCGTGGTTGGTGGCGAACATCCGGGCGACGACGGCGGCGGTGGCGAAGTCGTCCGGGGGCGGGGTGTCCAACTGCTTGGAGGTCACCTGGACTGCGATGCCGTGCCCCTTGCGGAGCCAGTAGAGATTCCGGACGTACTGGGAGGCGACCGACATGAAGCCGTCGCCGAAGCCGAAGTCGACCGCGATGTCGTACTGCACGAGTTCGTTGACACGCAGGCATTCGCCGAAACCCAGCATCGGTTCGTTCACGATTCCGAACGCGTCCACTTTCGAGTCCGCGGTGTACGTGAGCCGGGCCGGGATGGCGAAGTCGCCGCCGCCGCCTTCGCTGTCATCCGGGATGCCGAACGAGATCTCGGTCATGAACTCGGTGGCGGATTTCCAGGTGTCGCCGAACCCGATGCGTTCCGGGAAATCGAGGATGGGCGAGGAGAACACCGAGGTGGGCTGGGTGGCGCTGAACTCGGGGTCGGTGAAGCCGTAGGTCATGCGGCCCTGGCCGGGCGCCTGCTTGAGGTAAAGCCATTTCACCATGCCGCTCGACGCGTCGGTGAGGCGTTCCGCGAACGTGGCGTCCGCGAAGGCGGCTGCGTTGCTTGCCGTGGCGACTTCGACGTAGTCGTACCGGTACACGGTGTTGGTGGGGCCGGTGGTGAAGTCCCAGGCCTGCGCGGTGGGGCCGGCCACGCCCAGAAGACCGCTCACGCCCGCGTCCTTTTCCACGTAAGCCTCGTAGTATTGGCCGGGTTTGTTGAAGAGATCGCTGGCGGTGATCGTGACTTGTCCGAGCGCGGTGACTGGGAGCGCGGCGAAGGTCAGGGCCGCAACCAGAGCACTGCACGCCATGGCGGAGGCTCTCAAGGGCTTGGAATTCACAGCGCACAATGCCCGATGCCACGCTGTCGCGCAAGGTGGTGAAATGACGCGTTTCGGCGCACAGGAGAATTGACCAGGTCCCGAGACGCCCCCTCGGCCGGGGTTTGCAAAACCGTGACAACCGGGCTGGTCCCGGGCGTCATGGTCGCAGCCCATGGCAGCTGGTCCACGCCAACCCAACACGATTGCGGCGACGCGGCCCGCGCCATGGCCGCTGGTCCTTCGATTGCTGGGGCCGGCGCTGCTGTTGGCCCTGTTCGCTTCGATCGCGATCGTCAGGGACTGGCGGAGCGCCCGGACGGAAGCCGTGGCTCGTGCGAACGAGTTGGTTGCGGCGGTCGTCGCGCGCATGACCCGCGTTCTTGAGGTCATCGTGCCTGACCCGGGCAAGCCCGAGGGGTTCGCCTTCATCCGGGAGGTGCGCCCGCCCTGGTCGATCGACTGGTTCCGCGTGGGGGCCACGAATGAACTGCTGCATCCGCGTTCCGTCCTGTGGCCTCCCCAGCCCGAGATCGTCGCTCCCGATGCCGATGGGAACGACGAATGGCGCCCGGTGCGGGAGGCCTTGGAGGGCGCGCGGTGGGCCGCGGTCGTGGAGCGCTGCGCTGCACTTCTGGGTTCCGCCGACGTCCCTGGATCCAAGGGGCTGTCGCCGCGTATCCGGGCCCTGGCGTTGTTCGAGCGTGCCCTGGCGCTCGAACGCGACGGCCGGACGAACGATTTGGTCCTGGAGTTCGAGCGCGCCTTCCAAGCAGCGGCGTCCGGCGAGACAACCGAGGCCGGGGTTCCCATCGCGCCTCTGGCTGGGTTGCGGATCCTCGATCTGGCGAATGGATCCGTGCCCGCATTGCCCGAGTCGTGGCGTCTGTCGCCTGAGCGATTGGCCCGCGAAATGGCGCGCGTGGGATCGCCCTTCGCGTCGATGTTCTTCGAGCGCATCGATCCCTTGCTGCCCGACCTTCTCGCCCGGGCCTCCGCGCAAGGCCTGACACCCTTCGCTTTCCGGGAGATCCAGGCCGGCCAGGAGCGTGCACGGGTCGCCCACGCGCTCCTCGCACGGCGTTATCGGAACGACGTCCCCTGGCCGGCGGCGATGCTCGTCGACGATCTTTCCAGCGGACAAATAGCGGTGGAGCAACGACTGGACCCCGATGCCCGCAGTTCCGGGTTTCGGAGCGCGAAACCCAACGGGCGCGTGTTCGCGCTGTTGCCCGACGATTGGATCGCGTCCGAGTTGAGGGACATCGGACGGGAGCTCGAGCCTCGAGGGGACTACGTCCTCCGCCTCGAGGTGGCGGGTCGCAATCGGATGTCGCGCACCGGCGGGCCGGACGCGTGGGGCGAGGTTCCAGGTTTGGCGGAGGAACTGGCGGTGACCACGCGCGCGACGGCGGCCGGGGCCACGTTCACCGTCGGCGTGGCGTTGCACGACACCGCGACCTTCTTCGCGGGACAGCGTCGTCGGGCGGTGGTCTTCGGGACCCTGGTGTTCCTCGCGCTCGCCGTCTCGGCGGCTTCCGTTCTCGCCACGCACCGGGCCCTCGTCCGGCAGCACGAACTCAACCTTCAGAAGTCGAACTTCGTTTCCAGCGTCTCACACGAATTGCGAGCGCCGCTGGGGAGCATCCGGCTCCTTGCCGAGGGGCTCGAGCGAGGCACGGCCGGGGACGAGGCGAAGCGGGGCGAGTATTACCGCCTGATCGGCGACGAGACGCGGCGTCTCGGGGCGTTGGTCGAGAACGTCCTCGATTTCTCGCGCATCGAGCAGGGGCGACAAGATTACGAACGTGGTCCCACGGACCTCGCCGCGCTGGTGCTCGGGTCGGTGCGTGTGTTCGAGCCGCTTGCGACCGATCGCGGGGTAAGGGTGGAGGTCGGTGGTGTGGAATCCGACGTTCCGGTGGAGTTGATCGCGGACGGTCGCGCGCTTCAGCAGGCGTTGCTGAACCTGCTCGACAATGCGCTCAAGCATTCGCCGAACGGTGCGGTCATCCGCGTGGAACTCGCCGTGACCGCCGGTGAGGTGCGGCTGTCGGTCGCGGATTCCGGCCCCGGCCTGCCAGCCTCGGAGTTCTTGAGGATTTTCGAGCCGTTCTACCGGCGCGGTTCCGAGTTGCGGCGCGAAACGCGAGGCGTCGGGATCGGCCTGAGCATCGTGAGACACGTGGTCGAGGCGCACGGAGGGCGGGTCGATGTGGTCAGTGAACCCGGGCGTGGGGCGACGTTCATCGTGGTCCTGCCGTTGTGGAAGCCATGCGAATCCTGATTGTTGAAGACGAATACGCGATGCGCCGCGCGCTCGAGGACGCCCTCGTCGCGGCGGGCTATCGCGTCCTCACCGCGCCGGATGGCGCGTCTGGACTCGCGCGGGCCCAGGCCGAGAAGCCGGACCTGGTGCTTCTGGATGTGATGATGCCCAGGCTGGACGGTTTCGCGGTCGCGGCGGAATTGCGGCGGCTCGGGTGCGTGGTGCCGATCTTGATGCTCACGGCGAAGGGCGGGGTGGGGGATCGCGTGGAGGGCCTCGACGCCGGCGCCGACGACTATCTCGGGAAGCCGTTCAGCACCGAGGAATTGCTCGCGCGGATCCGGGCCTTGCTGCGGCGCACGCAGCGCGAGGGGCGGTCGGTGTTGCGGTTGGGGCTGGGGGACGTGGAGATCGATTTCGCGCGGCAGACGGCGATCCGGGGTGGGGTGGACCTGCACCTGACGGCGAAGGAATTCGCCATGCTGCGATTGCTGGCGGAGGCGGAGGGCGCGGCGGTGGCGCGGGAGAAGTTCCTGGATGTGGTGTGGGGTTACGCCGCGTTTCCAACCACGCGGACCGTGGACACGCACATGGCGAGTCTGCGGTCGAAGGTGGAGGCGGTGCCTGGGGATCCGCGGTTTTTGAAGACGGTGCACGGGGTGGGGTACCGGCTGGAGCGGGGAGA
>CAIMTB010000130.1 GCA_903844265.1 uncultured Verrucomicrobiota bacterium
CAGCTTCGCCACATGCAGTTCGCCTCTCCCCAGGTAGGGCGGGCAGTCCCTTGCCCGCCGCGCCTTCGTCGTCAGCCGACGGCTCAGCAGAGTGTGCCGTGCATTTCCGAATTCTCGAGGGCAGGCCTCTCCGAGGGCGCAGTGCCTTGCGTCCCCAAAAGGGCGGCGCGCAGCGGAGTGCGCGCCCTACCTTCCCAGACCGACCCCCCGGCTGCGGGTTGGCCGTTTGCGTCTACGGGCTCATCCGGCAGATTCGCGCAATGGACCTACCCGTCCGCAGGCGACTCCCGCACATCCTCCCGCAATGGGTGTCAGGCGGAAGTTGGTTCTTCGTCACGATCAACTGCGAACCGGAAGGCCTGAACCAACTCTGCCAGGCGAACACGGGAGAGCGCGTCTTGGAAGCAGTGGCGCACAATCACGAGAGCCTGGCTTGGCATTGCCGACTCTGCCTGCTGATGCCGGACCACCTTCATGCGATCCTCGCGTTCCCGCGCGAACCGGGCATGGCGCCGACGATCCGCAATTGGAAGAAGTTCGTCGCCATCCAGTTTGGAGTGAAGTGGCAGCGCGATTTCTTTGACCATCGCTTGAGGGATCATCATCAACTCGAGGAGAAAACGGACTACATCCTCAAGAATCCGGTGCGCAAAGGGCTATGCGACCGGATAGAAAACTGGGCTTGGGTGTATCGGCCAGGGAATCGGCTACCCCCCTGCCTTGGCTCGAGCGAGTGCAGGTAGGGCAGACCTCTCCGAAGGCGCAGTGCCTTGCGTCCCCAAAGGGCGGCGCGCAGCGGAGTGCGCGCCCTACCCACCCCCGACGGAGTGCGCGCCCTACCTTCCCCGACCGGAGTGCGTGCCCTACCTACATCCGAGATCGTCCTTTACCAATCCAGGGTCGAGGTCCTCCATAGGTCTTAACCACCCCGCGATTCTTCCGCCCGGAGGACGACCCATGAACCACTCACCGCCTCGGCAGTCGCCTGATCCACGAGGCTTCACGCTCATCGAACTGCTGGTCGTGATCGCGATCATCGCCATCCTCGCGTCCCTGTTGCTGCCCGCGCTGGGGGGCGCCAAGGAGGCCGCCCGACGCATCAAGTGCATGAACAACGAGCGCCAACTCGCCACGACGTGGTTCGTGTACTCGGGCGAATCCAACGAGACCCTCGTCCCGAACGGCAACCTGATCCCCGCCGCCAATACCGCGAACAAACTCTGGGTCGCCGGCGATTACCACAGCTTCATCCCCGCCTTCACGAACCCCATGTACCTCGTCGATCCGCGCTACGCCGCCTTCGCGTCGTACCTCCCCGATAAGGGGATCTACAAGTGTCCCTCCGACAAGACGTCGATCATCACCCAGCGGGGACGTCCGGTTCCGCAGGCGCGAAGCTACGCGATGAACCTCTATCTCAGCCCGAACTCGTCCATGGAAAACCGGGTGTCCACGCGTTACCGGACCTTCAAGAAGTCGTCGGACATCGTCGCGCCATCGACCACCTTTCTTTTCCAGGACCTGAGCCCGCAGAGCCTTTGCACCCCGGCGTTCATCGTGCTGATGCCCGGTGTCGCGGGGGGCAACGATCAGTTCTTCCACATGCCCGCAGCCCATCACAACAAGGGCGGCGTGGTCTCGTTCACTGACGGCCACGTTGACGCCCATCGCTGGCTGGATCCGAAGGTGTTTCAAACCGCCAGCCCAGGCGCCCGCATCATGCACAACCTCCCGTCCCCTCACAGCCGGGACCTCGCCTGGCTCCAGGAACGCACGACCCTCCTGAACTGAGCCGTTCCTTCGTGCCCGGCGTGGGGGGTGATCCGCCGGCTTGAATCCCCCCGCGCAGCTCAAGGCTTCGCCAGCTTGAAGAATCCGACGCCCGTTGACGGCAGGTTCGCGGAAGGCACCACCACCGTTTTCCTCGAGCCGATCTGGACCACATTGCTCAATCCCGCGTCCACCCAGGCGCCAGGCCCGGGTTGCTGGGCGGATTGCACCGTGAACCCCGTGGCCGGGGCATCCCACGAGAGCCAGTACTTCGCCGACAGGGGTACAAAGGTCACGCCAGGGGCATCCACGGCGGCGACCTGCCAGTTTGCAAGGTTCAGCGAGTCGCCCTGGAAATAATCAATCAGCGGCGTCGCCACACCCGTGATCGATATCTCGGAAATCAACGCCGCCTGACCGATGTTCGCCTCGGTGTTCGGCTGGATCCCGACGTAGGCATAGAGCGGTTCGGTGAACAGGGCCGCCG
>CAIMTB010000131.1 GCA_903844265.1 uncultured Verrucomicrobiota bacterium
CCGATTGGACGGGGGCGATACGCACATCCGGGTGGAGGCCCAGACCTCCAAGGTCCGCCAGCGCCGCATCGTCACCCCGCTACCTGCGGCCGTGGCCTGGCTCAAGATCGCCCGGGAACACGGGGCGGAACTGCCGATCGGCCGCCAGGCCCGCCGGTCGGTGAGCCGTCGCCTGGCGCAACGCCTCGGCTGGGACGAGTGGCCCAAGGACGTCACCCGGCACACCGCGGCCAGCTACCGGCTGTCCCTGGTGGGGGATGCCGCCCACGTTGCGGAACAACTTGGCCATACCGTTTCCGAACTCAAAGCCAGCTACCGGGCTTTGGTGACACCCTCGGACGCCGCGAGATTCTGGCAACTCATTCCACGCGGCGCCAGGGGGGCGGACCCTCGTTTGACGTGAGAAGGCATACCCCGGCCGCCCGAAGGGCCGAGGGGTACCCCATTCGTCGGCGGAGCGAGGCGCATCGGAGTGATCGTTGAGCCGGCGGCGGTACCGCCCGAGCTCTGACGGGATCCAGGGGATCTTCCGGTGCTGGGAACGGCATTTGCCGGAGGAAGTATTGTCCGGATCACCGTGGATAAGGACCTCCTGGCCGTGGGAGCCTACTGAGGCATCTCGATCATCAAGCCGGCTGAGTTTTGGCGGCGCGCCCGGGGGGGGGATGAGCGTCCCCGGTTGGGCCGCCGTCTGTGGGACATTTCCGCGGAGGGCACGGCTGTCAGGCTGTTCGTCGGTTGGAGAGCGCCTGGCGACTGAAGAAGGGGGCCCAAGAGTCCCTCGGGGACTCCTCGCAACCGCGGTCTCCGCACTCCAGTTGTACGCATGGTCGCCGCGCCGTCCAGGGGGTACCTCGGCCAACCCACTCGGTCAGGATCCGCCCCGCCGGTTCCTGCGGACGCAGCCATAGGCGCCGAGGCTCTTCTGGACTCGGAGGGGTATGGGCCTGTGTCCTGCAGTAGTCCCGAACGTGCGCCGCGATGCGAGTGGTCAACCACGCATCAGAATTGATCCATCAAATCCACCAACGGGAGCGCAGCTATGACGCGGAGGAATGGCGGGATGCGGTTCAACTTCCTCCCTTGCCCTGAGGGACCAGGCATGAAGTGGGAGCGCCTCCGGTCCGTAGAGACATGCGACCATCGAAATTGTTGTAAGTCGTTGATAATGGACCCGAAAATGCCTCGTGAAACGCCCAGCAACGTAACCAGGACCATTACCAAGATTGTCCCTGTCCGCCCGCATCCGACATCGTCTGATCGAGGTGCCAAACTTGATGTTATCTGTTGCAGCGACCCATGGTGGTGGGCGGCGAATCTGACACTTGCATCGTACGCCGCTCCCTACTTTGGGCGAGGCATGGCATGGGCTGGCGTCAGAGTTTCCCGACATTCTCAGGCAACTGCGTCACCGGCAGCACGGTGATCCGTTCGTCGAGATCGAATAAGCGCGATCCCGGATAGACGACATACAGCCTCTCGAGGCTGAGGTCCGTCAGAGCGACTCTCATGGCCTTTGTCGTTCCGGGCGCGTCGGCATACTTGAACTCGAACCCATACTTGCGGCCGCCTTGCACGATCAATAAGTCCAATTCAGCACCCCCGTGGGTCGCCCAGAAATAAGCCTCGCGCTCCGCCTTGAGGGCCCGGATGACTTGCTCCAGCGCAAACCCCTCCCAGGACCATCCAAACCTCGGATGCGACAGCACCTCGCTCCCAGTCCGCAATCCAAGCAGTGAATGCAGCAGACCGGAATCCCGCAGGTAGATCTTCGGCGCCTTGACCACCCGCTTGCCCGCGTTCTCGAACCACGCCGGGAGCCGCCTCACGAGGAAGGCGCCCGCGAGGATGTCCACGTAGCGCATCGCTGTCTTCTGGTCCAGGGAGAGAGCCCGCCCGAGTTCCGCAGCGTTGAGAAGTCCCCCATGCAGGTGGGCCAGCATGGTCCAGAAGCGACGAAGCCCCTCCGGCGGCAGGCTGATCCCGAATCGGGCGGCGTCGCGGCTGAGGAACGTCTCGATGAAGTCCAGTCGCCAGGCGGAACTGGCAGAATCATCGGAGGCCAGGAACGAACGTGGAAAGCCTCCTCGCCACCAGAGCCGGTCTGTGGTCCCGGCCCCGGCCTCGGCGATATCAAACCCGGTCAAATAGACGAATGCCACACGGCCTGCCAAGGACTCGGAGGCTCCCCGGATGAGGTCGGGAGAGGCACTGCCGAGCAGCAGGAATTGAGCTGGGGAATCCGGGCGATCCACCAGAACCCGGAGTACGGTCAGGAGCTCAGGCATCGTTTGAACTTCGTCCAGAACGACGAGCCCCCTTGCGGCCCCGAGGACCCGCTCCGGCGCCGCGGCCAATGTCTGACGATCGACGGAGCGCTCCAGATCGTAGAATTGGTCCGGCTTGTCGCTCAGTTCGCGTGCCAGAGTCGTCTTGCCGCACTGACGAGGACCGAGCAGGGCGACCACGGGTGCCCGTGCCAAAGCCGTCCGGACCTCGGCAAGCCGGGCGGTTCGTGGGATTGTGGGCGTCGTCATTCCGAGAAAAAGTGGATCGGAGATCCGTAATTGCAAGGATAGATGCGGGGATGCATTTTATACCCCCGCTGCCAACCCGCGATTTGCGTTCGCCGGTAGTCCATCGGTCACGCTCGGGTATGTGTCCCCTGAGGCGATGGGTGGCGCTGCTTCCTGGCTTTGCTGAAGCAGGGCCCGGATCCGCTGCATCCGGGTTTCCAGCTCCGCGACGGGCATCCGCATGAGATCCTCGAGACGCTCCAACCGCAGGGCAGGTTTGCTTTCAAGTCCCCGCAGAGGGCCCTCCGGGGCGGGCCTGCTGCCGGGCTCTGCAAGGCATTCCTTCATGGAATCCAGGATGTAGTCAGCCGCCGCCGCGGTTTCCATGAGGACGTTCCAGTTGAATCGGAACCTGGGCAGGAACCTCTGGATCCGGCCCTCGATGTCGGCGAGGCGGTTGCGGTGCTCCTCGCGTCGAGGGAAGGGGGCCTGCGACATTTCGCGGAATCTTTCGTCAGCCTCCATGTCCAAGGCCCTGAGTTGGCGGATGAATTTCCGAAGTGCCCCGAGGTGTTCCTCCCTGGTCTTGCCCGGGGGGAGGGTCACCCTCTGGTCGAAATCTGCCTGGGGAGGATCCGCGAGAAGCCTCTCTGACATGGCAATGTGGTCCTTCGCGGCCAGGCCGAGGCCGTAGACGAGTTGGCGTACCGTGTCGCGTGGCGTCAGCGGGGTCGTTGGCTGGGGAGTCGGAATTTCGCTCGGGTCTGGGACAGGATGGGTTGGGTTCATGTCCCCCCGATCCTACCGGGCAACTCGGACACGCCTGGTCAGGGCTCCGATCTGGACCGGTGCGGGTTTCCGTGGGGTCCCGAGGTTCCACCTCGGGCCACGCCTCGGCCGAGATTCTTCCCCTGTCAACGCGTGTCATCCCTGTCGTCCAGATCCCCTCCAGGAGGTCAGGATCGGGTCCATGCTTTGGGTGCTGGAATTGAAGCTGTACTGGAGCCCGATGACATTCGTGCGGGTCCTTGCCGAGACAGGTTCCCGGTCCATCGCGGAGATTTCGACCAAGGATCCCTTCTGGGGGTGGCGGTTGGCGGGTGACGTGCGGACCATGCGTCGCAACACATAGCTCTGCATGATGAAGACGGCGCCCGGGGCCCGCCGGCAGTCCGAGTGCCGCGCGGGGTTGCCGGGTTGGAGGCCTGGC
>CAIMTB010000132.1 GCA_903844265.1 uncultured Verrucomicrobiota bacterium
GCGCGCCCGTTTGCAGGCGGCCATGGCCTCGCCGTAGCCCGACCATCGGTAGTCCTTGAATCCTATAAAATACCTGTCCCTTTATTAAAAATCAGGCGAATCAGCCGTGCATAGAGGCGTGATCCTTGATAACGATAACTTGACGCGGTCTGATGATCGGGATAAGGAGCACTCTCATGTTTCCCCGCCATCATCGACTCCGCGGCGCTGCGTTCACGTTGATCGAGTTGTTGGTGGTCATCGCGATCATCGCGATCCTGGCGAGCATGCTCCTGCCGGCGTTGGCCAAGGCGAAGATCAAGGCCAACCAGATCAAGTGCGCGAGCAACGAGCGACAGATCGGCCTCGCGTACTTCATGTACGCCGACGACAACAATGAGAATTTTCCGGTCCACCCGGACTGGTCGTCGACGGGCGGGAAGGACGGGACGTACGATGTGTTTGTGGCGGCGACGAACCGGCCGTTGAACAAGTACACCCAGGTGCTTGAGGTCTTCCGGTGTCCCGCGGACAAGGGCGACATCTTCCGCAACACCAAGGTCCAGACCAATTGCTATTTCCAGTACGGCAACAGTTACCTCGTGAACTGGGCTGTGGACGCGTTCCGTGTGAAGCACATCACCGGTGATATCAATGCGGCGAGGGGTACGCCCGAGGCCACACCCATCAAGACCTCGGAGATTTCGCGCCGACCCTCGAACAAGATGCTGCAGGGCGACTGGCCGTGGCACGCCAACCGCGGGAACACGGACCGCCGTAGCATCTGGCACAATGACCGCGGCAAGAGCCGTTACAACATGCTCTTCGGGGACGGGCACATTGAGTACTACCTCTTTCCCGACCCGAAGATCATGGAGCCGTGGGTGTGGTCGCCCCTGCCCGACCCCGAGTTCAAGTGGTGGTAGGGACGGAGAGGTGTTTCGAGGTGGCCAGCCTCGCCACGGTCACCGCCGCACTTGCGCCATCGGGCCGACCCAGCGGGTGTTGAACCGTTCGTTCAATGCGTCCCCCGGCTGCGGTGGCCGTGCCTGGATTCCGTACTGCTGATCGTCCATGCCTTCCCATGGCAGCGGTGTGACGTGGTTTCCCTGCACGACGTGGAAATCGGCGTCCTTGTCCCAGCCGACGCTGAAGAGGAAGAAGGTCCGAGTGGACCCGGCGGGCTTGGGTGGCAGCCGATCGGCGGCGAACGAGAGGGTGAGTTCATCCCCGCCGTTCAACAGCACGAGGCCGCCGTCGCGCCGGGACAACAGTTCGTTGACCGAGCCGTAACGCGTGCACCACCCGGACGGTGTGATCCGCCAGTCGGGCCACGATCGGGCTCGCTCGTAATCCGGAGTCAGCGGCTGGGTCCAAGGGAGATCCTTGAACTCGGAATAGCCGCGCCAGTGCAGGTCGGATTTGTCAGCGGCGAGGCGGGTGGAATGGGTCGTGTCCCCGGCCGTCTTCTCGAAGAGCGCGATGCGGTCCCAATGGATCTCGAAGCTGGTGCCGAGGCGGAGGCGGAAGGCTTCACGCGGAATTTTGCCCTCCAGGTCGACGAGGATCGTCTTGGTCTTTCCGGACGGGGCACCGGGCGTGACGTCGAGGGTGACCCAGCCTGCGGGTGTTTCGGCTTCGAGTTTCGGGAACGGGAAGGGGATCTGCGGGTCGCGCGAGGCGGCGATGTTCGCCATGCCGCCTCCAAATCGCAGCCATCCCGTGAGGGCGAGGACGAGATGCTTGCGGTCGTCGAGCGGCCCGAAATCCAGGAGCACGCCGTGTGGTTCGGCGTGTCCACGCTGTTGGGGTGGACGCAGTTGCAAGGGGGAGACCATCACCTGGTCGATGTCCTTGAGCGCGGCGGTGACGTCGGTGCCGGTGGAGTTGAAGGCCTGCTGCAGCGGGATGCGGCGGTGCAGGGTGAGCAGTCCGGTCGGCGGGAAGGGGCGGCCAGGGACGAGTTTGTCGGTGGGATGAACCTCGGTGCCGGCCGGGTGGTCGACGGCGATCAACTCGGCCTGGTCGAGGTAGAGGACTTCGCGGAGTTCCTCGGTGATCTGCACGGTGTAGTAGCCGTCGCGGGGGCGGAACTCGGACTCGTTCCCGACGCGGACGATCTCGTCGGGATCGGCCTCGATGAGATGGTTGTCGGCGACGGGCAGGCCGATGGGTGCGGCTCCGAGGAGATCGGTGACGAAGGTGAATTTCTGGCCGTCCCAGCGGTAGAGGTACGGGCAGGAGCCGGTGGGGCGGACGAGTTCGACGAGGGCGATGGATTCGCCGCGGCGGACGGGGGTGTCGACGTCGGTGCTCATGGTGTCGAACCAGCGCACGTTGAGGCTGTCGATCTTGTCGCGGCGGCCGACGCCGATCTCGATGGGGAGCGACTGCACGGTGCGGATGGCGCGCCAATTGCCGGAGGTGAGTTCGATGCGGAGGCCGAGGCCGCTGGGATTGGAGCGGGTGCCGAGGAGGCGGAGCTTGAGTTGCTGGTTGGCGTTGCCGCCGTCATTGCGGAGGACCATCAGACCGCGGTCCTCGGTGGAGAGGATCAGGTCGGTGTCGCCGTCGTTGTCGAGGTCCTGGGCGGCGAGGTCGGTGACGGACGTTGTATTGATTTTGTCGAGGCCGAGCGCGGCGGTGGTTTCGGTGAAGCCGGTCTCGCCCTGGTTACGCCAGACGCGGAGGCCGTCGTCGGTGACGGCGAGGATGTCGAGCCAGCCGTCGTTGTCGTAGTCGAGGACGTGCAGGGAGCGTGTGGGGCTGCCGGTGTCGAGCGTGATGCGCCTGGTATAACCGTTGAGGATGAGGGTGAGCTGCTGGTCGCCGGCGATGACGAGGTCGTTGCGGAGGTCGTTGTTGAGATCGCCGGCGACCATGACGGCGCCGGGCGGCCAGGGGTCGGGGTTGGGGGTGTTGGTCAGGCTGGAGCTGCGGATCTTGGTGAGGAGCAGGGGTGCCTGGCCTGGGCGGCCGATCAGGAAGTCGTTGAGTTCGTCGCCGTTCCAGTCGTCGCTGATGAGGCCTGCGACGCCGGAGAGGTCGGATGGGAAACCGGCGGTCGCGGTGGCATTGGTGAAGTACATGTTCCCGAGGTTGCGCAGGACGCGGATCGCGCGGTTGGTCGGGGTGACGAGGACGAGGTCAAGATTACCGGTGAAATCCAAGTCTGCGAGGAGTCCGTCGACGGCGGGTTGGTTGCGGAGGTTGGAGAAGGCGGTGGACTCGGTCATGGCGCCGTTGGTGGCCATGCGGAACGCGTGCAGGCCATGGTCGCCGAGGATGATCACGTCCTCATAGCGGTCCTTGTTGAGGTCGCCGACGAGGATGCGGTGGTATTTGGCGCCTGGGGTGACCTTGATCGAATTGGGGGCGGGCCGGAGATGGCCGGCCTCGTTGAGGAGGAGTCGGAACTCGGCGTCACCGTCACGGACGAGGAGGTCGTTGCGGCCGTCGTGATTGATGTCGATGGTGGCGATGGGGCTGGAGAAACGCCTGGCATCGGGGCCGAGGATTTCGGTGGTGGCGTCGGTGAGGTGGACGGCGACGCCGGTGGGGGCGGGTTGTTCGAGGCGGAACGGGACGCGGATCTCGGTGTAGATACATTTCTCGACGGTGAACTGGTCGAGGGATGCGCCGTTGCGTTGGGCGAGGACGGCGCGGTGGTTTTCGAGGGATCTGGCTGCGTCGTCGGTCTTGCCGAGGCGGGTGTAGACCTGGCTGAGGTTGTAGTTGGCGGACGGGTGATTGGTTTCGAATTGGAGGACCTCCTCGAAGGCGGTGGCGGCGTCGTCGAGGTGGCCGAGTTCCTGGTGGGCGCGGCCGATGAGGTAGGTGACTGCGTTGAGGGTGCGGTCGATTTCCTTGGATGTCTGGAGTTCGGCGAGGGCGGGTTCGGCTTTGCCTTCGCGGAGGAGGGCGGCGCCGAGGAGGAAATGGGCGGCGCCGAGGTGTTGGTTGAGGCGGATCAACTCATTGGCCTGTTCCTCGGCGCCGGCGGGGTCGTTGGCGCGGAGGAGGGTGGTGGCGAGGTTCTGGCGGGCGTCGGGGTGGGTGGGTTGGAGTGTGACGGCCTGGCGGAGGACGACGGCGGCCTTGGCGGGATCGCCAGATTCGAAGAAACCTTTGCCCTGGGTCGACAGTTTCTGGAACTGCTCCTCGACGGTGCCGGGCGAGCGATTGGCGGGGGGGGTGGTGTTCGCGGTGGCGGCGTCCCGGGGTTTTTCCGGGCCACAGCCGGCGAGGAGGAGCGCGGACAGCAGCGTGCCCACGACGAGGGTCGCGAAGGCGGCGGCGCGGTCTGCGGGGCGGACCCGCGGGGAATTGGACGGGCGGGAAAGCATGGCGGGAAGTTACGTGGACCGTATGCGGGGCCAAGTCTGAAGCGCGGGTGCGGTGCCTCCACGAGTTGTCGGGCGCGGCGGGTGGTGGGTTGGAAGATTCGCGTGACCCGGGGCGGGGTTCCGCGTATGCCGTCACGGGACATGAGGTCGATGACCGGATATGGATGCGGGGAAAGTGCGCACGACGGTGGCAAGCTTGTCGTGGAGGTGAGTTCGGTGAATCGGAAACAGGCGGAGATATCGGTCGCGCTGCCGCGCGACATCGAGATGCTCGAGGCGCGGATCCGCGAGGAGATCAATCGTCATGTCTCGAGGGGGCGCGTCACGGTGCGGGTCACCCTCCATGCGAGCGACGACCGGAAGGCGGGGAGTGTCCGGATCAATCGTCCGTTGGCGCGGGCCTACGCGCGGGACCTTGGGTTGCTTGCGGTGGAGCTTGGGATTTCCGGGGGTATTTCGATGGACGCGATTCTCCGGGCGCCGGGCGTGCTTGAGTCGGAGCCTGAGACTGGGGATGCCGAGGTGGTCTGGCCGGCGTTGAGCGGCGCGTTGGGTATGGCGATGCAGCAGATGGTGCGGATGCGCAATCTGGAGGGGGCGAACCTCCAGGCGGATCTGGCGGCGCGGCTGGGGCTTATGCGGAGCGCGGCGGGGAGCATACGCGAGCGTGCCCCGGCGGTGGCGGAGCACTATCGGCGTCAGTTGCACGAGCGCATTGCGGCGGCGGGCATCGTGCTTGCGGCGGAGGATCAGGAGCGCCTTCTGAAGGAGGTGGCGTTGTTCGCCGACCGCTCGGACATCACCGAGGAACTGACGCGGTTGGAGAGTCATTTCGGACAGTTCGCCCAGATTCTGGAGAGTGCGGAGCCTGTCGGGCGCACCCTGGATTTCATGGCGCAGGAGATGAACCGCGAGATCAACACCATCGGATCGAAGGCCAACGATGCGGCGATCGCGCGCGAGGTCGTGGTGCTCAAGTCCGAGCTTGAGCGGATCCGCGAGCAATCCCAGAACCTCGAATGAACCCGGGCATCGGGAGGGATGTGGTTCCCTTGTTGTTCCTTGTCACGGCGCCGTCGGGTGCTGGCAAGACCACCGTGGGTCGGGGTCTTCTTGAGGCCGTGCCGTCACTGGTGCGCGTGGTCACCTGCACCACCCGGTCCCCGCGCCCCGGGGAAGTGGATGGGGTGGATTACCATTTCCTGGCGCGGGGTGATTTCGAGGCGCGCGTGTCGGCGGGTGAGTTTCTGGAGAGCGCGGAAGTGTACGGCAACGGCTACGGCACGTTGCGATCGGAGGTGGTACGCCGCATGGATGCGGGGTTGGACGTGTTGTTGAGCGTGGATGTGCAGGGAGCGGAGACCCTTCGGGCGAAGGCGGGGGCGGACTCCTTGCTGTCGGGGTCGCTCGTCTCGGTGTTCATCATGCCGCCGTCGTTGGAGGAACTGGAGCGTCGGTTGCGCGGGAGGAACCAGGACTCGGCGGAGGTGATTGCGTGCCGGTTGGCCTTTGCGCTTTCGGAGATGGAGCACTGGCGGCGCTTCGATTACGTGGTGGTCAGCGGCAGCCGCGAGGACGATCTCGCTGCGATGCGGGGGATTCTGGCGTCGGAGAAGCTGCGGGTGGGCCGCACGCGCGGGTTGGTGATCGGTTGAAACCGGGGCCGATCCGGGTTCTGCTGGTGGCCGACCTATGAATCGTCCTGCCCGCATTGTCCTTGGGGTCACCGGATCGATTGCCGCGCACAAGGCGATCGACATCGCGAGCCAGTTCACCCGGCTTGGGCAC
>CAIMTB010000133.1 GCA_903844265.1 uncultured Verrucomicrobiota bacterium
ATGCCTGTCTTGAGCCACACGCGAATGTAGGCGGGACTCCATCGGCTGATGACGCCTTCCCTCACCGGCCCCATGAAACGCAGGATCAACGCGGCCCAGATAAGTGTCGCGGGCATGGACGTCACCGTGACGAACAGCGCAGCGAACCAGGGCTTCCAATCGGAGCCGGGCTCCGAGAACCAGGACCACAGCTCCCCCGGTCCCAACCCCAGGGTCAGGCAGGTCACGATCGCCAGTATTTCCGCAGGCAACGCCAGCATGAGACCGAGCCCTATCCGGGCCGAGACCAGGCAAAGCCCATGCCGCACCGTGTCCATCACCCGCGCTCCGGGCGGCAGCGTCCCCGGCGGCGACGCCGCACCTTCGTGCCTCGCTGGAATCCCATCCCAGCGCTCGCCGTCAGGAACACACGCCCCGGCGGACAACATCGAAAGCGCCGCGAGACAGGTCCCCGCTCCCATCACGGTGTGGGAGGAAACACCACTCCGCGTCTCCAACGTCGCGCCCTGACGCAGCGTCACGGGGCCCACGACGATCTCGCCGCCGTCGAGTTCCACCAACCGCACCGCGGCGTCCTGTCCGATCGTCACATCATCACCGATGTCGAGGAGATCCCAGCCGCCGCGCAACAGGTCAACGCCCCGGTGGATGTGGACTCCCCGACCGATGCGGGCCCCGAGCGCACGCAACGCATGATGCTGGAACACCGTTCCCTCAAGCGTTCGCCAGGGCACGAGGCGGACCGCCTGTTGCACGATCCAGTTCCGCAGATAGAACCCGCCCCACACCGGCGCGCGCATCGGCCGGTAGGTCCCGATCAGGATCCGTTTCAGCACCACCGCGAAGCCGAGTGCAAGCGGGCCCGAAAGAGCGCGAAGAAGAATCACGAGCAAAGGCGCCACGGCAATGAACGCCACGAATCCCAACGCTCCCTCGATTCGCGGCAACGCCTCGAACACCAGCCACCCGCCCGCCGCCGAACCCGCCGTCATCGCGAGCAGGAGCCAAAGACCCTGCGCGACCGAAACCAACACCGGATGACCGCGTGGTCGGGGCACCTCTGCGCCTGCGATGTCAGGCGTCACGGCCTCGCCAGCCGCCACCACCGGCGCACGCCCGGCCAGGCCCGCCACCGTCCGCGCCTCGTAGACGTCACGCACCGTGACCCAGGCCGTCTCGGCATTTCCCCGAAGCCGCGTCACCAACCGCGCCGCCCGCAAGGAATCCCCCCCGAGCTGACGGAAAAAATCGTCATGGATCGAGACGCCGTCCCTGCGGTCGAGCACTGCGACGACGGCCGAGGCCATCACGGTCTCCAGTGCGGACCTCGGCGCCACGAAGTCCGTTCGCGATGCATCGCCCGAGCCTGCCTCGATTCGGGGAAGCGCCTTGCGATGGAGTTTTCCGCCCACAGTTGTGGGCAATTCCGCGAGACAACCGTAGCGGGCCGGGACCATCGGCTCCGGCAGAACAGCTGCAAGCGCCCGCCTGAGGTCCTCCGGCAACGGAGGCCGGGACGCGTCGGTCGGCACGACAAACGCCACCAGCGTCGATTCGCCACTGTCGTCCTGGACGTTGCAGGCCGCGGCACGAACGCCGGGGATCGATGCGAGACGATTCTCGATCTCGCCCAGTTCGATCCGGTACCCGCGGATCTTCACCTGCGCATCGATCCGCCCGTGGTACAGAAACCGGCCGTCCGGATCACGTTGAACGAGGTCGCCGGTGCGATAGACGCGGCCCAACCGTGTGTGCTCGATGAACTTTTCCGCGGTGACCTCGGGCCGCCGCCAATATCCCCGGGCGAGCCCGACGCCGCCCACGACGAGTTCGCCCGGATGCCCATCGGGAACCTCCTCAAGCGACGCATCGACCACCCACGCGGCCAGGCCGGCGATGGGCCAGCCAATGGTGACCGCCTGCCCCTCCACCAGCGGTTCGCGGATGCAGGTGACCGCGCACTCGGTCGGACCGTAGCCGTTCACCAGCAAGCGACCGCGCGCCCAGCGATCCGAAAGATCCTGCGGCAACGCCTCACCGCCGAGATACACGAACTTCAGCTCCGGCAACTCGACGTCCGGCGCCTCGCAACCCGTCGCGCGCAACAACGTCGGCGGCGGGCAGAACACCGTGACCCTCTCGCTCCGCAACCACGCAACGAGGTCCGGACCCAGCCGCACCGATTCCTCGTCCATCACCACCAGGGTTGCCCCCGCGGCAAACGCGAGCCAGATCTCCTCCAACGACGAATCGTAGGACGCCGATGAGTTCTGCGCGACACGATCGTCCGGCCCGAGCCGAAACGCATCCACGTCACCGAGCACCAGGTTCACGATGCTCCGATGCTCGATCATCACGCCCTTCGGCCGCCCTGTCGTGCCCGAGGTGTAGATGACGTAAGCCAGGCTGCCCGACGTCAGCCACGGCGGCCGGATCCCAGTCGCTGCGCGCGCGTGAACCGGCGATCCCGGGAGAGGATCCACGACAGTCTCGTGGGAGGGTTCGTCGCCGATCAACACGTCGAACCCAGCCGCCGCAGTCAATCGTCCGGCCCGCACCCGCGCGAGCCCGCCAGCGTCGG
>CAIMTB010000134.1 GCA_903844265.1 uncultured Verrucomicrobiota bacterium
CAGCCAGGTCTCGATGTCGCAGCCCCAGGTGGGGTATTTTTGCCAGTCGATGCGCACGGAGAGGCCGAGGTGCCGGCCTTTGCGGGGCTCGAGTGGGCGAAGCTCGGGAGCCTCGGCGTGACGGTCAACATCTAGCCCGGCAGCCGAACCGAACCCCACCTCACCATGGACTGGCAGTTCCTCGCCTTCAGCCTCGTCAAGATCATCGCCGCGTTCGCGGTGGTGATGACCATGGTCGCGTATTCCGTGCTCGTTGAGCGCAAGGTCAGCGCGTTCATCCAGGATCGCCTCGGACCGAACCGCACCCAGCCGTTTTTCGCGAAGTACATTCCCGGGCTCGGGCCGTTGCTCACACGGTGGGGCGTGTTCCAGCCGATCGCGGACGGGTTGAAGGCGTTCCTCAAGGAGGACTTCACGCCGGCCCACGTCCGCAAGGTCTACTTCTGGCTCGCCCCGGCGATCGCCATGGTGCCGTCGCTGCTCACCGTGGCGGTGATTCCGTTTGGCTCGATGATGGGCGCGCAGAAGATGGTGATCGCGGATCTGGATGTGGGGATTCTCTACACGTTCGGGATCGTGTCGCTGGGTGTGTACGGCATCGTGCTCGCGGGGTACGCCGCGAACTCCAAGTATCCGTTCCTCGGCGGCATCCGGTCGACCGCGCAGATGATCTCGTACGAGATATCGATGGGGCTGAGCGTGATCCCGATATTCCTGCTCGTGGGAAGCCTGAACCTCGGGGACGTCGTCCAGCATCAGACGGGCGGTTGGTTCGCGTGGCACATCTTCAGGCAGCCGCTCGGTTTTTTCATCTTCCTGATCGCGGCCTTCGCCGAGACGAACCGGCTGCCGTTCGATTTGCCGGAGGCGGACCAGGAGTTGGTGGGCGGCTACCACACGGAATACAGCTCGATCAAGTTCGCGCTTTTCTTCATGGCTGAATACGCTGCGATGATCGCGGTGTCGGGCATGATGGTGACCTTGTTTTTCGGGGGCTGGACGTTGCCGTTCCTCGGGTTGGACCAGCCGGCGGCGACGCTGGGGATGGGCCTGTTGCACATCCTGGTGTTTCTCGGGAAGGTGTGCTGCTTCCTGCTGCTGATCATCTGGGTGCGGTGGATGCTGCCACGGTTCCGGTATGACCAGCTGATGGACCTCGGCTGGCGGCGGTTCATCCCGCTGGCGTTGCTGAACATCGTCGTGACCGCCGGGGTGCTCGCGCTCCTGGCCTCGAAATAATCCCATGATCGTCGAACGCAAACCCCTCAACCTGGCCGAGCGGTTCTACCTGCCGGCGCTGGGGAACGGCTTTCGCGTCACCTGGAAGCATTTCAGGAAAACGCTCTTCCACGGCCGCACCGCCGCGGACGAAACCTCGGGGGGCTATTATCCGGAGGTGCCGTGGAAGGTGGAGCCGGGTTATCGTGGTGCGCCTTATCTTGTCCGCGACCAGTCGGGCGACACCAAGTGCGTCAGCTGCCAGCTGTGCGAGTTCGTCTGTCCGCCGAAGGCGATCCGGATCACGCCGCCCGGGCCCGGGGGGCCGCCGGCCGATCGGGCCAACGCGGAGAAGATGCCGCGCGAGTTCGAGATCAACATGCTCCGGTGCATCTTCTGCGGCCTCTGCCAGGAGGTCTGCCCGGAGGAGGCGATCTTCCTTCAGAAGGATTACTCGCTCACCGGCCTGACCCGCGAGGAGATGGTCTACAACAAGGAGCGCCTGCTCGCGCTCGGTGGACACCACACCGGGATCCAGAAATGGAAGCAGAAGGCCGACGAGGCGCGAGCCCAGGAAAGCTTCCCGGTTCCCGGCTGAAGCGCACCCTTCCAACACCGCCGTGGAATCCATCCTCTTCCTCATCTTCGCCGCCTTCGCCCTCGGGTGCGGGCTCATGACGGTCGCGAATCCCTTCTCGCGCAGCCCGGTCGCGAGCGCGTTGTTCCTGGTCCTCACGATGGTCTGGCTCGCCGGGCTCTTCGTGCTGCTGCATGCCTATTTCATCGCGGCGGTCCAGATCCTCGTCTACGCCGGGGCTGTCATGGTGCTCTTCCTGTTCGTCATCATGCTGCTTGACCTCCGCGAGGAGGAGTTGAGGACGTGGAACCGGTTCGGGGTCGCGGCCGGGGTATTCTCGGTCGTGGCGCTTCTGGGTGTGACCGCGCTGACGATCCTGCGCTCGGTTCCGGCCGCGGGTGCGGCGCCCCAGTTGGAGGGCAGCACGCACGCGCTGGGCGCGATGTTGTTCCGGCAATACCTCCTGCCGTTCGAGGGCGTCTCGATCGTGCTGCTGGTCGCGATGATCGGCGTGATCCTGCTCAGCAAACGGGAATCCAAGTGACATGACCATTGGCCTTGCCCATTACCTCCTCGTGAGCGCGGCGCTGTTCGGCCTCGGGCTGCTCGGCGTCATCCTCCGGCGGAACCTGCTCGTGATCTACATGGGCCTCGAGCTGATGCTCAACGCGGCCAACCTCGCGCTGGTCGCCTTCTCCCGCTTCAACAACAACCTCCACGGACAGGTCATGGTGTTCTTCATCATCACCGTCGCCGCGGCCGAGGTGTCCGTCGGGCTCGCCCTCATCGTCGCCCTGTTCCGCAGGCGCCAGTCGACGCACGTCGAGGACCTGACCTCGCTCAAATTCTAGGCATGAAACCTGAGACCCTCGCCTGGATCATCCTGTTGCTGCCGCTGTCCTCGGCGGTGGCGATCACGCTGTTCACCCGACGCAACGCCCGCCTCAGCGCCACGCTCTCCGTCGGCGCCGTCGGCTTGTCCTTCCTCGCCTCCGTCCTGCTCGCCCAATCCTACGCCGGACTCCACGTCCCGGATGGCGAGTTCGTGGTCACGTCGGTGCCGTGGATCGCGCTCGAAGGTTTCAAGGTCGACCTCGGCCTCCGCGTGGACCCGCTGAGCCTCACCATGCTGCTCGTCGTCACCGGCGTGGGATTCCTGATCCACGTCTATTCGCGTGGCTACATGGCGGGCGATCCGTCGTATGCGCGGTTCTTTGCGAGCCTGAGCCTGTTCATGTTCTCGATGCTGGGCATCGTGCTCTCGTCGAACTTCGCGCTGATGTTCGTCTTCTGGGAGCTGGTCGGCGTTTCAAGCTATCTGCTGATCGGGTTCTGGTTCGAGAAGCCCTCGGCCGCGGACGCCGCGAAGAAGGCGTTCCTCACCAACCGCATCGGCGACTTCGGGTTCCTGCTCGGCATCATCATGATCTGGGCGGTGCTGGGTTCGGTCGATTTCCTGGACATCCAGCGTTCATTGGCACAGGACCCGGCTGCGCTGGGCCGGGTGGCGAGCCTGGCGGGCGTGCTGGTCTTCATGGGCGCGATGGGGAAGAGCGCGCAGTTCCCGCTGCATGTGTGGTTGCCTGACGCCATGGAGGGCCCGACCCCGGTGTCGGCGCTGATCCATGCCGCGACGATGGTGGCCGCGGGTGTCTACATGCTCGCCCGTTCGTTCTTCCTCTTCCAACTGGCGTCGGCCTGGCCGAACTCGCTCGCGTTTCTGCAGGGCATCTCGGCGCTCGACGTGATCGCGTGGATTGGCGGGATCACTGCGCTGCTCGCGGCGCTGATGGCGGTCCAGCAGTCGGACATCAAGCGTATCCTTGCCTATTCCACGCTCTCCCAGCTCGGCTACATGGTGATGGCGGTCGGTTGTGCGCGGCCTGATGCGGGCATGTACCACCTGGCGACGCACGCGTTCTTCAAGGCCCTCCTGTTCCTGGGCGCGGGCTCGATCATCCACGCCCTCCATCATGAGCAGGACATCTGGAAGATGGGCGGCCTGGCCTCGCGCCTGCCGGTGACCTACTGGACCTTCGTGGCGGGCACCCTGGCGCTGTGCGGCGTGCCGCCGTTGAGCGGGTTTTATTCGAAGGACGGGATTCTTGCCGCCACGGAATCGCGCCCGATCCTGTTCGGGCTCGCGGTCCTGGTCGCGGCGCTGACCGCATTCTACATGGCGCGGCTGTTCTTTGTCGCCCTGCGGGGTGCTCCACGGAGTCACGGGGTGGAGCATGCGCACGAGTCGCCGGGGGTGATGCTGTGGCCGCTGCGGTTGTTGGCGGTCGCGTCGGTGCTGGCTGGGTTCTGGGGCATCGACGGTGCCTTGCGGGCGGTTCTCGGGCCGGGGTCCGGCACCGGGCACGGGGTTGACGCGGGTTGGCTGGCCACGGCGCTGGCGCCGTTTGGCCATGCGCCGATGGCGGCGTTCATGGGCTTGTTTGCGACGGTGTTCGGGTTCGTGCTGGCGTTCTCGCTGTATGGGAATTCGCCGCAGGAAGACCCGCTGCCCTCGAAGCTTGGCGTGTTCTCGGAATGGATGCGTGACCGCTTCTACTTCGACGAGATCTATGACTTCCTGATCCGGGTCACGCACGATGCCATGGCGGGGCTGGCCGACTGGGTTGACCGCTGGTTGGTGGGCGGGCTTGCGGTGAAGGGGACCGCAGGCTCGGTCGATCTCGCGGGTCGTGTGTTGAGGTTGGTGCAGACCGGGAACCTGCAGACCTACGCGTTTCTTGCGGCAGCGGGCCTGGTGCTCGTGCTCTGGGCGATGCTGGCGTGAACCCCCCGTTGAACTTTCCTGCCATGTCACCGCTTCTCTGGATCCCGGGAATCCCGCTGGCCGCGGCGGGCCTGCTGCTCTTCATCCCGGGCAGCTTCAAGGTCGTGCTGAGGGCCTTCACCCTGGCTGCGACCGCGGCGTCGGCCCTGCTTGCGCTGAATCTTCTCCCGGCGTTCGACGCGGCGCCGATCGGTGCGGGTGGCTATCGCTTCGTGCAGCAGATTCCGTGGGTGCCGTCGCTGGGCATCTCGCTGCAGGTCGGCGTCGATGGCGTGAATCTGGGCCTTGTGGTCATGGGCGCCATCGTGGCGTTCGCGGCCGCGTGCACCTCCTGGGAAATCCGGGAGCGGACCAAGGAATTCTATTTCCTGCTGTTGTTGATGACGGGGGGGATCCTGGGCGCGTTTGTGTCGCTCGACGTGTTCTTCCTCTACGTCTTCCACGAACTCGCGCTGGTCCCGACCTTCATCATGATCGGTGTGTGGGGTCGCGGCGAACGGCGGGCCGAGGCGGCCTTCCAGATCACGATGTACCTGACCCTGGGTGCGCTCGTGGCCCTGGTCGGGTTGATCGCGCTCTACCTGCAGTCGGGCGCGCAGACCTTCGATCTCGTGAGACTCACGGAGCACCTGAAGGCGAATCCGATGCCGGTCGTCCGCCAGGTGTTTGTCTTCCCCTGGCTGATGTTCGGCTTCGGCGTCCTTGTCTCGCTCTGGCCGTTCCACACCTGGGCTCCGCTCGGGTACGCCTCGGCTCCGACGCCCACCGCGATGCTGCATGCCGGCGTGCTGAAGAAGTTCGGGCTCTACGCCCTGCTCAAGGTGGCGCTCCCGCTGATGCCTGACGGGGCGAAGGCCTGGCTGCCGCTGCTCGCGTGGCTCTGCCTGGGCAACATCGTCTACTGCGGCTGGGTCGCCATGCGGCAGAAGGACCTCAACCTGCTCATCGGCAATTCCAGCGTGGCCCACGTCGGCTTCGCCTTCCTGGGACTCGTGAGTGGCACGCTCGTCGGCCTCACCGGCGCGGTGGTGGTGATGGTCACCCACGGCTTCCTCGCAGCCCTCAGCTTCGCCCTCAGCGGCTGGCTCCACAGCCAGACCCAGTCCCTCGACATGACCCGCATGGGCGGATTGCTCAAGCGCCTGCCCTTCGCGGGGACGGTCATGGTCATGGCCATGTTCGCCGGATGCGGCCTGCCGGGCTTTGGCAATTTTGTCGGCGAGATGATGGTGCTCTTCGGCGGTTGGAAGAGCTCGCTGCTGATCTGTGGGGGCTTGGCGAGCCTCAAGCCGTTCGTCGCCGCAGCCGCCTGGGGCGCCCTGATGATCGCGGCGGTGTACATGCTCCGCGCCATCCGTGGGATTTTTCATGGCCCGGTCGCTGAGCTTTGGGCCTCGGCCTCGGACCCGGCTGGATGGTGGCGGCGGCTTCCATTTGTAATCCTGCTGGGGAGTCTCCTGGTGATCGGCGTGTGGCCGAGGATCCTGACCGATCGGATCGCGACCGCGGTGCGCCCGGTGGTGGAGGCGATGGCTCAACCGAAGCCGGCCCCGAGCCTGGCGACCGCGGCGGCTGCCGCATCGAACCTGCGATGAACCTGACGCTTCTAGGACCCGAACTCGTGCTCGTCCTGGGTGGACTCGCGCTGCTGCTTGTCGACCTCGCCGTGCCGGCGGCGCGGCGGCATCTGCTGGGTTATGCGACCGCGGGCGGCGTGGCGCTGCTTTGCCTCTATTTCGTGGCGAACCACGGTGCGGGCGGGGCTGCGGCGCGGGCGTTCGGGGGGATGTTCGTCCTCGACGGCGTGGCGTCGTTCTTCAAGGCGATCTTCCTCCTGTCGGGCGTGGTGGTTTTGTTGCTCGCGGCGGATTCGTCGCCGCGTCTCGGCGGTGGCATCACGGAGTACTACGCGCTGGTGTTGTTTGCCCTGGCGGGGATGTGCCTCGCCGCCTCGGCCAACGATTTCTCGGTCATGTACGTGGCGCTCGAGCTCATCACGGTGACGTTCTATGTGCTCACGAGTTTCGAGCGCTCGCGTGCGGCCTCGCTCGAGGCGGGCGTGAAATACCTGATCCTGGGCGCGCTTTCCTCCGGCTTCCTCGTCTACGGCATCGCGCTGGCGTTCGGCGCCTCCGGGACGATGTCATTCGATGAACTGGCGAAGCATTCGCCTGAGCTCGCGTCGAACCGCCTGTTCCAACTCGGCGTGCTCATGATCTTCGGCGGGCTGTCGTTCAAGATCGCGGTGTTCCCATTCCAGGTCTGGGCGCCGGATGTGTACGAGGGCGCGCCGGTGCCCACGACGGCGTTCCTGGCCATTGGATCCAAGGCGGCCGGCGTCGTGTTGCTGGTGAGGCTGTTCGGTTTCGCCGTGCCGGATCTCGCCCTCCACTGGGAGCCGCTGTGGATGACCGTCGCGGGGGTGTCGATCCTCTACGGCAGCCTGTGCGCCATCCCGCAGCGTGGACTGAGGCGCTTGTTGGGCTACTCAAGCATCGCCAACGGCGGCTTCGTCATGGTGGCGCTGTCCACGATGTCCAAGGCCGGTTCGGCCGCGGTTCTCTTCTATCTCGCCGGCTATCTCTTCACCGTGCTGGCCGCGTTCCTGGTCGTGGGCGTGCTGGTGCATCGGGTCGGCAAGGATGACTTCTCCGTGCTCGCGGGACTGCATCACCGCTCGCCACTGCTCGCGGCGGTCCTTGCCGCCTCGATGATCTCCCTCGCCGGCGTGCCGCCGCTCGCGGGTTTCTTCGGGAAATTCGTGGTCCTCCGCGCCGTCGTGGAACAGGGCGCCGCTTCCCATGCCTATTTCTGGCTCGCCGCGGTGGCCATCGTCGGCGTGGTGATTTCCTTCTGGTATTACTTCGGTGTCATTCGCGCCATGTACTGGGGCGGCGATGCGCCGGATCTTACTCCCATCCCCATTTCACCCACCCTGCGGGGCGCGATGATCCTCTGCCTCGGCGGGATCCTCTGCCTCGGCGTGTTCCCCTCGGCCATCTGGGAGGCCGCGGTCGCCGCGGTCGCCGGGTTGGGGATCTAGCAGCCCCTCAAGGATCCGTAGCAGCCCGTCGAAAAACCGTAGGAGTCGACGTGAGGAGACTCCAATTTCATCGGAAAGCCAATGAATGGAGTCTCCTTACGTCGACTGCTACGGCGGAGATTTGATTTTTAACGGGCTGCTAGCAGTCGACGTCAGGAGAGTCAGACCTGACCCAAATGGAGAGGATTGGAGTCTCCTTACGTCGACTGCTACGGCGGAGTTGGCCCTTTTTCGACGGGCGTATAACATGGAGAGCCTTGTCCACGCAGTCGGCGTTCGATGGCGCGGCTCTTGGCAGCGGGACTGGGAAGGAGTGGAATGGCAGGCATGAGAAGTTCTTGGGGAAGGCTTCGGCTCGGCATGGTGGCGACGTCGTGCTTCGTCGCTGTCGCGGGTGCTGATGACCAGGTCATTTTCGACGAGGCGTTGCGGAACGGCTGGGAGAGCTGGAGCTGGGCGGCCGTGGACGTCGCTCAGTCCACGGTGGTCCATGCGGGTTCCCGGGCCATCGCGGTCACGGGCCGGCCCTGGGAGGCGCTCTATCTGGGGCACTCGGCGCTGAACAGCTCGGGTTACACGCATCTCGCCTTCTGGATTCACGGCGGTCCCAAGGGTGGCCAGAAACTCCAGGTCCAGGCGGTGCTCGGGTCGGATGCGCAGGCGGCTTGGTCTGTCCCGGACCTCCCGGCCAACACCTGGCAGCACATTTCCGTCCCGCTGTCGGCGCTCGGCGCGGCCAACGCCGCGAACTTCACCGGGTTTTGGCTTCAGGACCGGAGCGGCGCGGCCCAGGCCCCCTACTATGTCGATGATGTTGCCTTGATCGCCGGTTCCGTGCCACCCGTGACCAACGGGGTGGTCACCGTGACGGTGGACGCCGCCCGGGATCGGCATCCGATCGACCCGCGGATCTACGGCGTGTCCTTCGCAGACTCGGCGGCGGACTTGGCGTCTCTCGGAGCGCTGGTCCATCGATCGGGAGGCAACTCGGAGACCCGCTACAACTGGCAGATCAACGCGCACAATCACGCCAGCGATTGGTACTTCGAGAGTCTCCCGGACTCGCCGGCAACCCCTGGAGCGGCCGGGGATGATCACGTGACGGTGTCCAAGGTGGGCGGGTCGGAGGCCATCCTGACTCTGCCGATGATCGGGTGGGCGCCCAGGCTGGGTCCGGGTCGCGGGCGGTTGGCGAGTTACTCGATCGCCAAGTACGGAGCGCAGCGGGATTCGGACAAGCAATGGTTTCCCGATGCCGGGAACGGTGTCCGCGCCTCCGACGGCGTTCAGATCACCAACAGCGATCCGAACGACGCCAATGTCCCGGTGGATGAGGCGTTCCAGAAGGCCTATCTCCAGCATCTCGTGGGTCGCTGGGGAACTTCGGGAGCGGGCGGGGTCCGGTATTACTGTCTGGATAATGAGCCTAGCATCTGGCACGAGACCCATCGGGACGTTCACCCGGCTGGGGCCTCGATGGAGGAGATTCGCGATCGGATCACCAGCTACGGATCGATGGTCAAGTTGGTGGATCCCGGCGCAATCCTGCTGGGGCCTGAGGAGTTTGGGTGGACGGGATATCTCTATAGCGGGGCTGACATTGAGTACGGTAATAAGCATGGCTGGAATGCATTGCCGGATAGGAAGGCCCACGGGGGGATGGATTACGTGGCCTGGCTCTTGGATCAACTTCGGCAACGCAGCGCGGCGTCGGGGGTCCGGTTGCTGGATGTCTTCACGCTTCATGTCTATCCGCAGAGCGGTGAGTTCGGGAGTGATGTCTCCACAGCCATGCAGCTCCTGCGCAACCGTTCCACCCGTTCCCTGTGGGATCCGAACTATGTCGATGAATCCTGGATCAAGGACCGGGTCCACCTGATTCCCCGGATGAAGGCCTGGGTTGCCACATACTTCCCTGGCACAGCGATCGGCATCACGGAATACAATTGGGGCGCTGACGAACATATCAACGGGGCCACCGCACAGGCCGATGTACTGGGTATCTTCGGCCGGGAAGGGGTTGATCTGGCAACTCGGTGGACCGCTCCCAAGGCCTCGACGCCTGCCTTCAAGGCGATGCTGATGTACCGCAACTACGACGGGCAGAAGTCAGGCTTCGGCGACCAGAGCGTCTTCGCCGGCGGACCCAACCCCGACCAACTCGCGGTCTTCGCGGCGGAACGGTCGAGCGACCGTGCCCTCACCGTGATGGCGGTGAACAAGGTGCTCGACGGCGTCACGCCCTTGGCCCTGTCGGTGGCTCACTTCGAGGGCTCGGGCACGGCTCAGGTCTGGCGGCTTGGGGTGGCCAACACCATCACCCGCCTGCCGGACCTGGCATACTCCGGGGGAAGTCTGAGCAACTCCCTCCCGGCGCAGTCGATCACGCTGTTTGTGCTGCCCGCGGCAACCCCGGCGGCGCCGGTACTCAGGGCGGGGGCGGCACGGTCGGACGGACAATTTGAACTGCGGCTGGAGGGGACCCCGGGCGGCCGGTATGTCCTGGAGTCCTCCACAGACCTAAGGCTGTGGTCGGTGGGTTCGACCAACACTTTGGGAGGGGCTTCGGTCTCCCTGCTGTTACCGATGCGGTCGGAGGGATCGTTCTATTATCGGGCGGTAACCCGGCCATGAGGCTTTGGCTGGACAGGACTCGCTGGGGAGCTCCGGACCTTCGTGGGTAGGCGGGTTTTCCAAAGCGTGGACACGCATTGGGACCATGAACCGGGGCAGTTGGTAGGGCGCGCACTCCGCTGCGCGCCGGCCTTCGGAGGCTCACTTTCGCGTAGCCTCGACAGGGCGGCGGGCAAGGGACTGCCCGCCCTACCTTCACGGTCCATGGAGAGGGAGTGTTGATGCGTCACTATCGGCTGGTTGACATTGCCACTCAGGCCTACGTGGTGATCGTGGGACTGCTCGTGCTTGCGGCCCACGGCGAGCGGTTGCCGGGATGGCCCTGGGTGGTGGGCGGCCATCTTCTCCTGTTGATGGTGGTGCATGCGCTGGTGGGGTTCGAGGGTGCCGGGCGGGGTGGGGCGGCGCTCAGGGTGCTGCGTCAGTTCTACCCGATCCTGCTGTTCACCGTCTTTTACCGGGAAGCCGCGGAGCTCAATCGACTCATCTCACCCAACTATCTCGATCCCCATCTGATCCGGCTCGAGGCGCCCGAGGCGGTGCGATCGG
>CAIMTB010000135.1 GCA_903844265.1 uncultured Verrucomicrobiota bacterium
CCCCCCCCCCCCCCCCCCCCCCCGAGTTTCCAACAGACTCCATCCCCATGGATTAGGCTGTTTCGTGGGCCGCAAGGCCCCCGGCGTTGCGTGGTGGATGGCTCCCCCTGGGGTCAGCCCCGTGCGTCCCCCCCCCCCAGAGGGCGAGGGAGAGGAGCACCCGCGGATCAGGGCGCGGGTTGGGTCGCGACGCGCAGGAACAAGGCCGTGGCCGGCGAACGAAGGAGCTCGGCTTCGTAGGTCCCGGGACCCGTCTCTAGGATCCTGGCGGACACGGGGGTCCAATGGATGCCGTCGGTGCTTCCCTCGACCGTGAACCCGAGCCCTTGGGGACCGAGGAATTGGAGGACCGGCCGGTTGGCCAGTCCGGCATCGATGGACCGGGTGGCTGCGAGAGCGGCGGTTCGCGTGGCGTTTCCGTTCAACCGCAGTCCGCTGATCAGGATCGAGGCGTGCGGCCGGATGACAATCGGATTGCCGAGCACCGTGCCGCCGCGATCCACAAACTCGGCCGCCCCGACGGTGCCGGGAGCCTGCACAACGCCGCCGGATTCGAGGAAGAGGGTGCCGTCGAGTTGCAGGATTGTTCCCGGGGCCTGGACCAATTGCCCGAACACATCAAGGCTCCCGGCGATGTTGGCGCTGTGGTCGAAAGAGAGGGTGCCGCTGGATCCGATGGTGAGGACGCCTGTTCCCGCACACTGGCTGGCGCCGTTCATGTCCAGGCGTCCGTCGAGCAAAGCCGCTCCGGTGACCACGAGACGGTTCCGGCCGCGGACGAAGGTGGATCCAGCGCCGCGATGGACCGCTCCAGTCCGCAGCGTGTAATCCACCACCGTGGCTTCCTCCAGGAAGATCAGCGTCCCGCCTGGCAGGACTTCCGTCGTGCCTGACGAGTCGAGCCGGCTCCCGCCATGGAACAATTCCCAAGCATTGGCATCCACCCTCCATCGGCCGGTCGCGGACTGGTCAATCGCGAGGTAAATGTGGGCCGAACCGCCACAGCCTCCGCCACAGCCGGCATTCACCTGATAGGCCTGGACGCTGCCTTCATTCACCATCCGGCCCGCGCCGGCGAGCGTGCTGCTCCGGTCCCGGCTGGGCAGCCAGAGAGTTCCCCGGTTGGTCAGGACACCGTCGATGGTCAGCGACTGGTCCCAATCGACGGCCATCGTGCCTCCGTCATCAATCCTGAGTTCCCCGGTGAAGACGGCGCCGCTGACACTGACCGTGGCGTTGGTGGGGATGGCGACCGGGGCATCGTAGCCGCCGGTCAGCACTTGGCCGCCGCCGAGTGTCAGCCTGCCGGTGCCTGCGGCCCGGCTTGAGTCGTGCAATTCGAGCCCAGAGGCAAACGGCGCATCCCCGTCCATGAACAACCGGTTTGCCCCGTACATTTGGACCACGCCACTGCCGATGACCGCGCTTCCTTGGCGCAGGGTGAGATCACGCGGGATTCCTTCGTTCTGGAAGAGGAGGCGTCCACCGGGGCGCACCTCCACTTGCCCGGCGACCACGAGCGATCCGCCGTCGCGGAATCGTGTCCAGGCGTTGCCGTCCACGAGCAGTTGTCCTGCAGCGCCCACGTTCACCGTGACCAGGAAGTCCGCGAATCCACCACAGCCGCCGCCGCAGCCGGCGTTGACCTGGAGGACCCGGATCAATCCCTCGTTCTCGAGGCGTCCCGTCCCGTTGACCGCGGATGCCCGATCGCGACTCTGGACGAAGAAAGTGCCGCGATTGGTCAGCACTCCGTGGATCGTCACGGATTGGTCCCAGTTCAGC
>CAIMTB010000136.1 GCA_903844265.1 uncultured Verrucomicrobiota bacterium
CTCACCATCAGGTAGCCCCGGCAGGGCGGCGGGCAAGGGACTGCCCGCCCTACCTTCACGGTTCATGGAGAGGGCCGCATTCGTGCGGTTCAACACCGTGCTCTGCTCCTCTTGAGTCTTCAAACGCCATTCCGTCCCCTCTTCAACCACTTTCCCTACGAAATGATACCTCCGCTCCTTTTCGGATCTAAAGCTGGTGAGGATTTGCTCCGATGCCCCTTTGTGCCGGGTCCCTCTCTCTCATTTTTTCCGGCTCAGAACAAACACACCAAGGTCGCCGCATGAAGAAGATTAGTTGGAACGGTGTCTGTGCCCTGCCTGTCCGGCTCGGGACTCTCGCGACACTCCTCGCGCTCTCGCTCGTCATGAGCGCCAACGCCGTTGAACGCCTCTTCTCGGATCCCGCGCCTGCAGGGGCGGCGGTCGCTTCCGACGTGAAGGTGGCCGGCGTGGCGCGCGCCCGCACCGCCAGGATCGACTGGGCCACGATGGGAAAGGCCGCCGCCCGCCCAGCTCGCAAGGGCCCGTCCCTCGCCGCGGACCAACCGGACATCCTCCTCAACGCCTTCGACGATCGCCAGATCCCCGTCGTGGTGACCCGGACGGTCTCCAAGGCAGCCGATCAATACGTGATCCACGGCCGCGTTCCAGGGGCCGCACAAAGTCACGTCATCCTGAGTGTGAACAAGGGCTTCGTGGCCGGGTCCATCGTCGTCGATGGCGAGGCGCCTGTGCGGATCAGCTACGCCGGGGGTGGACAATACACCATCACGGAGACCGATATGGCCACTGCCCCAACCTGCGGTGCCGATTCCATCGCGCCGCTGGACAATCTTCCGCCCGGAACCGTGATACCCCGTGTCGCGGGTGACAACGCCACCCAGATCGACGTGATGGTGGTCTATACCGCGGCGGCAAGCGCCGCTGCCGGCGGCGACGCGAACATGGACGCCTTGAGTGCGGTGGGCGTGGCTGAGGCCAATGTGATCTACGGAAACAGCGTTGTGAGCGTGCTGCTCAATCTAGTCCACTCTCAGCAGATATCCTATACCGAGAGCGGCGACGCCTCCATCGATCTTGCCCGCTTGCAGAACCCCAGCGACGGCTACATGGATGATGTCCCCACCCTCCGCGCCACCCAGGGCGCGGATGTGGTGATTTTGCTGACCGAGTCGATGGGATCGGGCGTGGCAGGACTGGCCTTTGTGCAATCTCCCGTGTCCACGGGATTTGCGGGTTACGCGTACGGTGTGGTCAGGCGCGACCAAGTCGGCGCCGGCACGTACGTCTTCACGCATGAAGTCGGGCACGTCATGGGTTGTCAGCACGATCGCGCCAATGCAGGCAGCGCAGGCGCCTATTCCTATTCGTACGGGCATCGCTACACCGGCACTTTACTGCAGCGGCGGACGGTCATGGCTTATGCTCCTGGAACCCGGATCCCCTATTTCTCAAACCCGGATGTTTCGTTTGATGGATTCCCGACTGGTGTCATCGAGACCGACCCGGTCAATGGCGCCAACAATGCGATGACGATAGACAACACGGCGGCCACGGTCGCGGCGTTCGCAGGAGCGGCAACCTATCTGAACGTCACGACGCCC
>CAIMTB010000137.1 GCA_903844265.1 uncultured Verrucomicrobiota bacterium
CCGCCGGAACTCCCGGTGGACTGGAGACAGGAGGTGACGGTTTCCTGCAAGTGCGAGGACTGTAGGGAACTCCAAGCGTTCGTTCGCGACCCGGTGGCGAAGGTGCACCGCTTCAGGGTGCGTCAGGATCGGCGGCAGCATCTGCATGGCCAGATCGAGCATCACGGCTTGGACCTGACGCACGTGACCGAGCGCCAGGGTTCGCCGCAGACGCTGGTCTGTACCAAGACGAGACGGTCCTACCAGCGTCAGTGCGCCCAGCACGCCGCCGACTGCGCGGCGATGGGGACGTTGGTGGGACTGTTGGGCGCCGTGTCTGGGGACGCTGAGATCGGCCGTGTAGCCAACCGCCTCAACGCCGCAACGGTGCTCAGGCCGCGACCGGACATGGCAGCGCCCTGACCACCTTAACCCAAGTTCGTCAGTCCCCGAGAAGCGCGACTTGATTTGCAAGGTGTTACGAAAATTTTGGCCCGTTTTTCGCCACTACATTTTCAATCCGCCGCGGTGCTGTCGGCAACTCCAGTGTTCTCCTCGAGGAGTTGGGCCTCGAACTGGCGCAGTTGGCGTTTCGGAGTTCCGACCAGGTAGCGCGCCCCGCGGGTGCGCAGGAAATCGATGTTGTCCTCGCTGACCATGCTCGGTCCATCACCCAGATCCGTTCGGCTTTGCCGTACCTCTCCTCCATCAGTCGCACCATGTCTTCGACCGTCGTGACGTCCGTCCGGTTCCCCGCGAACACCTCGTCACCCCGCCACTCGCCAGAGCAACTGACCATTCACAACGAGCGTGTCGTTTGCGATACAGTGTTGGCCATTGCGTATCATAAGGGATACGTTGATGGACATGTCCATGACACAAGGCATGCCGTTGCCAGCCGCGCGCGCCCTGCGTGAACTGGGGCGCGACCTCGCTCTGGCTCGACGGCGACGGGGCATCTCTACGGAAGACATGGCGGCGCGGTTGTTCATCGGACGCCGCACCCTCTGGCGTCTGGAGAAAGGGGATCCGACGGTCGCCATGGGGACGCTCGCAAGCGCCGCTTACGTGCTCCAATTGCAGGACCGACTCGCTCGTCTCGCTGCCCCAGCCGAGGACACCTTGGGCCTCCAACTGGACGAGGCGCGTCTTCCCCAGCGCATCCGCAGAAAGAGCCCATGAGCATCGAGGTTCATCTGGATTGGGAAGGAACCACGCACGCGGTCGGCATGCTGCACCCGGCCGCTCGCGGTTCGACCGTCACATTCGAATACTCGGCCGGATGGCTCGCGCGCCCGGGGGCTTTTGCCATCGATCCCACCGGCCTGCCACTCCGTCCGGGACCCCATCATGGGACGACGCTCTTCGGAGCCTTTCAGGACTGCGGCCCGGATCGCTGGGGCCGAGTGCTCATTGAAAGGGCAGTGCGTCGCCACGTTCTCGAATCCAAGCCTTACCGGGATCTGGACTACGTTCTCGCCCTCGAAGATTCCTCCCGCATCGGCGCCCTCCGGTTCCGTGCCGACGCCAGCGGGCCCTTTCTGGCAGCCAGCGGCGCCC
>CAIMTB010000138.1 GCA_903844265.1 uncultured Verrucomicrobiota bacterium
AGCGCGCGGCGAACACGCAGAAGTGCATCCGCGCGGGCGGGAAGCACAACGACCTGGAGGACGTGGGCTTCGACACGTACCACCACACGTTCTTCGAGATGCTCGGCAACTGGTCCTTCGGCGATTACTTCAAGAAGGAAGCCATCGACTGGGCCTGGGAACTCGTGACCGGCGTGTGGAACTTCCCGAAGAACCGCATCTACGCCACGGTCTATTCCCCCGACAAATCCAGGAACGACCCGTCCGAATTCGACCAGGAAGCGTGGGAATATTGGGCCGCCCACTTCCGCGCCGCCGGCCTCGACCCAGCCGTCCACATCGTGAACGGCAACAAAAAGGACAACTTCTGGATGATGGGCGACACCGGTCCGTGCGGTCCCTGCTCGGAATTGCACGTCGATCTCACCCCGGCCGGCGACACGCACGGCGCCCTGGTCAACAAGGGCAGCGCCGGGTGCATCGAGATCTGGAACCTCGTCTTCATCCAGTTCAACGCGAACCCCGACGGCACCTTCAGCCCGCTGCCCGCGCAGCACGTCGACACCGGCATGGGCTTCGAGCGCGTCACCTCGATCATCCAGGGCACCCGCGGTTTCGAGGACTTCGCCCACGCCCGGATTTCCAATTACGAGACCGACATCTTCCGCCCGATCTTTGACGAGCTCGGCAAGCTCAGCGGCCGGACCTACGGCTCCACCCTGCCCGTCGCGGGAAGCACCGGCGACACCGAGCAGGAGCGCGTGGACGTCGCGTTCCGCGTGATCGCGGACCACATCCGCACTCTCAGCTTCGCGATCGCGGACGGGATCCAGCCGGGGAACAACGACCGCAACTACGTGCTCCGCCGCATCCTGCGACGCGCGGTGAAGTACGGCCGCAGCCTCGGTTTCCGGCAGCCGTTCTTCTACAAGCTCGTCGATGTTCTCGCTTTGACGATGGGCGATGTCTTCCCCGAGATCCGCGCGCGGCAGCAGCACGTGAAGGACGTGCTCAAGCTCGAGGAGGAGGCGTTCAACAGGACGCTCGACAAGGGCATCGCGCTGTTCGGTGAGGAGGCGGCAAACGGGAACATCTCCGCTGCATTCGCCTTCAAGCTCTATGACGAGCAGGGATTCCCTCTCGACCTCACCGAGCTGATGGCCCGCGAGCGAGGCCTCTCGGTGGACGTCGCCGGTTTCAACGCGCTCATGGAAGAGCAGCGCGCCCGCGCCCGCGCCGCGCAGAAGAAGCAGGTCATCGAGCTGTCACAGATCGAGACCAAGACCCCGACCGCGTTCGTGGGTTTTGACTCGCTCGAGAGCTCGGCCAAGGTCCTTGAGGTCGTGGAACTTAAGGACAAGACAGCGGTGGTCCTCGATGCTTCCCCATGCTACGCGGAGATGGGCGGCCAATTGGGCGATACCGGTGAATTGAGCGGGTCGGGCCAGTTGTGGCGGGTGGTGAATACGCAGAAATCCGGCAACACCTGGCTGCATTTCATCGAGGGCGGCGAGGTGCCGGCGGTGGGGGCGACCGTGAGTCTTTCGGTGGAACGCTCGCGCCGTGCCGCGATCCAACGGCATCACACGGTCACACACCTGCTGCACTGGGCGCTGCACGAGGTGGTGAGCGGCGATGCGTCACAGAAGGGCTCGTTCGTCGGACCTGACAAGTTGACCTTCGACTTCAACAGCGCGCCGCTGACGCCTCAGCAGGTCGCCGACATCGAGAAACTGGTCAACGAGCGCGTCGTCG
>CAIMTB010000139.1 GCA_903844265.1 uncultured Verrucomicrobiota bacterium
CCCCCCCCCCCCCCCCCCCCCCCCCCCACGCATATAACAAAAGAAGAATAGGGTGATCCCTTTGGCCGGGATTTGGGCCATGACGGGATAGAGATGATAAATGGCCCGACTCAAAAGAAATATAACCGAAATCAATCATGAAGACAAAACACAAACCCCATTGGCTCCTCCTGCTCGCGCTGTTGAGCTTGCCCGGCTTCGCTCACGCCCAAGCCACCACCATCGGCTATCAAGGCCGGTTGAGCGACGCCGGCACTGCCGCCACGGGGCTCTACGATCTCACCTTCACCGTGTTTGATGCGGAAGCCGCCGGAGCCGCGCTGACCGTTGCCGTCGTTCGCGACGCCGTGCCGGTCACCAACGGCGTGTTCAATGTCTCGCTCGACTTCGGGCCCGACATCTTCACCGGCCCCGCCCGCTGGCTGGAAATCACCGTGCGGGCCAACGGCGTGGGCGCTCCGAGCCTCCTGTCGCCACGGACGCCCTTGCTGCCGACGCCCTATGCGATTTTCGCCGGAAAGGCTGGGAGTGTAGGAAACGGCACCGTGACAGCGGACCAGTTGAACACGGGCGGCGTTCCACCCACGCCCGGGCAATTGCTGTCCTACGTGGGCGGGAATTTTGCCTGGACCGATCCCGGCGTGGCGGCGGGCAACATCTGGTCGCTCAACGGGTTGGATGCCTACTACAACGCCGGCGACGTCGGCATCGGGACTGCCAACCCGCAAAACAGGCTGCATGTGTACGATCCCTCCGTCTCGGTGAGTCAACGCATTGAGACGGGCGGCGACACCAATGCCTGGGCGCAAACCGAGTATGCCAACGCCAACGGCCTGTGGAAGGTCGGCACCTCGCGCGGCTACAACGGCGACCAACTCTACTTTGCACGCCAAGGGGCGGCCGGCATCGCCTTCGGCCTCCAACCCAACGGAGATGCGTTTCTGCAGGGCAAGCTGACGGTGCGCGGCCCGGCGTATGGCTTTGAACACACCGATGGTACAATTCGCCTAGGCACTTACCTTGATCCGACGGGCGGTTGGCTGGGAACGATCAGCAACCATCCACTCAAATTCTTCGTCAACGATGGACTCAAGCCGAGCCTGACGATCAACGCCGACAGCAGCACTTCCATGGTCTCAGGACCGGGATCCGTCGTCGTCGGCACTCCCAATGCCGAGTCCGGACTCTCGATCATACGCGGCGGCAACCGGGCCGACGTCCGATTTGAAGGAACGACGCTGAAGTTGGTCGTTGGCCCGGTCGGCGCACCGCCGGGATCAACACGGGGGATAGCCGTCGACACCGTGGGCAACGTCGGCATCGGCACGACGAGTCCTTCGCGCACGCTTGAGGTGAACGGCGACTTCGTCGCCCGCGACGTTGACGTCCGCAATCTCTTCGCCCGCGACGCCTCTGTCCGCGTATTGACGATTCGCGGCGGCGCGGATCTGGCGGAACCGTTCGCCATGAGCCACAGCGGCGTGGAGCCGGGCAGCGTCGTCGTCATTGATGATGAGCATCCCGGCAAGCTCCGCCGCAGCACCCGGGCCTATGACACAAAAGCCGCCGGCATTGTCAGCGGAGCCAACGGCATCCGGCCCGGCATCAGCATGGTCCAGGAGGACAGACTCGAGGCGGGGGAAAACGTCGCCCTGAGCGGACGGGTTTATGTGCGGGCCGACGCGGCGTTTGGCGCGATCAAACCGGGCGACCTGCTCACCTCTTCCGACACCCCCGGTCACGCCATGAAAGTGACCGAACACGCCAAAGCCCAGGGCGCGATCCTCGGGAAGGCGATGAGTGGTTTGAAGGAAGGCAAGGGCCTGGTGCTGGTGCTCGTGACGTTGCAGTAAGCACTTGTTCCAAATACAAAGACATGACTACAAAACAATCAGGCAATGTGGCCAGCCGCTTTTGGTTGGAGCTATTTCTGGTCCTGGGTGGACTTCTGCTTCCGTGGCGGGCGATGGCCGTCGGCAGTTGGACCACCGTGGCACAGACGCCGCCAAACAACAGTGCAGTGCAACTCATGCTTCTGCTTCCCGATGGCACGGTGATGGCCCAGCAACAGGGGACGAGCGCAGTCTGGTACCGGCTGACGCCCGACCGTCATGGCAGCTACATCAATGGAAGCTGGACGACGCTGACCCCCATGATCTACACGAGGCAATTCTACACCTCTGCGGTTTTGCGCGATGGGAGGGTCTTCGTGGCGGGTGGCGAGTATGGTACCGGTGGCAACACGGCCGAGATCTACGATCCGCGGCTGAATACGTGGACGGAGATCCCCGTGCCGAGTGGTTTGATTTGCACGGGCTGCGCCTCTCCAGGTTTTAGTGACTCAGCCAGCGTGATCCTGCCCAACGGCAACTTACTGATAGCGCCAGTGTTTCCGGTCGCCGCCAACGGTACGGTGATTTACAACCCATTCTCGAACACGTTCTCGCAGGGGCCAGCCTGCATCCAGAACCAGAACGAAGCGACGTGGGTCAAGCTGCCGGACGACAGCATCCTCACCATCGACCCGACTCAAGACCCCAATTTGTTGAACACGTCGGAACGCTTTATCCCTTCGCTGAACAACGGGCAGGGCGGATGGATCGCGGACGCCAATCTAACGGTGGCGATGTACAACTCCGCCCAGGAGATTGGAGCGGGCGTGCTGTTGCCGGACGGTCGGGCATTCTTCATCGGCGGGAACGGTCACACCGCCTATTACACGCCCAGCGGAAACACCAATCCAGGCAGCTGGGCAGCGGGCCCGGAACTTGTCAGCCCCGGCGTCGGCTGGGATGAACCCGCCGCAATGATGGTCAACGGCAAGGTTCTCATTCAAACGGTTCTGGGACCGGTTCTCAATCCCCAGCCCAGAGCGTTCTATGAAATGGATCCGATCAGCAATTATCCGGTGGGCACGATCACCCAGGTGTTTGATTGGGGAGACGTATCCAGCGTATCGCATATCATGCTGAATCTGCCGGATGGAAACGTTTTGGTAAGTTACGGTTCGAGTACGATTCGGGTATTCCAACCCGACGGGGTTCCCATTCCTTCGGGCAAGCCAACCATCAGCAGTATCACGGCGAACGGCGACGGTTCGTACCACCTGACCGGCACCAGGCTCAACGGCATCTCCCAGGGATCCTCCTTCGGCGACGACGCCCAGATGGACAGCAATTATCCCCTCGTGCGGGTGACCGACGACGTCGGAAATGTGCTTTACCTGCCCACATTCAACTGGAGCAGCACCGGCGTGCAGACGGGAAGCAAATCGGTGTCTGCCGAGCTATTCGCCTTACCAAGCCTGACGCCCGCGGCGACGTATTCACTGGTGGCGGTCGCCAACGGGATCAGCTCCGACCCGGTTGCATTTTACGGTCCAGTCTGGGCTGATTTCAACGGCGCATTGCTACTGCAGTTGGGCACCTTCGACAATCCCTATATCACCCTGAAGCAGGCTATCAGGGCCGTCCCATCGACCGGCACAATCAACATAAAGGCTGCCGGCCATACCACCGAAACCATGACTATGACCAACGCGATGACGATCGCGGCCTTGGGTGGTCCGGTTACGATCGGGCAATAAATCAAAAGGTGAGTTCACATTGGAAGTGAACCTCAAACACTTCAAGGCAATGAAACCTGATATCGCGACAGTCCTTCTCGCCGGTGCCCTGGCACTCTGTGCTCAGCGGGCCATGGCTCAACCCTTCGCCATCGACCGTTTCACCGTCGCTGGCGGTGGGGGTTCCAGCATCGGTGGCACCTTCGCGTTGAGTGGCACGAGCGGCCAACCCGAGGCGGGCCGGATCAGTGACAGCCGCTTCGTGATCGAGGGTGGGTTCTGGAGTCTGCCGCCCACCGACCCTTCGGTGGGCGCGCCCACGACGATCTTTGATAATACCAATGGCACCTTTAACGGTGCATTACTCGCCACAACGTCCACTTGGCTGGCGAGCAGGTTCTGCCTCGGGTCGCGACCCTACCGGCTCGACTCCGTGGCCTTGCTGCTGGGCGTCCCTGGTTTCGACGTCCGCACAAGCACGGTCCGGCTGCAGATCTTTTCCAACGACCCCGCCAGCGGGAAGCCGTCCGTCAGCACCGGAGTCATCATGAACCTCTCCGGTATGACCAACCCCATAGCACTGTCGCCGTCCCTCCCCGGAACACCCGTTACCTGGACCCCCGCCACGCCGTTCACCCTGGTGGCGAATCGATGCTACTGGGCGGTGTTGAGTGTTGAGACCGGCGCCAGCGTTCGGCAGGGGGCTTCCGCAACCGAGCCCACCGGCGATGCCGGGGCGTTTGGCCGTGTCGGGTCGACGGACGCCGGCGTGACGTGGGGAGTGCCCGACATTTTCTATAACGGCATGATGCTGATACGGGGAACCGCCTCGTCACCTCCTCCGGCCATCGTGGTCTCCGGGGTCAGCATTTCCGGAAGTGAGCTGCGTTTCAGCTTTTCCACACGCGCCGGACGCACCTATGCCCTCGAAAGCCGGGTGGGTCTGGCGTCCGACCCGTGGGCCGAAGTTCCTGGAACACGGCAGACGAGCGCCGGCGCTGCGTTTGAAGTGAGCCTGCCCATACGCCAGTCCCAGCCGCAGCAGTTCTACAGAGTGCGGGAGTTGCCGGATAGCGATGGGGTCAAACATTGACAGTCGACATTTGCATCGAAATGACTCAAGGACGGTTCTCTCCGAACTGCCGATGCCGAGGTGGCGGTGGTCCGCCGCCGCTGGCGTCCGACAGTGGACCTTGCGTTGGTCCAACCCCAAA
>CAIMTB010000140.1 GCA_903844265.1 uncultured Verrucomicrobiota bacterium
TCGATGCGAAGGAGCTCATGTCCCAGGGTGTGGACGCCATGCGGAAGATCATCCGGGAGGCGGAACCCGCGCGACCGAGCACGCGTCTGTCAACCCTCGGAGCCGATGAACTCACGACGACCGCCAGGCGTCGTGCCGTGGAGAAGTCGAAGCTGCTGCAGCAGTTGAGGGGGGACCTGGACTGGATCGTGATGAAGTGTCTGGAGAAGGATCGGAGCCGGCGATACGAGACGGCGAACGGGCTGGCGGTGGATTTGAGGCGGCACCTGGGCAACGAGCCGGTCTCTGCCCGCCCCCCGAGCACTGCCTACCGTTTCCAGAAGGCGTTTCGGAGGAACAAGCTGGTGTTCACCGCCGCGGGAGTCGTGCTGGCGACGCTGGTGCTCGGGCTGGGTGTTTCGACGTCCCTCTTCCTCCGGGAGTCCGAGGCGCACGAGCAGGCCATGGCTGCCAAGATCGCCGAACGTCACGAGCGTGATGTGGCGTTTGCGGCGAAGGAGAGTGAAACCCAGGAGCGCCGACGGGCTGAGGAAGGCGAGCGGTCGGCCAAGCGAAGCGCCTATGCCAGCGACATGCTCCTGGCCTTCGGGGCCCTGGATGCCAACAACTTGGGCCATGCCCGCGAGTTGATGCGCAGGCACCTGCCGAGCCGCGGAGATCTGGACGTGCGTGGATGGGAGTGGAGGTACCTGTGGCAGCAATGCCGGGGCGATGAACAGCTGACGCTCGGACCGGAATTGAATCCGTGGGGCTGGGTTGCCACCTTCCTTCCCGACGGACAGACCGCCGCGGCCGCCTGCCTGGATGGGACGGTCAAGCTCTTCGATCCGGGGTCACGGCGAGTCCTCGCTTCGCTACCCCACCCCGAGACTGTGCCTTCCCTAGCCGTTTCGCCGGACGGCCGTCTTCTGGTCTCCGGCTGCAACGATGGAATCGTCCGTCTTTGGGATATGCCTTCCGGACAACCGAGGCTTCTGTTGACGAACTCCGCCAGCAGCGTGAGTACCGTCATTCTCTCGCGCGATGGGAAGTTCCTGGCTTGGTCCTGCGACGATCGCGCGGTGCTGTGGGAGGTGGCAACGCAGCGGGAGAGGGCGAGTTATTCCCGACGCCTGACTAGGTACCGCGGGTGGAAGTCGGGCCTCGCGCTCTCCCCGGACAACCGGCTCCTCGCGGTCGGTTGGGAGGACGGAAAGATCGAGGTCTGGGACTGGCAGGCTGGAAAGCGCCAGGCCTCGTTGGACGGGCACCGGGAGAGAATCCTGGCTCTGGCGTTTTCCCCCGACGGCACCAAGCTGGTGAGTGCCTGCGGCTCCGTAAAAGTCTGGGACGTGGGTACGCACCGGGAGTTGGCCAGCCTCACCAATCACTCGTCGTGGGTCGGATCCCTTTCTTTCTCACCGGACGGGAAGACCTTGGCCACCGCCGGCGCGGACCAAACCGTGCGACTGTGGAGCACGGAATCCTGGCAAGAAAACGCCACCTTGAGAGGCCACGAGTTCGAGGTCTGGTCGGTGGAGTACTCTCCCGACGGGCGTCGGCTGATCACCGCCTCCAGGGACGGTACCCTCAAGATCTGGGGAACCCGCGCGGGTGGCGAACCCAAAGTCGCGCAACTGCACGTCGGTTGGCCCCACTGGTTTACGTCCAACGGACAGTTCGTTCTTCAGGTGCAGTCCAACCGGACGTTCAGTGTGACAGACACCGCCACGTTGCAAGAGGTGGGACGGCGGCCTTGGCCGGTCACCCAGGAGTATGGTGGCGCGGCGCTTTCCAGTGACCGGAGCCTGATCGCCGTGGGCCTGCTGGACGGTTCCTTGACGCTATTGGAAGCATCCACCGGCAGAGAACTCTTCACTCCTCCAGCGAAGAAAGGGAGCGCCCCGGCCAGGCGGCTGGAATTCTCTCGCGACGGCCGCCTTCTGGCGGTCATCAAGGGTGAGAGCGACTCCGTGCTGGGGCGGGATAAGGAAATAGAGCTTTGGGAGATGTCCACCCGACGCCTGATCCAAAGGCTGGACGCCCGCCCGGACCAGATCAGCAGGGTGAGCTTCTCTCCTGACAACCACGCGCTTGGATTGGGTTACTACTATGATTCGATCCTGGAGTTGTGGGATCTGGCTACGGCTGGCAAGCGGTCGGTGACGGATCCAGCCTCCGTCTGGATCCTGGGCGTGGGTTTCTCGGGGGACGGCCGCACGGTCGCCACGGCAGGCCTAGGCCCTCATATCAGCCTGTGGGAAGTGGAAACCGGCAAGCGGCTGGCCAAGATGGGTGGTGACATGATAGGCTTCGCATCACCGGTTTTTTCTGGCGACGGTCAGCGGTTGGCGGCCGGAGCCTATGACGGCAGCGTGATGCTTTGGGACATGACGGGCTCCAAGCCTCAACAGGTCGCCAAACTCACCGGTAGTGTACAATTTCCGGGGTACGTTTCCTTTCCTCCTGATGGCAACACCGTCATCGCTCTCTCCGATAGTCAACTGCTGCGCGTCTGGCGCGCGCCGACCTTGGCGGACATCGACGCCGTCGACAAGGCTCGAGGCCCGCTGGAGCAGGGTCGGATTTCAAACTGATCCTTGCCAACGGACGGCAGGCGTTGGTGGGCCAGCTACGCCGCAGATCCGGTCGACGAGTAAGCACCGGTCAAAGCGAGTGGGACTGGAGGGAAGTGCATCTGAAGGACTACCGGATCAACTTCCAGGAATTCCTGGGCGAACCCCCAGCGCACGGTCTCGTGGTGGCCTACGCGGTCTGTGACCTTGAGAGTGGAGCCGAACAGACCGGGATCGTGCTGAAAGTCGGCGTGGATACGCGGGCCAGGGTCTATCTGAATGGGCGGCAGATCTACCGGAACGCGTGTAACTCGTCCTATACCCCGGACCAGTTCGTGACGACCGGCGTGCCGTTGAAAGCGGGGTCCAACGTTCTCGTCTTCAAGACGGTGAGTGGCCCCCGCTGGCTGGGCTCGGTCCGCTTGACGGACGCGGCCGGGCGACCGGTCAAAGGCCTCAAGCTGACGCTCAATCCGCCTTAGCCGGAATGATTCAGACCTCCCGGCTGCGCCGCGTCGACGGGCCGGCCGCATGCCGGGGCTCCGGGAACGCGTTGCAGCGATTCGGCCAGCCTCCCCCATGGACCCATGGACCGGGGCAGCATTTCCTTCTGGTTGTCCAGACCCGGAAGTGAGCAGATCCCGGGGTGTCCGAGATCTCGAGCATCCTGGACCGCGCCACGCGGGGGGACCCCAGGGATGGCGATGGGGTCAAACATTGACAGTCGACATTTGCATCGAAATGACTCAAGGACGGTTCTCTCCGAACTGCCGATGCCGAGGTGGCGGTGGTCCGCCGCCGCTGGCGTCCGACAGTGGACCTTGCGTTGGTCCAACCCCAAA
>CAIMTB010000141.1 GCA_903844265.1 uncultured Verrucomicrobiota bacterium
CCCCCGACAAAGCAGCCCCCGCCACCCCACCCCTCCGCACCCCCCCGCCGGCCGCACGCCCAGCCCCGGTTGAACAACCGGAAGACCCCCTGGTCGCCGGCCTCTTCGCCGAAAAAGATCCGCATCACATCAACGATGCAATCTTCCGACAACTCGCCGACCGCCTTCACACCGCACCGCAGGATGTCCTGCTCAGCCTCCGGCACGTCTTCGAGGACCGCGAATTCGAGATCCTCGACTTCAGCGGCAGCGAGATCACGAGCGTGCTCCAATTGCGCACCGGGGATTTCTATGGCGTCTACCTCACCCACCTCGGCCCCGGGCGGATCGACCTGGTCTACGCCTGCCATGGAGTCCACATCGAGTGGGGTACCGACAAGTGCGCTCTCCAGCCCGGACCAGGCGCGGAGACCATCGAACTCAAAGGTCATGCCCTGCGCGGGCTCGCCCAGAACCAGGACAACCACTTCATTTTCATCGTGGAACCAAGGTACCGCGCGTTCATCGCCGCCCACGAACGATCATGCGCCGAGGCCTTTGCCCATTTCCTCACCATCCATGAATGGGCGGAGCGCCGGACCGAGTTCCCCCTCATCTGGCCCGTCGCCACCTGACCCGGGCAATGGCTCTTGCCACCCATGAACTCACTCGCCAATTCCGGCTCGCACGCACCAGACTCCCGCTCGTGCGCCCCCTCGACCTGCAACCCCTCGCCATCCTCGCGCTCACCTTCGTCGTCCACACCGCGGTTCCCGCGGGCGCCCCTCCCGCCCTCGCCGGGGCCCTGACCCTGGAATCACCGAACAGCGCCCACGCGCACTTCGAATTTGGCGGCGTCATCAGCGACCGCATCCAGGCCAACGTCAGCCAATGGCTGCTCACCGCACCCCAGGCCAATCCCGGCCTGCTCGGGATGTTCGAGGTCCGCGACCGCCACCCGGTGCCCGCCCTGGTCCCGTGGGCGGGTGAGTTTGTCGGCAAGTATCTCCTCGCCTCCATCCAGGCCCTGCGGATGACCGACGATCCCCGACTGCGACTGCAGGTCTCCAATGTGGTCGCCGCGTTCATCACCACCCAGGCCGAGGATGGCTATCTCGGTCCTTTCCCCAAAGATATCCGCCTTTTGAAGAACTGGGATCTCTGGGGTCATTACCATGCCATCCAGGCCCTGCTCGCCTGGCACGAACAAACCGGCGATCCCTCAGCCCTGGCCGCCGCACGCCGAGCCGGCGATCTCGTGTGCAGGACTTATCTCAACACCGGCCGCCGCGTCCTCGAGGCCGGCGACCCCGAGATGAACATGTCCATCCTCACCGGCCTTGCCATGCTCCACCGGTTCACCGGCGAGTCCCGCTATCTCGAGATGGCCCGCGAAGTGGAGAAGGATTGGGAAAAAGCCGGGGACTATCTCCGCTCAGGACTCGACGGCCGGGAATTCTATCAGTCCCCTCGCCCGCGCTGGGAAAGCCTCCATGACCTCCAGGGCCTGGCAGAGTTATGGCGCATCACCGGCGACACCCGGTATCGCGACTCATTCGTCCACCATTGGCGCAGCATCCGCCGCTGGGACCGCCGCAACACGGGCGGGTTCAGCTCCGGCGAACAGGCCACCGGCAATCCCTACTCCAACACCGCCATCGAAACCTGCTGCACCGTCGCCTGGATGGCCCTCACCCTCGACTATCTCCGCATCACCGGCGACCCTTCCGGCGCCGATGACCTCGAACTCGCCACCTTCAATGGCGGCCTCGGCGCCCAGCACCCCTCCGGACGCTGGTGGACTTACAACACTCCCATGGACGGCACCCGCGAAGCCAGTGCCCACACCATCGTGTTCCAATCCCGCGCCGGCACCCCCGAGTTCAACTGCTGCTCCGCCAACGCCCCGCGCGTCCTTGGTATCCTGAGCGAATGGGCGATCCAGACAACCCCCGACGGCGTTGTCATCAACTGGCTCGCCCCCATGAACGCCCGGATGAAACTCGCCGACGGCGGTGAATGCCAGCTTACCGTCACCGGCGGACATCCCGTCTCCGGCACGGTGCGCATCTCCCTGCGGACCACCCCGCCCGCGCGTGAGATGACCCTGCGCCTCCGGATCCCCGGCTGGGCGGGCGATGCCGCCTATGAACTCAAGTCATCGGCAGACACCGACAAGGGCCATGCCGCCGCAGGGACTTATCTCCAATTCCATAGGTCCTGGAACCCCGCCGACGAACTTGTCGTCACGTTCACGGAGACACTCCGGGCCGTGGCCGGCGCCAACGAGATGGCGGGGAAAGTCTCCCTCTACCGGGGCCCCCTGCTTCTGGCCTACGACCAGAAATACAACTCCTTCGACGCTGACAAACTGCCACCGATCGAACTTAGCCGCCTGGCCGAGGCAAAGCCGGTGGCGTCGTCAAGTCACACACCCCAGTCCGGGATGGGTTCCCGGCCCTGGCTCCTCATCGACATGCCCGCCTCCCGGGGCGGGACGGTTCGGCTGGTCGATTTCGCCAACGCGGGTGCGGATGGGACCGATTACCGATCCTGGCTGGTCGCCCGGCAGCCACCAGCCACTCCTGCCTTCACGTGCCTTCCCGCCGACGGCGCGCATCTTCCACCGGGAATGACCCAATTCCGATGGCAGTCCAAACCTCCCCGCATGACCCACGGGACCACGCCACCCGCCGCAGCCTACCGCATCGAATTCGCCAGGGATCCCTACTTCCAGGAGCCTCTTCCTATAGTGTCCCTGACCGGCAGCAACCGCATCGGGATCGACATTGCCAGCGTTCTGGCAGGCAACTCCCGGACAACCCAGCCCACCGATCTCTACTGGCGCGTGGCTTCCCTCGGGGAAACCACGACCCTACCCGACGTGCCGCCCTCCCGCCTCGTCGTCGATCCCGCCGCACCAGCGCAGCAACTTCCGCCAGAACCCACGCTCGGACCCGACGGCGAACTCATCCGGCATTCCCTTCGCGGCCAGGCCCGGCCCGATTTCGGCACGCTTTCCGCCGATTCCGCAGGCACGGCAGGCCCCGACGGAACCGCCCTGGACAGCCGCGACAAGAAACTTCTCTATCCCATCGCCGCATGGCCGCAGGGCGATTTCACCGTTGCCGTCCGGGTGCGCGTCTCCGCGTTGCCTGGAGATCGTTTGGGACAGGTGTTCAGCGCCTGGACCGCCGGGGGTGACGACCCGCTCCGGCTGGTCATCGACAACGGCAAACTATACGCCCGGATGGAAACCTCCGGCGGCGCCTCGACGCCCGGGATTCCAATCGAAGCGGAACGTTGGAGAGCTGTGGCCGCGGTCAAGTCCGACTCCCGCCTGAGCCTTTATCTTGATGGGCAGGAAGTGGCCTCCACCTCTGCTCCGGCGCTGGTCACCACGACCAGTCAACTCTGCGCCCTCGGTGGAAATCCCCGCTACAGTGGGGACGAGCACCTCGCCGCGACATTCGCGGATTTTGGATTCTGGGCGCGCGCGCTGACTCCTTCCGAGATCGCAGCGCTCGCGAAACCGCCCGCACCGTGAGGTCCCGACCTGGGGTTCGCTGACACGTCACCGAACCCCATACCCCACCGCCCCGAGAGCCGAGACCGCTCAGCACGCGCTCCAAAATAGCGGGACAGGTCTTTTGTTTCATATAAGGGGACAGGTCTTTTAATTGTCCCCTGATCGTGTGTCTTTCCAACGCGGCGTCTTGGTCTTGACCGAATGTCTTGCCCGCATGCCCGGCATCCGACAGTTTGTCCGCAGCCAGGAATGTCATCACCGTCCCTGCTGATCCTGATCCCTGCCTACAATGAGGAGCGCCGGATAGGTCCCACCTTGGATGCGCTCGCGGCGTGCTTTCGGGGCGGCTACCCGGGGCCTTGGAGCATTCTCGTGGTCCTCAATGGCTGCCGGGACAACACGCTTGGCGTGGTCATGGACCGGATGAAGGCACACCCTGAGGTGCGCTGGATCGAG
>CAIMTB010000142.1 GCA_903844265.1 uncultured Verrucomicrobiota bacterium
CCTCCATGGCCGCGGCGTGGGGGGATGGTGGGTTGAATTTTACGAAATTTGGGCACGCCTTGGGGTCCTGCGCCGGGTAGAATCCGGGCGCGTTAACCCCCGATCGAAGACCCATGAATCCTCCCGTTGACCGTCGTTCGTTCCTCAAGACTTCCGCCGCGGCCGGTCTGGTCCTTGCGGCCTCCTCCTCGCGGGTCGTGGCTGCCGCTGGCGGCAAGGTCACGCTCGCGTTTGTCGGCTGTGCGCATATCCACACGCCGGGTTTCATCAATCTGTTGAAGACTCGTCCGGACGTCTCGGTGAAGTACGTCTGGGACCCTCTGCCTGCGCGGGCCCACAAGCGCGGGGCGGACCTGAACGCGAAGGTGGCGGGCAATATCTCGGAGATCTGGGGTGATCCGGCGGTGCAGGCGGTTGTGATTTGTTCCGAGACGAATCGTCATCCCGCGCTGGTGAAGGCGGCGGCGGCGGCGAAGAAGCACATGTTCGTGGAGAAGCCGCTGGGCATCACCGCGGGTGAAAGCGTTGCGATGGCCAAGGCGATCGAGGGCGCGGGGCTGCTGTTCACCACCGGTTACTTCATGCGCACCGACCCGAAACATCTCTTCCTGCGCGAGCAAGTGGCCGCGGGTGCGTTCGGGAAAATCACGCGCGCCTCCGCCTGGAACTGCCACAGCGGCTCGATCGGCGGCTGGTTCGATGAGAAACCGAATGACCCGTCCGAATCGTGGCGTTGGATGGCGGACGTCGCGCAGTCCGGGGTTGGGGGATTTGGGGATCTCGGCACGCATTCGCTCGACATCCTCATGTGGATCCTCGGTGGCATCGAGTCGGTGAGCGCCGATGTGCGCGTCGTGACGGGTCGTTACGGACCGAAGACCGATGAGACGGGGCAATCGATGATCAAGTTCAAGAGTGGCGTGATGGGTTCGCTGGCGGCGGGTTGGCTGGACGTGGCGAACCCGGTGACGTTCATGATCAGCGGAACCGAGGGCTTCGCATCGATCGTCAACGACAAGCTGTATTTCCAGAGCAAGAAATTTCCGGCGGCGAAGGGCACCGAGCCCTGGACCCAGTTGCCCCCGGCCCCGCGCGCGCCGTTGCACCAGTTCGTCGACGCCGTTGCCGGTGACACCGCCCAGCCTCTCGTGAAACCATCGGAGGCCGCGACCCGCGTGGCGGTGATGGAGGCGATGTACAAGTCGGCGAGGCAGGGCCGATGGACCAAGGTCCGCGGCTGAGTCGCACCCGCAATCCAGCCGCGACCGCACCCCGTGCATCCGGAAGTTGTGGGCGGTAGGGCGCGCACTCCGTTGCGCGCCGGCCTTCGAGTCCTGACCGTCGTTGCGTTCCTCTGGGGCGCGGGGATTTGCGGGGGGATCGCCGCGGAACCTTGGCGCGTCGGCCTGCTGCTTCCGCCGGAGGAGGTGTTTCGTGAGAGCCTGCGCCGGGGCGCGGAGACCGCGGTCTCGCGCCATAACGCGAAGACAAACGCCCGGCCGCTCGAGTTGATCGTGCGCGGCCGGTCGGGACAGTGGGGAGCCGACGCCGACGAGGCGGGGCGGTTGGTGCTCGAGGATCGCGTGCAGATTCTCGTCGCGCCGCCGGGTGCGGTGCCGTCGCACCTTGTGCTGCAGGTTTCCGGGCGAACGCGGACGCCCGTGATTTCACTGGCCCACGACGATTCCATCACGGGCGCCGGCATTCCGTGGGCGGTGCGTCTGGTGCCGTCGTTGCGCGATGAATGGGGCGCGTTGTTGCGCGGTGGGAGTTGGAGATTCCTCGTGGAAGCCGGCCGCCCCGCGCGCGAATTGGAACGTGAATGGGAACGCGCCCGGGTGCCGGTCGGCGGGGTTGGCGTCGATGTTCGGACGAATCTCGAGGCGCGCGTCGTCGGGTTGGAAACAGGCGCCCTTTCGGACGAAGGCGTCCGTCAGCGGGCGCGGGCGTTGGTCGCGGAGTCTGTCGATGGGGTGTTTCTGCAGCTCGATCCGGTGCAGGCGGCGCGATGGGTTCGAGCCCTGCGGCTCGCGGGATTCGGGGGGGTGCTCACCGGAGGCGGAGGGTTGAGGAGTCCGGGTTTTGTGGAGGCCGCGGGCGAGGCGGCGCGAGGGTTTCGCGTGACCGCGATGGAGTCGTCCGAGGCGCCGACCCGCGTCGCGGGATCGAGGTCCATCGACGCGGCGGAGGGGTTGGCGTTCGAGGCGTTGGAGTTGGCGGAGGCGTTGTTGGAACGCGCGGGGGACCGTCCGGTCTGCACGGTTTTTCCGTGGAGCCCGGGGCCCACGGCGGGGACCCCGAGCGGGCGGTGGCGTTTCGATCGGTTCGGGAATCGGGAGGTTCGACTCGAGGTGCTGCGATGGGATGGCGCAGCCTGGAACCCGCTGCGGTAGCCCGGACGCGCCCTGACCCCGAGAGGGATGAACTCCATCGGGGGGCCGATTCCGCCGGTCGCGACGGAGTCCAACCCTCCAGCATCACCCTCGCAACATCCCGAGGGCGTCGTGAAAATCGGCGGGCAGCGGCGCCTCGAATTCCATGATGCGATCCGCGGTCGGGTGATGGAAGCCGAGTCGCCACGCATGTAGCAGTTGGCGGGGTGCGCGGTAGCCGGTGATCTCCGTCAGGCGGGCGTTGGGTTTCTTTCCGTAGATGTCGTCGCCGACCAGCGGATGGCCGAGGTGCTGGAAGTGGACGCGGATCTGGTGGGTGCGGCCGGTATGGAGGACGGCCTCGAGCCAGGTTGCGCCACGGAGGCGTTCGCTCACGCGATAGCCGGTATGGGCCTCGCGTCCGCGGCTGCCCTCGGTGACCGCCATGCGCTTGCGATGCGTGGGGTCGCGGGCGATATCAGCGCTGATTTCGCCGGCGTCAGGCTTTACGGAACCGCACACGATGGCCTGATAGACCTTGTGGGATTCGCGGTTGGCAAACTGGGCGGCCAGGGCGACGTGGGCCTTGTCGTTCTTGGCGACGACGATGCAGCCGCTGGTGTCCTTGTCGAGTCGATGGACGATGCCGGGGCGGGCGACGCCGCCGATGCCGCTGAGGTGACCGGCGCAGTGGTGGAGCAGCGCGTTGACCAGCGTGCCGTCCTGATGGCCGGCGGCGGGATGGACCACCAATCCCGGAGGCTTGTTCAGGACCAGCAGATCGTCATCTTCATGCAGGACGTCGAGCGGGATGTCCTGGGGGAGAGCCTCGGCGGGTTCGGGGTCCGGGTAGGTGACGGCGATGCGGTCGCCGAACCTTGGGGTTTGGGTGGGCTTGGCGTGGTTGCCGTTCACCTGCACGTTGCCGGACTCGATGAGGCGTTGGATGGCGCCGCGGGAGACATCGGGAATGCGTTGCGCGAGGTAGGCGTCTAGGCGTTCGCCTGGAACCGATTCCTCGACCAAAATCGTAATCGGTTCGGGTGTCATGTGGCGGTCGATCCTGGGTTCCGACGGTCGATGGTAGGAATGGAAGCGGGTGAGCCATGGTCTGGCTCGAGTGGGGTGGTGCGGCGCCGTATGAGGTAGAGGACGGTGCCAAGTGCGAAAAGGCCTGCGCTGACCCAATGGGCCGGGGTGATGAAGCCGAGGGTGAGGGTGGATGCGGGGTAATCGCCGCGGAACAATTCCACGAAGCTGCGCACAACGGCGTAGGCGAGCATGTAGACCGCGAACACCTGGCCGTCGAAGCGCCGTCTGCGGAAAAGCCACGCGAGCCCGACTGAGAGACCGACGCCGAGGAGCGCCTCGTAGAGTTGGGTGGGATGGAGCCCAGCCTCGGGGAGGCCATAGGATCCCGGGTAGCGGATGGACCACGGCAGTTCGCAGCGGCTGCCATAGCAACATCCGTTCACCAGGCAGCCGATCCGCCCGATGGCGTGCCCCAGGGCAAGGCTGGGCGTGAGAATATCCGCCATGCGCCATCCCGGGATGTGGCGCTGTGCGCACCAGGCGAACCCGGCGAGCATGGCCCCCACGAACCCGCCGTGGAACACGAGACCCCCGTGTTGGATCATGAAGATCTCGCTGAACGGTTGATTCCTGAAGTCCCGGTCCCAGTACGTGACGACATACAGCGCCCGGGCCCCAAGGATCCCGGCGAGGATCAGCACCCAGAGCAGGTCCCACACGGAATCCGGGGAGACGCCGGCCCTGGGGGCGCGGCGGGCGGCGGTCCAGGCGCCCAGCCAGAATCCCGCGGCGACACAGATGCCGTACCACGTGACCGAAAAGGAACCGAGTTGGAACGCGAATCGATCCACTGCCCCACCCTATTCGCGGAGCGCCCCGAGTCAGAAGCGCAAAAAGCGGCGGCGAGGATCCGCGTATCAAAGACCTGTCCCTTGATTGAGGTATCGCCTGGTCTGCCATCCTCCTCGTCAAAACAAAAGACCTGTCACTCTATTGGAATCTTACCTGTCCCATCGTCCTTCTTGATCCGCTGTTTTTGCGATTGCCGGGACCGGGTTTCTCCTGAGGGAATCGACCCCTGTCATGCAACGCGTCGAGACCCTGTTTTTCAACCTCGCGACCGAGGAGTGTCCGTTCTTTCTGCAGAGCGGCGAGCCGCTGTCGCCGGCGGTGCTGGCTTACGAGATGTATGGGGCCCTGAACGCGGCGAGGGACAATGCGATCCTGGTGTTCCATGCGCTCAGTGGTTCGCAGCATGCCGCGGGTTTCAACCCGTCAGTGCCCGGGGTCGGGGATCGCTGGACGGAGGAGATTCACGCCGGGTGGTGGGATGAGTTCATTGGGCCGGGGCGGGGATTGGACACGGATGCGTTCTGTGTGATCTGCGTGAACTACCTCGGGGGTTGTTATGGTTCGACGGGGCCCGGATCGATTGATCCGCGGACGGGCCGGCCGTACGGGCCGCGATTTCCGCAGATGACGATCGCGGACATCGTGGATTCACAGTTGGCGTTGCTGGATCACCTTGGGATCGGGGTGTTGCACGCGGCACTGGGGGCGTCGCTGGGCGGGTTGCTGGCGCTGAGCCTCGCGACGCGCAGTCCGGAGCGCGTGCGGACCGTGATCCCGTTTGCGACGGGGGTGCGGACGACCCCGCTGCAGCGCCTGCACAACCTCGAGCAGGTCTGTGCGATCGAGGCGGACCCGGACTTTCGAGGTGGCGCGTATTACGAAGGGCGACCGCCGACGCGGGGATTGGCGTTGGCGCGGATGATTGGGCACAAGACGTTCGTGTCCTTGGGGGCGATGGAGGAGCGGGCGCGCTCGGAGGTGGTGCGGCGTGACGACACGCTGGCGTGGTACCAGCTGCGGAGTCCTCTCGAGAGTTACATGCTTCATCAGGGCCGGAAGTTCGTGCAGCGGTTTGACGCCAATACCTATCTCCGGATTCTCGATGCCTGGAACCGGTTTGATCTTCCGCGCGAATCCATCGCGACGGACCTCGTGGCGCTGTTCCAACGGTGCCGGCGCCAGACCTACCTTGTTTTCACCATCGATTCGGACGCCTGTTTCTACCCTGAAGAGCAGGCGGAGTTGATGGAGGTCCTGAAGAAAGCCGGGGTTGGAGCGACGCGGATCACGGTGCACAGCGACAAGGGACATGATTCCTTCCTGCTGGAGCCGCACCTGTATCGCCCGTTCCTGCGCGCCGTGCTGCAGAGTTAGGCTCTGTCGGGGCTTGCGCTGACGGCACCCGGTTTTGTAAACGATTTGCTGATGAAAATCTCGCGTTTTGCCCTGCATGCGGTTCTTTCGGGTTGCCTCGCCGTGGCGCCGGCGGTCCTGGCTGCGGATGTTGCGCCCGCCAGCCCGGCGCCCGTCTCCTCGATCTCGGCCCTGACCCCGGGTGGGGAGGGGAATGGCCCTCGGTTGGACCCAGGCGAGGTGGCGGCCGATGTGTTGGTGGTGCGCCCGGTGGGTTTGGCCGCGACCGTGGTGGGCGCGGTGATCTTCGTCGTGGCGCTGCCGTTTGCGGCGATTGCCCGGGACGTGAAGGGCACCGGGGACATCCTGGTGGGCGCGCCAGCCCGGTTTACTTTTGTCCGGAAGATCGGTGACTTCGAGTCGCACCACTGAGCCGTGGTGCTTCAGGTCAGGTGACGGGTCGTTCCCGGGCGTGGTCGGGCCACGTGAAATGGATGGTCGTGCTGTCCTCGATATCCGGGTCGATCCAGATGCGGCCGCCGCGCGCTTCGACGATTCGTTTGACCAGGGTCAGACCGAGGCCGGTGCCGGGGATTTCGGTGTCCTGGTGGAGTCGCTGGAAGATCTGGAAGACTTTTTCCCGATAGCGCTTCGGGATACCGGGGCCGTTGTCGGCGACGGTGAATTGCCAGGCACCTGAGTCGCGGAAGGCGGTGATCCGTATGACGCCCTCGGGTTTGTCGAGGTATTTGACGGAGTTATCGAGGAGGTTCTGGAAGATCTGGTGGAGGCGTTCGGGATTCCCTTCGACGACCGGGAGATCAGAACTGGTTTCAAACCGGATGTGTGCCGGAGGAGCCAGGACGGAGATGACCTGCCGAACGAGGTCGCGCGTGGCGACCTGGGACTGAGGCTCCGGGGATCGTCCGACCCGGGCGCAGGCGAGGAGTCCGTCGACGAGGCGCTGGAGGTGGAGGACGCGCTGTCGCAGGAGGGCGAGGAGCCGGAGGCCGCCGCTGTCGAGCTGGGAGGCATGGTCCTGGGACATCCATTCGGAGAGCTGGTGGATGCCGCGGAGTGGGGCTTTGAGGTCGTGGGTGACGACGTAGGCGAACTCGGCGAGTTCCTGGTTGATGGCCCGGAGTTCGGCGGTTCGTTGCTCGACGCGCTGCTCGAGTTCGGCGTTCAGCTGTCGGATACGGGCCTCGGCCTCCTGTCGTTTGCGATCGGAACGGATGGCACGCACCAGGTTGGCGCAGGTGATGAGGAGGGGTTCGAGTCGGCGGGCGGACTCCAATTCATACGGGGCGCCTTCGCGATAGAGGGCGACGACGCCGACGACCTGGTCGTCACGTTGCAAGGGGAGGCCGAGGAAGTATCGGGTTGGGGCGGCATCCTTTTCTTCTTTGCTGCTTCCTGCGGGCGCCGTGGATCGAGTCTCGGCGCATGCCTTGATTCTCACGAGCTCGAGGAAGTCGTCGGGGACGATGCGGCCGTCCGGCTCGGCGGTGCTTGTTGGGGAGGGAGGGTGCTTCGAGGGCGAATCCGGCAGGAGGAAATCCTCGTGGAACGTGGAGATGGGCGGAGTGATGGAATCGAAGCGACGCAATCGCAGCGAAGTATCGGCGGATTCCACCACCTCGGCGACGGCGCCCCCGGAGCTGCACGTCATCTGGACCAGCGTGGAGAGCATGCGCTCGACGTTGCGGGCGGGGTCGGCGTCGGCAATGAAGCTGGCCTGGACCTCGCTGATGGCGCGGACGAGTTCGTGGCTTTCGCTCATCGCCCGTTCGGCCCGCTGGCGCCGGGTGATGTCGGTGAACGAGACGACCGCGCTGATGACCTGTCCGTCGTCGTCGCGGGCGAATGGCCGTGTGTTGACGGAGATCCAGGCGATTTCACCGTCAATCCGGCGAATGCCCAGGACGCTGTCGGTGAGGGGTTTGCCGGTTCGCAGGGTGACGGCCGCGGGGTAGTCGTCAGGCGCGACGAGTGAGCCGTCCAGTCGGCAGACATCCCAGTTGGAGTCCCCGAGGTTGCGGCTGGTGAATTCGGAGGTGGGGATTCCGAGGATTTCCGGAGCGCTGTCGTTGTACGCGAGGAAGGCGCCGTTGCGGTTGATGAGCATGACGCCCTCAGCAAGGGCGCTGAGCACGGAGCGATAGGCTTCCTCGCTTTGGCGGAGGGCTTCCTCGATGCACCGGCGCTCGCTGGCCTGCAGGGCCATGGCGACGATGTCTGCCAGGGAGCCGGCGACGAGTTTCTCCTCCATCTTCCAGGTGCGGCAGGACCCTTCGTGCTCAAGAACCACGCAGCCCGCCATCCTGCCACGGAGCCGGATGCCCACGTCGATTCGTGAAGTGACTTCGGCTGGACGCCCGCGAATGGCCCGGACCTCTGCGAATCGAGGGTCGGCGTTCACGTCGGAGGCGGAGACCAGGCGTTCGCGTGTGAGGGCGTCGATGTAGAAGGGGAGTTCCTCGAGGCGGTATTCGGGAGGGTCGTGGAAGGGGGCGTCGGTGGGGGAAAACCCGTGGAGCCGGCGGAGCAGGCCATCGCTTTCATCGAGCAGCCAGACGCTGACGTGGTCGACACGGGCGCTGCGGGCGGCGGCGCGGGTGATTTCGTCGAGGGCGGCGGCGAGGTCACCGCGTGAGACGGCCTCGGAGCGGGCCAGGGTGAAGAGTTCGAGATTGGCGGCTCGCAGGCATTCGGCGCCGTCGAGGAGGGCGGCGTCCAGTCGGTGTCGCTCCAAGGCGACGCGCGCGAGCGAGGCGGAGAGACGCAGGATGTCGATGTCGGCACCGGAAGGCAGTCGGTCGGGGGGGAGGAGTGCTCCGAAGGATCCCAGTTGGTTTCCATGGGCATCGAGCACCGGGATGGCAATGAGCTGGCGGTCGCGGGGATTGGAGACCAATGCGGAGATTCGATCGGCGGGGGATACCTGAGGAAATGCTTCGGCGAACGGATGCTCCATGATCAACGGCTGTCCGTCTGCCACCTGGAGTCGGCGTGCGAGGTCTCCGGGGAATTCGATGAGCTTTCTGAGGATCGCCACGACCGTCGAATCCAGCGAGGGTCCGGCGATCTGGGATGTCGGGAGGTTTTCGTCGGCGCGCCAGTGGACCCAGCAGAGCATGCCCGGGGTTCGGGCCTCGGTGACGCGGACCAGTTCGGCGAGGATGTCGTTCATCGGCCGGGCGGTGGCGATCCATTCGAGGATGCGTTTCTGGCCCACGAAGAACTGCTCGGCCTCCCGGCGTGCGCTGAGGTTGTGGATGTGGATGAGAATCGCGTCCTGGCCTTCGTGAAGGATCCGCGTGGCCTGGAATTCGACGGGTACCACGGTTCCATCGCTCCTCAGGCTGAACGATTCGGCTATGCTGCATTGGCCTGAGACCAGGTTTTCGAATCGATCCTGGATATCCAACCGGAACCGGTCGGGGACGAGTTCCGTGATCTTGCGCCCAACGAGGTCTTCGCGTGAGAGGAAATGGAGCTGGCACGCCGCCCGATTGACGTCGAGGACGACGCCTTCGCGGGACTGGACGATGACGGCATTCGGGGAGTTTTCGAAGAGATCGCGGAAACGGGCGCGTTCGCCGGCGAGCGCCAATTCCACTTCCTTGCGCGCGGTGATGTCGCGCGCGACGCCGGAGACGCGGACGGCCTGGCCCCCGGCATCGCGGATGACGACTCCCTGGTCGAGGATCCAGCGTGTTGTGCCGCCGGACAGGATGATCTTGTACTCGATGGAGTAGCGGCCCGACGGACTTCGCAGCGTGTTGATGAAGGCCCGCATCCAGCGTCGACGGTCTCCGCGTTCCATCAGGCGGAGGGCGCGGATGGGCTGGTGGCGGCAGGCGTCAGCGTCGACGCCTGTGAGGCGCGAGAACGAGGGGCCAAGGTACGCGAGCCGGCGTTCGGCGACATCGAAGACCCAGAGGATGTCGTCGCCCTGCTCGGCGAGTTCGCGGAATCGTTCCTCGCTGGCGCGGAGGGCTTCGCTGGCGCGGATGCGCTCGATTTCCGAACCTATCCTGGCGGCGAGGACGCGGAGCATGTCGAGCTGGGCATGGGTCGGCTCGAAGGGTTGGGTTCCCACGAGGCTCAGGATGCCGAGGGGTCGTCGACCATCGCCCCAGAGGGGTAACCCGATGTACGACTCAGCCTTGAGGGCCCGGAGGTATTCGCTCGTGGGGAAGAGTCTTTCGAGGTCGTGTGTGTAGATCTTCTCGGTGTTGCCGATGACGGTTTCGCACGGGGTGTCCGCGAGAAGGTAGGTGGTATTGGGAGCGAAATGGCCGTGTGAGAAGAGAGCGAGGGTCTGGACCTGATGTGGAGTGGCGGGATCGTAGGCTGCGACGAAGACGTGATCGACGCCGAGGACTTCCGCGGTGTGACGGGTGACGGTGCGGAAGAAGCGTTCACCTCCGCCTTCAGCAGTGAGCGATACGAGGTGGCTCAGAGCCCTTTCGGCGCGGCGACGTTCCGTGATGTCACGGGCGACGCCCTCGAGGCAGGGCTCGGCGTCTGGTGGGGTGACGACCTGTGAGACCACCTCGATGGTGCGGCGGCGGCCGGTTTTCCCGACAATATCGATGATGAAGGGCTGGGAGGCACCGCCAATGGCGAATCGTGTGCCGAGCGTCTGGGCGGCGCGGGCACGTTCCTCGGCGGGCAGGATGTCGAAAATCGTCATCCGCTTGAGTTCTTCCTCGCCGTAGCCGACGAGATTCACTGCGGCGGGATTCGCGGAGAGGATCCGCCCGCGCCCGTCCAGCGTGAAGATTCCGTCCGGGGCGCCCTCGGTCAGTTCGCGATGTCGTCGCTCGAGGTTGAGGCGCTGAGCGAGTTCGGCCTCGAGAAGGCGGCGCTGTGCACTGAGGCGCCGCCGGAGGGTGGCTGTCCAGGCGATGGTTCCGCCGATGACCAGGAGGAGTGCCGAGGCGGCTGTGGTCGCGCGGCGGATGCTCCACCACGGCCCGACTCCGAGGGGCGTGATATCCGCGATGGAGTTGATGAGCAATTGGGGCGTCCCGACCTCGCCTCCGGGCTCGGGCTCGATGCTGTAGACGCCGGTGATGCGAAGCCGGCTCCCCGGTTCGAGGCGGGTGAGCGATGAACCGTCTGGGGGTTGGGTCAGCTGGGCGGACAGGCGTCTTCCGGATTCGCTCCGGAGCTCCAGTTCAGTCGTCCCTCCCTTCCTGATCTGGTCAGCGAACATCGCCTCGGTGGTGACCCGGAGGCCTTCGTCGGCGGGACCCAGTCGCCGCAGGTCCACCAGCCGGGGACGCGGAAGAGGGGAGTTCCCAAGGATTCGAAAGCGCGAAAACTCGAGGCTCGGGGAATGGAATCGAGCGCTTGGGAATCCCACGACCTCCACCCGTGAACCGACCGGAGGCGGCTCGCCATTGGCGATCTCGACGGTGATCCCGTACTCGCCTTCCTGGATATGGAAGGGCTGCCCGGCGATCGACCACGTCACCACGCCGATGACGTGGACGAACCGGCCCGTCTCCGCCGCTGGCGAAAAACGCAGGACACGATCCACCGAGCGGACGGGTTCCGAGAATGGATCGGAGGGAGCCGCGTCCAGTTGCTCGACGTCCGCGAGTCGGTTGATGATGAGTTGGAAATTGCTGAACTGGCCGCGTGCGTTGACCTCCGAGAGGCAGGTGCCCCGCAGCCGGACCCTGGAGCCGATCCAGCTCGCACCTTCGCGGATCGGGTCGCCCGCGAAGAGAACGTCGAAATTTCCCAGTTCACCGGCCACGTTCCATCGTGTGACGCCGCGCGTATCGCTCGAATGGCGGATGACGCCCAGCAACTCGATCCATTGGGAGTCCTCGGCGCCGACCACAAGCTTCTCATGTTCCCCCCGGCGGGCGACGGGGAGTGGGGCAGGTCCGAGGACGACTACATTTGTGGTCGCGATGACCGGCGCGAAATGGCCAGGCTTCACGGTGCCCTCGATCCTGACCCGTGTTCCCGGGACAAGGTTGGTCGGGATCCCCGTGCCTGCGAAGGTGATGCCCTCGGTGCCGTCGTTGATGACCCAGGTTTGCCACCTGGTTTCGGCCAGGGTGACGACCCCCTCGACCACCGCCGACATGTCCGATGACGCGGTGGCATCGCGCGTGGATCTGCGCGCCTCCGCGATGGTGCGCAGAGTGGGTGGGGTCGCGGCAGCCAGCGAATCCAACGACGCGACACCCACCAGCACCGCGGCGAGGAATGACCTCAGCGCGGCACCAATCGCGCGGCGATGCGAGTCGCCACGGAGGGATGGGGTCTGCCGGAACACCGTGCGTCCGTGAAATGGGTCATGCCCACGCCCTCGATCCAGGTCGGAAGGGGCCTCAGGCCGTGGCGGTCGGCATGGGGTCCGAGGGCAGGTAGGCGGTCCCTGCCGGGAAGGGTGGTGGCGAGTTGAAACCCCAGAATTCAGCGAGGCTGCGCAGCATCTCGACGTATTCCTCCGACGTGGTCGGCTTCACGAGATAGGCGGTGATGCCGATCTGATACAGGCGGTCGCGGTCGGCGTCGTGAGGGGAAGTCGTCAGGACGACAACAGGCAGGGTGCGGAGGGCCGAGTCTCGGCGGAGTTCAGC
>CAIMTB010000143.1 GCA_903844265.1 uncultured Verrucomicrobiota bacterium
CCGTCTTGCGGACGCACCGAGGCACGGCGCCCTCGGAGAGGCCGCCCACCCGACAATTCGGAAAGGCCCTGCGCCGTCGGTTGACAGCGATCGCGCGGCGGGCAAGGGACTGCCCGCCCTACCCCCGAGGACCCGAGGACCCGAGGATGCGCTGCTGCGCGCTGTCGCTTTCAGACCACGAAGCTCGCACCCCGGTTGCGTTCGGTTCAGGGTTTCGCGGTGACGGATTTTCAGACCGGGACCCGGGCCATTATTTTCGACCTCGACGGCGTGATCGCCGACAGCGAGCCGCTTCACCAACTCGCGTTTCGTCGACTGCTGGACGAACTCGGGATCAACAACGTCTGGATCGACGACTGGCACCGCTACATCGGCACGGCCGACCGGCCGGTGATGATCGAGTTGACGCGGGGTTACGCGGGGCCACTCACGCTGGACCAACTTCTCGACCGCAAGACTGAGATCTTCCTCGGGCTCGTCGGCCAGGATGAACCGCTCTACCCCGGGGTCGCGGATCTGATCGGGGATCTCGCCGCGCGTTACACGATGGCGGTCGCTTCCGGATCCATGCGGGTGGCCATCGCCGGCGTCCTCGAATGGCGCGGCCTGCGGAACCACTTCAAGGCCGTCTGGTCGGTGCAGGACACCGGCCGCGGCAAGCCGGCGCCGGACCTTTTCCTGCGCGCCTCGGAATCGCTCGGCATCCCGCCCTCGGACTGCGTGGTGATCGAGGACTCCGTGCCGGGTATCACAGCGGCTCGGGCTGCCGGAATGCGGTGCATCGCGATCACCAACACCACGCCTGCGGAGCGTCTCACCCCCGCGGACGTCGTGGTCGATGATTACAAGGCCATCCGCAGGTTGTTGCTCGGCTGAGCGCTGGGACTACGGTTGTGGTCTCGTCGCCGGTGCCTGGGGCGAACCCGCCTGCGCCTCGGCGATCAGCGCATTCTTGATCGCTGGCGGCAGGTCGCAGCCTTCGATGAGTTGTTCGCGGTCGGCGGCGGAGAGGGGCAGGCGGAAAGTGCGGCTGACCTTTCGTGGGGTCGCTGGCGACGCATCGTTCCCGGTCCGGTTTTCGAAGACTCGGATGAGGAATATGATGTGCTCCGCGACAGTGATCGTCTGGCCGACTTCACTGAGGCGGTGCCGGCGGAGTTGGAGTTGGGCCGGGGACAGATGCCGTTCGATGTCGAGGTGCCTGACGGTCTGGGCGAGGCAATCGGCGCGGACGATCCCGCGCAAGGCTTGGAGCGCCGTCGCGCCGCCGATGAGTGCCACGCTGGCGAGGAGACCGAAGATCCAACCCTGCTGCCGGAGCAGTCGTTGCGGGGCACCTGCGGGTTGGGCGAAGTTCGACCTGGCGAACACCAGGCTCAGCACCGGGCCCAGACTGCAGAACAGCGCGGCGAGGATCGGGAGCCAGGTGGAGAGAACATGGATGGTATCGTCCTGCCAACGGTTTTCCCAAGCGCCGAGGGCGGGAGAGGTCATGGGGGGAAGATTGCGCGCCGCTTCCTCGATCCAGAGCTGGGGCTCGCTGGCCAGAG
>CAIMTB010000144.1 GCA_903844265.1 uncultured Verrucomicrobiota bacterium
CCGCGGCGCCGACACCCGTCGACCTTTGCAGTCGGTAACTCCGCCCGGGCTGCCCGAACACCGTGAGGCCAAGATGCCCGTTCACCATCGGGGCAGCATCCACGAGAGGTTCGCCCTCCAGGACGAACACCCGACCGGGTCGGTTCAGCGCGTTGTGGGTCGCCTCGCCGTCCCGACGCATTCCAACCATCGTCCCGACACCGAGGTGTTCGACCGCCGAATGACCGAGGACACCCGTCTGGAATCGCAGGTTCGCCACGTTGCGCGTGCGCTCCACCAACCCGACCGCGGCGAGATCGAACTGGACCCGATAACGCCCGGAACCGATCGACTCGAACGCCGCAAGGACCACCTCCGAATCCACGGGCTCAAGCGTGAAACCACCCAGATGTCCCGCGTCGATCTGCACCTCGAAACCCACCTGGGCCAGCGACGAATCGGAGGTGAGCAGGATCGGCAATGATGCCGCACCGCCGGCCACCAGGTTGGTCGTGCCAAGGTCGACCACGAAATCCGCACGCGTGTCGCTCACCGCCACACGGAATACCCGGCTGGCGCTCAGCGACGGAGTGCCGCTGTCGCGCACCACGATCTCGAGACGATAGGTCGAACCACCCTGTGACGCGGAAGGCTGCCATCGGAGCACGCCCGTCGCCGGATCGATGACAGCACCCGACGGCGCTCCAGCACCAAGCGAGAACGTCAGCGCCTGCGCCGGCCGATCGGGATCGGTCGCGCGATTCGTGATCGCCAGCAGCTGCCCCTCCCGAATCGCACGATCCGCAATCGCGTCGAGGATCGGCGCCACGTTTTCGTCGCTCACACCAACCCGGAACGTCCTGACCGCCCCCAACCGCGGCAATCCGGTGTCCAGCACCTGGACCGTCAGCGGGTACGTCGCAGGCCCATTTCCCGCGCCGGTGGTCCAGGTGATGCGCCCCGTGTAGGGCTGGATGGTGACGCCGGGCGGCGCGATGCCCTCGAGGCTGTACACGAGCGAGTCGCCGTCGGGATCGATCGCGACCGCCTGGACCACAAGTGTACTCCCCTCGCGGATCGACTGGTCCAGGATCGGCGCCAGCGTCGGCGCACGATTGCCATGGGTCACGCGGGTCGTGGCGTCCGGGGTCGAAGGCGCCGTCCCTCGATTCCCCGCGATGTCCGTCGCCACCGAATAGAACGCATAGGAATGCCCGACCGCACCCTGGTAGATCGCGCTTCGGTCGAGCGTCTCCATCTGCCAAAGCGAGAACGAACCGCCGTCCACGGCGGCGTAGACAGCGTAGAACGAGATGCCGCTGCCACCGGCGTTGTCCTCGCCGCCCCAGGTCACCGGGAAGAGCGTGGTGCTCTCAGCCGGCAGGGCACTGACCCGACTCACGGGCGGGACCTCGTCGCGCCCAGGGAGCACGGCATAGACGAGCTTGTAACGACCGGTGCTGTTGCCGTCGAAGAGATGGACCGTGTTCTCCACGACTGGGCGTCGCGCATTGCCGAGGAACGTGCGGTCGGTGGTCCATGCGTTTTCGCCGAACGGAACCTCGACGCCATCGGAGCGTGTGACGCGCGCCAGCTTGAAGCGTCCGTTGGCCGGATCCGGGAGGCGCAGGTAGACCCATCCGGGCGGGACGCTGGCGGTGAGGTTCACCTCGAGACGATCCGTGGCCGGCGGGGCATCGAACGAACCCTGCAGAACCACCGCGACCGGTTCACGGGAACCGTCGCTCAGGTGGAGAGTGTCCGGATAATCGAGGAGGTCGGCGACGTCGTTGACCAGGAAATCGGGCCGTCCGTCATCCCTGGCGCCGGTGGCGCGGACGATGTGGAGCAATTCGTGGATCTCAACGCCCTCGACGAGCGCGAGGCGTTTGTCACCGAGTTCGTCCTGGTGCTCGACCGTGGCCTTGTACTCGAGGAACCCCCCGAGGATCGTGGAGGTCATGAGCCAGCGCCCGATGGCGTTGGTGTGCGGGTTGATCGTCCCGAAGTCGACCGTGAGCGAGGGCTCGAGATTCTTCCCCGCGACCTCGGTGGCAATGATCTTGAAGTCCGCGAGGAGCCCCTTCTCGTTGTCGACGATCTTCGGCTGGGCCGAGGCGATGTGGACCTTGCGAGCCGTGCCGTTACCGCGGTTCTCGACCATCACGGCGAGAGAGTACGGGATGCTCGGCTCGACTTCGGTCGTGAACGGGTCGTCCGCAAAGACATCGCGCTGGTGGAAATACTTCACCGCCAGCGACGGGCTCGGCTGGACGGTGATCGTGGCGGGCGCAAGCGGCACGGTGACGTTGAGCAGGCCCTGCCGATAGCGGAGCAATCCACCGACAAGATACTCCTGCGGCCCGTCGGTCGCGGCATCGGGCGTGGGCACGAGCAGCCAGCGCACCTTGCCAGTCGCGCCGCCAGCAAGCGTCCCCGTCCCGTTCGCAGCCGTCAGCCCCGTCAACTGGGGCGCAGGAATCGCGAAGACCGCGTTCGCGGACTCGCCCGTCCGATGGCGGACGATCACCTCGACGGAGACGTTTTCCAGGGGATCGGTGAGGGCGTTCTCGATCTCGAGCGTGGCGTTGAACGCGTCGCGCGTCGACACGAGCTCCTGCTCAAGCTGGATCCTGACATGCGCGCAGACGCCGCCGCCGTCCCCTTCCCCGAGGAACCGCATCAGGTCCGCCGAGGCGCGATTGAAAGCGTCCGACGGCGAACGGAAACCCGCGCCGACACATTCTGCATCCGCCTCGATCTGGCCGCGGGCGAGATCGCGGAGCACGCCCATGTCGAGGAAATCGGTGTTCTGGCCGGGCGCCAACTGGGCGGCGTTGAAGATGTTCGCCTGCCAATAGTCGACGGAACGGTTCCAGCGATCGATGAACGCGTGGATGACCTGCGGGGTGACGCTCGCCGGCACCGGTGTGCCGAGAAGCGAGGCAGCCTCGTCCGAGGAGATACGGATGCCTGCCGCGGTGCCGGGCTCGATGCGATTGAGGAAAGCCCGCAGAAAGACCTGGGCCCCTGCCGGCTTGGGGTCGCCGCACCAGGCGTCGTTGCCCAGGAGGTAGCGCACCGGCGCCATCTCGGCGGTCAGCCAGGCGGCGCGCTGCCGCAGGATGGTCAACTCGGCGCGCTCGACCGTGCTGGTCACCAGCGTGGATCCTCCCGATGTGGTGGACGTGCCCACCGTGCCGGAGTTGCTCGCAAGCCGGGACGATTGCAGGGATGCCCTCGCACCACCTCCCCCGTTGTCGCCACCCCCAGCGCCACCGCCACCGCCACCCCCAGCGCCGCCGCCACCACCGCCACCGCCCGGACTGGCACCGCAACTCTTGGCGAGATCCTGGGCGCATTCGATGATGTCGATGGCCGTGTTCAAGCGGCTGAGTTCCGCACCCAGGGCTTCGGCGCAGGTGAGCCCGGCCTTGGTGCAATCCCACGCGGAATCCGTGGAGAGCGGCTCGTTGCCATGCTTGGCGCAGCCGTAAAGGTCCTTCGCGCAATCCAGGGCGCCGGGAAGAACCACCTCCAGAAGACAGCTCAGGATCGCGAGCAGGCACGGATCGCACGAGCGCACCGACGCGCTGGAACCGGCATTGCCCCCGCCGCTGCTGCTCCCACCACCACCGCCACCGCCGCCACCCCCCGGAAACCCTCCACCGCCACCCCCGCCACAGCCCGAGCCGGCATTGACCACGGCGACACCGGCGCCGCCGCCGATGCTCCCACCGCCACAGGGGATCTCAAATTTCATCCCGCCGCCGATGCTGCATCCACCGCCACCGCCGCCCTGCAACGACGCCCGTGCAAGGGTTGCCCCGCTCCGGGAGGCCGGCGAGCCTCCTCCGTGCCCGAGACGCCGGATGAGCATCGGCACCGTCAGGGTGCTCCGCGCAGGCAGCGTTCCCAACTGTTCGATCAACGGTTCCAGGCTCCAGTCCGGGTGCGTTCCGAAATGAACCTGCGCCTTCTGCGCAGCCACCAGGCCGTGATTCGAAATCCTCAACTCGATCTGCGTCACGTCCGCCGTGTAATCCGCAAGATCGATCACCGCCGGATCAATCGTCACCACCGGCATCGGCACGAACGCCTCGAACACCGTCTCGATCGTGATCCGGGTCCGGTCCTGCACCTCGGTCGGCACCACGGTCCAGAGGTACTTCACCGCCTGCCGCGAGAGGAACGCGAGCATGTTGGTCTGGAACCCGGCCACGACCAGGCCGGTGCCGCGGTACGGCGTATGGTTGTCCGCCCGGACCCGCACGTCGTACCAACCCTCCGGCAGTTGACGCACCACAAACCCGCCATCGGCATCCGTGATTCCATTTGTAATCACCAGCTCGGAGACCGCGTCGAGAATCGTGACCTCGGCCCCAGCCAGCTTCGGCGCGCCCTCGGCGTAGTAGGTGTACTCGTCGACCGTCGACACCACGAGGTCGCCGCGCGCATCCGACAGGACGCGAAACTCGAACGGCACCGAGGCGGACACGTCGCCCGCCGACAGGATCAAGGCACCCTCGTTCGAGCCCAGCGGCACGGAGGCATCGGGTCGCAGTTGCAGCGTGACGCGGTTGGTCGCGCCTGGGGCAAGAGCCGGCATCGGGTTCGGCGTGGCACACCGCAACCACGGGAGATTCGATGGAAGCGCGACATGGATCGGCGCGCTCGCGCTGCCGCCCGTGTTCACGACCTCAAACTCGAGCAGCGCCTGCGATCCGGGACGGACGCCGCCAATCAATGAACGCGGCCGGACGTCGAGCGAGGGAAGGAACGAGGCGATGCTCACCGCCACCGGCACGTCCAACCGCGCACCCTCCAGGCTGGTCACGCGCAGCACGATGTCCCCGGCACCAGCCGAGTTGGCCCCGGCCGTGATCGCAAACCCGAGCGTCGCGCGGCCCAACCCCGCGACGTTCGTTCCACCAAGCGTCGGCGTGACCTGCACGTTCGGAAGATTGCTGACCACCGTGACCGCAAGACCGGTGAGCGCGGCGTCACCGAGGTTCTCAAGCGGGATCTGCACCGTGACGCTGCTTCGCTCGGTCAATTTCACCGTCAGCAACTCGGGCGTGGTGGCCTTCAATCCATGGAGGATGAAGCTGTCCTGGACCGCCGACGACAAGGCGCCGGGATGGGCCGCCCCGACCTCATAGACGCCGGCCTCACCGGGCAACGGCTGGAACGTCGTGGAGAACCGGCCCAGATCATCGGTGATCGCCGAGATCACCCGGTGCATGCCGCGAACTCCGATGTGGATGTTCACGAGGACGAATGGAACCGGACCGCCCGTGCTCGTCCGCACCGCCGTGCCACTGAGGACGATCGGTGTCCCGGCCGGCGCGCTCGCGGGCGACGCCTTCACCGTCGCGCGATACGCCGCGTCCACATGGATCGCCTTCGCGGACACCGTGGTGTTGTTGCTCTCGAGAACCTCGTCGATCTGGTTCTCCACGTCGGTCACCACGACCACCCAGTAATCCCCAGGCTGGGTCGGCAACCGCACCTGCCTCGATTGCGCGAAGTATTCCCCGACCGGCAGGGTCCCCCCGAACCGATACTCGGCCACCAGCGTGTCGTCCCCCGCCGCGGCATCCTGCGAAAGCAACACGCGCGTCAGCCAGTTGGTGCCGGCCGGGGCCAGGCCCTGGTTCGTCACGCGATACGCGACGTTCACGAACGCCTCCGTCTCCGCTGAATCAGGCCCGGTCACCGAGCCGACCACGAGATCCGGTCGCGTGAGGTCCGTCACCGTCACCCAAGCCGAACCCGGAATGTAGCCCGCCGCCGACGCCGTGACCTGCACCCGCTGGTTCCCGTCGGGAATCAAATCCTCGATCGTGGTCAACGGCACCGTCGCAGACGCCTGCCCCGACGGGATCGTGACACCGGACGGCACCGTGGCCTCGCCCGCGTCGGAACTGGAAAGGGCCACCGACAACGGCACCGCGGACGGCGTGTTGCGCGAAACCGTCACGACGGTCGCATTCGCCAACCCCTCCGCCACCACGTCACGGGCGATCGAGACGAACAACGCCGGACCGTCGTCGTCGAGCACGCTCAGCGTCACCGGATCCGATGCCGCAACACGCGTCTCCGATGCCGTCGCCAACGCAAAGGCCCGCAATACCGCCGTCCGGGCTCCGTCCACGATCGCGTTGTCCGTCACCGCCACCGGGAAACTGACCGAGGCGCTGCCCGCAGGAATCACGACGCTCGGCGGAAAGTGGACCGCGGAAGGGTTCGAGTTCTCCAGTTCGACCGCGAGCGACCGCGCCCCGGGCAGCCCGCGCGAGATCGTCGCGGTGGTGGCGGACGCACCCGCGTTTTCGCTCACACTTGTAGTCGCGAGGGAGAGGACAAATTGCGGGAGATCGTTGTCGGTGATGGTGACCGAGGCCGAGGCCCCGACATACCCGGGAGCGGCGACTTCGGCGGAGGCGACGCGGGCGGGCTCCACGAGCGTGTCGTCGTTCGCAATGACTACAAACGTGGTCTCAGACTGGCCGGCGGGGATCGTGATGACGGGCGGCACGACGAGCTGGCCTCCGCCCTGGACCGTCACGGCCACGCCCAACCCCGCGGAGATTCCGCCGTCGCGCGAGACGGTGGCGGCAAGAGTCTGCCCCTCCACCACCGAACCCGCGGCAAATCGCAACTGGAGATGCGGAAGATCGGTGTTCCGGACCGTGACACCGATCGTCCCCGCGCGATAGCCGAGGGCCGTGGCAGTCAGCGTGGCGGTCCGGTCGGAGTCCGGAATGCCATCCGCATGCACGGTCAGCGTGATCGGCACGGAGGATTGTCCCGCGGGAAACGTGACCGAGGCAGGCAATGAAAGCTGGGATGGAAGGCTGCCCGAAAGCGCCACCGCAAGAGCGGGTGCCGGGTCGCCGTTTCGAACCAGCAACGCATCGATCGTGGGCGGGGTCGCGTTCTCGGCGATGCTCGTGGTCGCGAGGCGCCAGGTGAGAATCGCGGGAACCACCAGGTGACGCACGGCAACAAACTGGTTGTCAGCCTCGTCCCCTTCATAGACCTCCCCATCAACGTCCACGGTCACGCTCGCCGCATATTCACCGGCCACCAGATATTCGGGAAACGAAACCAGCCGGTTGCGGACCATCGAGGCCCCCACGGCGAGGTCGTTGGTGACCGGTTGGGTGAGGATCGAGAACGTCCGCGCCGCACCGCCGACCGAAACCAGGCGCAGCACCTCGTTCCACGGCGCGCGCGCTGCAGCGGCACCGCGGTTGGTGACGGCCCAGGACACGGGGATCGACACACCGGTGAGGGCCTCGGCAGGCAGGTCGAACGCGATGGGCCGAAGGTTCGGAAGCGGCGGCAGCGCAACCGTGACGTTCGCGGACGCCGAGTTGTTGGACTCGTCCGATTCCGCAACGACATCGCGGAGGTCCACGATGGCCGAGAGCACCTGACTGCCGGCCGCCATGCCCGGCGTGAGAGGCAGGACCACCAGCGCCGCCCGGGATTCACTGGCGCCGGGTGCGAGAACGACGGGAGCGTTGGTCGACAGGACGACAGAACTCCCGAGGCTCAGACGCTCCAGCCAACCCGCCGGGGCCGCGCTCGTGCCGAGATTCCGCACGCGCCAGCGGACCGTGGCTGGCTGACCGAGAACCGCGTTGGCAGGCTCGAGCGCGAGTGAGTCCACGGCCAGGTCCGGCGCCCGGATCACGGTTGTGGTCGACGCGATCGCCGCGTTGTTGGCGGTGTTCGTGCCTTCAAACACGAGGCGATTCTCATTGGCCACGACAACCACCCGCCAAGTCCCAGCCCGTGAGGCCGGAAGAACCACGCTGTTGGTGAACCGCATCGAGCCGCCTGCCGGAAAGGACCCGGACGATGGGAACACGCCAAGCAGGACGTCACCCCCAACAGTGGCGTCGGACGAGAGATACACCGAGTCAGACCAGACACCCTGCTCCACGGGCGAGCCGCGATTGGTGATCTCCCACTCGAGCGCCGCAGCCCGCGGGGCATCAACCGTCGCAGGAGCGCGAATGTCGGACACGATGAAATCGGCCGGACGCGGGAACACCGCGGTTCCACCGTTGAGATATTCGAAGGTCGTCCCGGTCGTATCGGAGAGGATGCCGAACTGCGCCGCGACGCCGTCGATCGTCACAGTCGAGTGCGTCAACGAATTCAACTGCGCGGTCGAGACCGTGCCCGGTCCACGGATGTGCAGCGTCACGCGGTCGAGAGCCGTCATTCCAGGAATGGCGATGGAACCCCCCGACCTGGTCTCGATGGCCGTCGAAGCTCCCAGGGGGGTGGCGTACCCGCCACGCCAACCCGAGAGATCGACGAGGCTGCCGGCACCCTCCGCGTAGAGATCGAGGCCGGCGGCAAACGACGTCAGCCCAGGGAACTCGATGCGCGCTCCATCGTAGGCAAACAGCTCGAGCTGGTATCCCGACCGAGCCCCGCCCGACGTCACCGCCGGCAACCGCAGCACACTCCCGCTCCCGCGTGCGGTGAAGGTAAGACTTCGACTGTTGGAATTGGTGATCGACGTGATCCCGGCCAGCGTCAACTGGGCGCCGCCCTCCACGCCGACACTGCTATCCGTGATGTTCGTCAGCCCAGGGAGGGAACGGCTCGTCCCCGACAAGCGCAACCCGCCGTCGATAAAGGATCCCAGTTGCTCGAGCCCGAACTCGCCCGTGCCACCAAGAAAAACGTCGAACCTCCTCAACCCGGTCGCCGCCAGCATTCGGACACGTCCGCCACCCCTCGACTCGATGGAGCTCCGTCCAGCAGAAACATCGGTCACAACCCCCCTCAGGCTGGGAAGATCGACGAGGCTGTCAGCGCCGTCGGCATAGAGATCCATCGAGCCGCGAAACGACGTGAGTGCGGGCATCTCGATCAAGCCACCGCTATAGCTGAACAGCTCAAGCTGATAGTAATCGCTCACCGACGACGAAACGGCGTTCGGCAGGCTCAGGCGGGATCCTGGATTCGAAACACGAAATGTCAGGTCACCGGAATTGGTGCGACCCACCTGGGTCAAGCCCGCGAGCGTCAGCTGAGCCCCCTCGGAGAGTGTGATATTCGCCCCGATGGCGTTGGTCAGCCCCGGCAGAACCTTCGTCATTCCAACAAGCTGCAGCGAACCGAGGTTGATTGATCTCAATCGATCCAGTGGAAAGCCTCCGTCCCCTTTGAGAATCACCTCGAAATGCTCGAGGCCCGTGATGTTCGGCACGTCCACAACCGCGCCATCGCGCACCTCGATGTTGGAAGAACTCGGACTGCTGTCGCGCAACACTCCCGCCAACCCCGGAAGCTCAACCCTCGAACCCAACCCTATCGCATAGATATCCACCCCCCCCGTGAACCGCGACATCACCGGCAACCGGATCCGCCCACCCCCGTAGGCGTACAACTCGAGCTGGTAATAATCCAACACCGCGCTGCCAACCATCGCCGGCAAATCCAGAAGACTCCCGGCATCCGACACGTGCAACCGGACGTCCGAACTGTTCGTACGCCCCACCTGCGTCACCCCAGGCAAGGTGAGCTGGGCACCGCCCCCCAGAAAAATGTCAGTCCCCAGAACATTCGTGAGTCCGGGCAAGGATCGCACCCCGCCGGTCATCCGAAGCGAACCCAGACGGAAGGTCTTGAGCCGGTCCAGCGGAAGGCTGCCATCCCCGTGCACAATCACCTCAAATCGCTCCAGCCCCGTCACGTTCGGGAGGTCGACCGTCGAACCCGCACCCACCTCGATCCTCGACGTGGCCGAACTCGCGTCGCGCACCACACCCGCCAACCCCGGCAGCTCAACACGCGACCCAGCCCCGTCCGCGTAGATGTCCAGCCCGCCCGTGAACTGCAACAACCCCGGAATACGGATCCGTCCGCCCGCAGTGGCGTCCAACTCAAGCTGGTAATAGTCCAACACCCTCGAGGACGTCACACCCAACAATTGGATCAGCGAGTTCGCGCCATCGGCGGTCAGGTTCAGGTCCCCAGACTGACTCTCCACAAGGCTCGTCAATTGCGGCATGATGATGGATGCACCGCCGACGGCCCTGAGGCCCGTGCCACTGTGCGTGACCGGACCCGAGGCGGTGAATACGGTGTTCGTCCCCGCAGCTTCCAAAGATCCCTCCACCAGTTCCAACGGACCCGAAACCGCCGAGCCTCCCGCAGTCACTCGCAAGGACCCGCCCGTTATCCGGAGCGTTCCCGCAGACTGCAGACTCCGGATTGATGTCGAACCCGACTCGAACACGACGATCACACCGGCCCCCAAGGTCACGTCGTCAGCCGTCCCGGGAACAGACTTCGTGCTCCAGTTCGCAGCGACATGCCACGAGGTGCTCCCCCCGCCCCCAGCCCATTGTACTGAAGCCGCATTCACGGACGACAGAAGGAGACAACAACCTCCCAACAATAGGCCCCCGAGCGCCAAGAAACGACCCAGTCGAACGAAACCAAAAAAAGCACAACGGTTTAGCCCAGATGAAATCATGATAGTGCGTCCTCCCCAGACCCCTCCACTTTGACCCTCACATGGGTCAATGCAACGGTTTCAATGCCAACCGATCCAGATGTTGCACCTCTCGACCCGCACGACCCAAGCACTCTGGCACTCCGTGGAATCCGGGCTCGCCAGTTCGGACCGATTCGGTTAGTCGAAGGAATCATGAATGAACGAAACCTGACGCGTCGACAGGCGTTGGCCCAAACCGGCGCCATCGCGGGAATCGCCCTCGCCCTGCAGTCCCCATCTGCCGCCCGCGCCGAGAACCCAACCTCAAAGCCCGCAGTCGCCCCGTTTCGCTTCTGCCTCAATACCGCCACGATCCGCGGTCAAAAAATCGGTATCACCCGCGAAATCGAGGTCGCCTCGAAGGCAGGATACGACGGCATCGAGCCTTGGGTCGACGCGGTCCAGGAATTCGTGAAAAACGGCGGCACGCCCAAGGAGCTTCGCCAGCGGATCGCCGACGCCGGCCTTACCGTCGAGGGCGCCATCGGGTTCCCCGACTGGATCGTCGATGACGACGCCCGACGGGCGAAGGGCGTGGAACGTGCAAAACACGAGATGGACCTGATGGCCCAGATCGGGGCCCGACGATATGCACTCCCCCCGGCAGGAGCTACCGACCTGCCCAAGCTCGACCTCTTCAAAGCCGCTGAAAGATACCGCGTGCTGCTCGAAGCCGG